>JAZDOR010000008.1:0-4448 GCA_043798435.1 bacterium
AATTATCAATTATCAATGCAAAATTATCATTGTAAAATGCTAATTGCTAATTTTGCATTTTGCAATGAATTCTCTCCGTGACCTCTGTGCCTCCGTGGTTTATATTCTTTTCTTGCACTTCAATTGGGTAAATAGTTACGATTTATTCTCGGTATATATTTATGAAAAAGATTCTTGTAGTTACAGGAGGAAGGGCTGATTGGACACCACTTTTATCTGTGGTAAGGGCAATAGATGGGGCGAAAAACCTCTCTCTGTCCCTGATAGCCACAGGGTTACACCTTCTTCCTTGTTTTGGACTGACCTTTACTCAGATTAAAGAAGAATTTGGCAATGTTTGCGAGGTCTCCTTTTATAAAGGGAATGAGCCCCTCTTTTCCTCCTTCTCTAAAGGGGTCTCTTCTTTGGGAGACGCATTTTGCAGGATAAAACCCGATATAATTTTGATTTTAGGAGATAGGATTGAGGCATTTGCGGCAGCGGTAGCTGCTTTCTTTCTTCAGATACCAATAGCCCATATACACGGTGGGGAGAGGACAACCTCTGGTCATATTGATGAGTCAATGAGGCATTCTATAAGCAGGCTGGCGAACATCCACTTTGTCGCTACAGAAGGAAGTAGAGAGAGGCTGATAAGGATGGGAGAGGAAGAATGGAGGATTCATAAGGTTGGAGCCCCAGCATTAGACCTTATCCTTTCTACTCCAGATATTTCTTGCAGTAGTAAGAAATATAAGGTTCTGGCAGAGCCAGAACAAAAAAGGAAATTCCTATATGATCAAAAGTCAGAAGAGAGGATATTTTCAGAGACAGGGCTGAAGAAGAATGAGGATTTTCTTATATTTTGCTACCATCCTGTGAGCGTTGAAAAAGAAAGAAGCTATGAACAAGCCATAGAGGCTTTATCTGCCATAAAAGAGCTTGGAATTCAGACAATAATCTTATTTCCAAACGCTGATCCGGGGTATGAAGGAATAATCAAAGCGATTGACGAGTTCTCTAATGAATTTATAGTGAAAAAGAACCTATCCCCCTCTTTTTATTTCGGGCTTTTAAGGAGAGCATCTGCCTTAGTTGGGAACTCATCCTCCGGGATAATTGAGGCGCCATTCTTTGGGCTTCCTTCCGTAAATATTGGCTCAAGGAACAAGGACAGGGAGCATTGCGAAAATGTTATCTTTGCTGAATGCAGAAAAGATGAGATACAATCGGCAATAAGAGAGGCTACCAGCCCTGCTTTCAAAGAAAGGGCAAAGGGCTGTAAAAACATTTATGGAGATGGAAAGGCATCTGAAAGGATAGTTAAAGTATTAGAGGAGATAGAGTTGAACACGAGACTTCTGACAAAGCAAGTAACATATTAAAGGCAGGGGATGGTTCACCTTTGTTTGAAAGCTTGCGGTTAAAAGATGGGGTTGAAATTAGAAATTAGCAGAGGGAGCAGAATCTTTTCTTCCCAATTTCCAATTTCCAATTTCCAAAAGAAATCATAGGGAAAATGATGAGAATGAACCGTCCCAAAGGCAGCTTATTTCTTTCCCTTTTCCTTTTTTACCCCTAACTTTCCATCAAGATTCTTTTTCAGGTCATATAACTTCTCTTCGCTCTCTCTCAAGAACTCCGACATCTTCCTTTCAAAAGAATCCCTTCTTTCTGGATTTGAAGAAACAGCCCTCTTTACTTGAGTTAAGCCCGGAGCTCCCTCCATATCCTTTATTGAAAGATTAAGATTGCCCTTCTTATCCTTTGAGATGACCTTTACCACCACGGCATCGTTCATCTGAAGATAATCTCCCACATCCTTGACAAACCCTTCTGTAATCTTTGAAATATGGATAAGACCTCGCTTACCATCATCAAACTGAACAAACGCCCCAAAATTTGTAATTCCTATTACCTTTCCTTCTGCTACCTCTCCTATCTCAGGCACAATTCATCTTCCTCCTTGTTTAGTGAGCAGTCTTTTAACTCCTCAATTCTTAAACTCTTAACTTAGTCGCTGTCCAAAAATAACTACTACATTTTACTTGATCTTTTCGTCAATTGCTGTGTCTTTCACTCAGTCACATAGCTCAAGACTATGCTCCTTCGTTCTCTCCTTGCACTTGACGAAAATTTCGGCGTAAAATTGTAGCACTTATTTTTTAACAGCTCCTAACTACAGCTATCCCTGCTGTTGGGCAGACCTTGGCACACTCGCCGCAGGCATCACACTTTGTTGAGGCAAGGCTTTGAGCGAAGGCAGGTTTAATCTCGGTGAGAAAGCCTCTATTGACAAAACCAAGGATGGACAGTCCTTTTATCTGGGAACAGGCGATAACGCACTTTCCACAAAGGATACACTTTCCCTGGTCTAATTTTATCAGCGGTTTACTCACATCAGGCTGTATCCTTTTCTCGTCTCCCTCAAGTCTTTTAGGCTCTGCTTTATACTCTGTAGCAAATTTTCGTAGTAGACAGGAATCTTCCTTTTCGCATCCACAGGAGAGGCATCTTTCTGACTCCTTCCTTGCCAAATCCTCCAACATTCCGCTCTCTACCTCAGAAAAGCTCAATATCCTTTCTTCATGTTCTGCTTTAACCGTCTTATACTCAGGCTTCTCTTCTGTCGGTAAAAGGTCTTCTTTGGTAAACCCTTCTTTAATATGAATATATTGCTCAATTTCTTCTTCTTGAACCTGTTCCTCTTCAATTTGCGATTCGCAATCCGCAATCCGCAATCTTTTAAGATACCCATCTATAGCTAAGGCAGCCTTTCTTCCCGCAGATACTGCTTCTACAACTGTAGCTGGGCCTGTTGTGCAATCTCCTCCAGAAAAGATTGACGGCTCTATTTGAGCAGGAATCAGCCTATCTTGTTTTATTCCTTCTGGAATAGCCACAGCCTGACCAATAGCAGAGATTGTCGTATCACATTCAATAATAAACTCAGAGCCTTTGATAGGCACAGGCTTTCTCCTTCCCGAAGAATCAGGTTCGCCAAGCTCCATTCTTATACATTCTAATCCATTATCCGTAACCCTTGCAGGTGCAACAAGAAACTCTATCTTTACCCCTTCTTCCTCTGCATCCTCTATCTCCTCTGCTGAGGCTGGCATCTCTAACCTTGTCCTTCTGTAAAGAATTGTAACATCGCCGCCAAGCCTTTTGGCTACCCTGGCTGAATCTATGGCCGTATTCCCACCGCCAATAACCAGGACCTTCTTGCCTACATCTGGAGCCGTATTCTCTACCACCTGTTTCAAGAACTCTATCCCACTTATCACCTTATTGCTATCTTCTCCATCTACTCCCATCTTTTGGCTCTTCTGGGCACCTATGCCAATAAATATAGCCTCAAAATCCTCTTTTAGCTCCGAAAGACTAATATCTTTCCCAAGTATCTTTCCTGTCAGAATTTCTACCCCAAGGGCTGAAATCTCAGCATCCAATATCTCCTTTGGCAGCCTATACTCTGGAATCCCATACCTGAGCATCCCTCCAGCCTTACTTTGAGCTTCAAATACAGTCACAGCATACCCCATCTGAGATAGATAGTAGGCACAAGAAAGCCCCGCAGGTCCCGCTCCCACCACAGCCACTTTCTTTATTTCGGGGTTCGGGGTTCGGGGTTCGGGATTTGTATTCTGTATTCTGTTTTCTGAATTCTGACTCCTGAATTCTGACTCCTGAATTCTGTATTCTGTATTCTGTATTCTGTTTTCTATTCCCCAATCCCCAACAAACCTCTTGAGTAACCTTATATTAAGGTTTCCTTCTAAGACCTCTCTCCGACAAGAATCCTGACAGGGTGCAGGGCAGACCCTTCCAAGAGAAGATGGAAAAGGAACCCTTTCCTTAATGAGAGATAGAGATTCTTTAATCTTCCCTTCTTTTATGAGCTTTATAAACCCCTGTATATCAATCCCTGCCGGGCAGGAGTTCTGGCAGGGCCCAAGGCAATCTCCCCAGTGAGCAGATAATAGCAATTCAATGCAAAGTTTTCTTGCCTCTAAGACCTTCTGGCTATTTGTCTGAATGATCATCCCATCCACAGGCTTTGTAGCACAGGAAGGAATAAGTTTAGGAATCTTCTCTGCCTCAACCACACAGAGAAAGCAAGAGGTTTGAGGCCCAAACCCTTCAAAATGACATAGGGTAGGAATCTCAATCCCTAAACCCGCTGCTTCTTCAAGGATAGTCCTTGTTCCATCTGTCTCAATTAGTCTGCCGTCTATGGTTATCTTCATTACTTTTATTGTAACTATTTACTCAAGTGAAGTAGAAGAAGAAACACGAAAGCCCGAAAGTGAGAAAGAGAGTTGAACCATAAAGCTCACAAAGAGCACAAAGATAGATATTAAAAATTATTCTTATAGTTCTTTGTGTTCTTCGTGTTCTTTGTGGTTAAAAATATTTTTTTCTGGTTTTCATTCTTTCGTGTTTTCGTGATTATATTTTATTTCTCC
>JAZDOR010000013.1:0-2142 GCA_043798435.1 bacterium
ACTTTAGCCATCTGAAGTAAAGACTAACCACAGAGACACTGAGACACGGAGAAATAAAATATAATCACGAAAACACGAAAGAATGAAAACCAGAAAAAAATATTTTTAACCACAAAGAACACGAAGGAACTTTAGTCGTGATTCGTGTCCGTTTAGCGTGTCCGTACAAAGAAATAACGGTCACGGATACCGAAATTTTACGGTCACGGATAACGGTCACGGAGGACGGTTTATATTCTTTGTGCTCTTTGTGAGCTTTGTGGTTCAACTCTCTTTCTCACTTTCGGGTTTTCTCCCTTTCGGGCTTTCGTGTTTCTTCTTCTACTTCACTTGAGTAAATAGTTACTAAGATTCTATACCCAATACTAATTTTTGGAAGGGCTGATTTATTCTCGGTATATCTGATACCACAACCCTTGACTTTTTCTTATTTATTATGGTATCTTTTTGTTATTGTGATATATGTGGTTGCTTCTGATGTTCATGGAAATTTGGGGGCACTCCTTTCTTTCTTTGCCTATTTAGACGAGTTTAATCCTGATAAGGTAGTGATTTTGGGAGATATTGTAGGATATGGTCCTCAGCCAAATGAGTGTATAGAAGAGATACGAAAACGGGATATCTTGGTCTCAGCTGGAAATCATGACCTGGCGGCAATCGGAGAGAATGATGCAAAAAGGTTTAATCCCTTTGCCAGAAGAGCAATTGAATGGACAAAGAAGGTGCTTTCAGCAGAAAATAAGTTCTGGCTTTCTGCTATTCCAAGGATAATAAGAGAGAATGACCTTGTCTTTGTCCATGGAAGCCTCAGAGATTTTTCAAGCGAATACATCTTTGATGAGGAACAGGCATCTGCATCTTTTGCTATTCTAAAAGAGAAAGCACTTTTTGTTGGACATACCCATTGCCCTCGCCTCTTTATTAAGGAGTGGGGCGAGATTATAAGGATGAATATCCCTGAAGGTACTGGAATAACCTTGCAATATCCAGCAATCATCAACCCGGGCTCAATTGGTCAGCCAAGGGATCGTAATCCAAACCCGAGCTTTGGTCTCTTTGACACGAGATATGGCAAATTCAAGCTCTTTCGGTTCTCTTATGAGATTAAAAAAACCCAATCCCTGATGAGAGAAAAAAAGTTGCCTGAATATCTTGCAGAAAGGCTTTCTGAAGGAAAATAGATTGACAAAATCTTTATTTTCTATTAACATTTTGTGATGATATTAGAAAAAGAGAAAGTCAGGCTTCTTGAGATACTCAAAGATAAAGCCCTTAAAAAAGAAGGAGCAGAGTTTAGCTTATCTACTGGCCGCAAAAGCAATTACTATATAGATGGAAAGCTGGTTACATTAGATCCTGAGGGAGTTTATCTCACAGCAAAGATTATTATAGGATTGCTAAAGGGGGAGCAGGTTAATGGGATTGGGGGTCTAACCATAGGTGCTGACCCAATTGTCTCTGCAGTCGCCGCTATAAGTTATATAGAAGGCTTTCCTATTCCAGCTTTTATTGTTAGAAATGAGCAAAAAAAACACGGAATGATGAAGCTCATTGAGGGTCCCCTTAAAAAGGATTCCAATGTGGTGATTGTGGATGATGTGGTAACCACAGGAAGTTCCATTGAAAAGGCTATTTCCGAGGTTGAAAAAGAGGGTTGCAAGGTGATAAAGGTAATTGCCATAGTAGATAGATGTGAGGGTGCAAAAGAGAAATTTGCTGAAAAAGGCTACGATTTTATCTCTATCTTCACTAAAGAAGATTTTCTGCTATAACGATAATTTCTTACCTTTCTATTTCCCAATATGCGGCCGTGGCTCAACGGATAGAGCAACTGACTACGAATCAGATTGAAGAGGTTTTTGGGGTTGCCTGATAAATCAAGGAAATCCTCCTGACCCATTGATTTTATTGAAGTTATAAGCCTCTTGCCTATTTTGTCTATCTTGCCTATTTTGACCCTTTTTGGCACAAAAGTTGGCACAGGATTGGCACAAGGATTTAAGTGATATTGGTTACATTATTCTTATTTATCCTCCCCTCTTTCCATAGCCTTCCAATAATCATATCCGAATAATTCTTGTGAAGCAAGAATTATCTTGACTTTTTCTTAAAACTGGTGTATTTTTAGACTAAAATATTGAC
>JAZDOR010000014.1:0-26035 GCA_043798435.1 bacterium
AATTCATTGCAAAATGCAAAATTAGCAATTAGCATTTTACAATGATAATTTTGCATTGATAATTGATAATTTTACATTGAATTCTCTGTGTCTCCGTGTCTCTGTGGTTAGTCTTTACTTCAGATGAGTAAAGTGTTACGAGGAAACAATAGGTCTTCCATCTGTTACTGAACTACCAAAGGGTGGAATAACCTGGTAGTTTGCATGGCCATCGTGGTTGATTATCCCAACACCATCTTCTATCTGGGCAATAACCCTATCCATTGAGACACCGCCCTCTGACTCATACTCCTTCTCTACCTGAAAGTAGATGGGGATAAATGAGGCTATCTCCTCCTTTATTACTTTGCAGTCAGAGGTAGCATCTGCTTCATAGGCGATTAACAGTAGATCTAAGAGATGGCTTGATGTAGGGCTTCCGATATAGGAAATCACCTTATTTACAAAGCCTTCTGTCTCTGTGCCTGTGTTTACAGGTGCACGACCAACATAGACCTCTGGCATCAGGTCAACCTCGTCTGTAAGCTCACCAAAGATATTGTCTTTGTCCCCATCCCAGTCTCCGTCTAAGCAGGAGAAATATAAGTCACAAGGCATATTGGACTCCGTATACTTATCTACTTTTGCATAGACCCCTCTGTATGGCACGACCTCAACATCCCCACCAAGAAGAATGTATTCTGTGCTGTAGTAGGTGTAGTAATCCTTGATGAAGTTTCTTATCTTCTCCTGGTTGTCCCTGCCAGTGTAGTTTGCGTATATCCAGGATGTGGTGGTAATGGTTGCGGTTAGACCTTTCTGTATCTTAGAGTCAATCAAAGGCTGGAATGAGGTTGCCAGGCTTTCATCGGTGATTACCACATATTGATAATTCTGAATTCTGAATTCTGAATTCTGAATTCTTTTATACGATGAAAGTAAGTCTGGATTTGCTACTAATCCCTTGATTGTCTCCTCATCTTCCCTATAGAACGAAGGTGTAGAAGCTATTTTTGGCTTCTCTATCTCTATCTCAATCTCTATCTTTTTGTTCCAATAAAGCGCCTTTGAGTCATACTGGGCAGGATAGAGGATGAGAGGCAGGATAGAGTATCCCTTAAAGTGCTGGATATTGCTAACTTCTGCCACTTCTTCTGGAAATACCCCCATAAAGAATTGCGGATCGCGGATTGCGGATTGCGGATCTTGAGAAATTGGTATTGGCGGAGATACCTCAGGGATAACATATTCCCCTTTTATCTGAACCTTCTCTGGAATGATTTTAATATTCCTGACGGATGAATTGGGTGGGATTAGCAGAAATATGCTTTTGATAGGAAGTCTTGGTCGGTCTTGAGTGAATGAATCATCACATTCAGCAGAGCTTACAAGGGAGTATGTCCCTTCTTGCTTTATCTCCAGTGGAGAAAACTCTACCGAGAACCTTATCCTTTCCCCATCAAATACGCTCTGACTCTTAAAACAAAACCCCTGTTCCCCAATCAACAAAAAAACCAATAAACCCAATCTCTTCATGCCCTTAAGTATAACAGAAAGGAAGAGGCTTGTCAGTAAAAACTATCACAAGTTGAAGGATTTGTAACAGGTTATTTGACACAGATTTACACAGATTTTCACTGGTTATTGTGTAGTTAGAATAAAATCAGTGTCCATCAGTGTCTAAAAAAAGGAAATTCCTATACTATTGAAATAAAAGGAGAAACACGAAAGCCCGAAAGGTAGAAATTCCGAAAAGGAGAAAAACAGGTTGAACCACAAAGAGCACAAAGGAATAAAAAGCTGTAAGTCACAATATTCTTTTTTATTTGTTGTCGCTTGATATTAAAGGACTTAAAGTAAACTGTCTTTTCTTCTCTTTTACTATTTCCTAGACAATTAACGGTAATTGTTCCCTATTTCTCTCAAGCCAACGACACTTTTTAGCTTGATTTTTGGCATAATTTTTGCTATTATTTAAGGTGATGAAGCTCAGCTTAAGTCTAAAACCTAAGATAAAGCAGGGGATGCGTATGGGAATGAAGATGAGCCACATCTTATCTATCCCGGATATGGAGTTCAGGGAGTATCTCAGAGAGATTGAGGAGGACCCCATATTTTGCCTGCTCAAAGAAGAGAAGGTTATCAGAATGAAGGGGTTTCCTAAGGCTGGTATAGCCATGGAGCTTAAAGAGGGCATTCTGCCTGATAGGAGGGAAAGGAGCATAGAGCCTTTGTTGGAAGAAAATAAGGATGCAGTTGAGTGGATAAAGGGAATTGGGCCCGAAAAATTCAAGAGATACTTCTGGGAGAACGAGGAGATACTAAGCCTTGCGGAAATAGAAGAGGAGACAGGGCTCACTCTTTTCCAGATAAAGGCAATCAACTCTTTCATTGATAATTATGAGATAGCTACTCTCACAAGCCATCCAAAAGAAGAATATAAGACCTACACAAAGATAGCCTCCATTGAAGATGACCTGACCATTGGCTTTTTCTTGCGTGATATGGTCAGGGGTGTATATCATATTGATAGAGAAAGGCTTGCTATCCTGAGAGATAGGATGGAGAAAAAACAAAAGAGGCTCACCGAGATAATAAGAAAACTTGAGGAGGTAAATGCAAGAAAGACAACTATTTATCAGATAATTGAGGGGATTATAGAGTTACAGAGGAAATACATAAAGACAGGGAGGGTAGCAGACCTTGTTGTTCTTACAGAGACGGGTCTGGCAGAAAGAATAGGTGTGAACATAAGCTCAGTGAGCAGGGCAATCTATAGAAGAACAGTGGATACCCGATGGGGAGAAAGAAGCCTCAAATTCTTCTTCCCGAGCAAGAGAAGCAAAATAAAGCTGATCCTGCCGGAGATGGAAGAAGCATCTCTTGTCTCTGATGAAAAGCTCAAGGCTAAGCTTGAGGCAGATTATGGCATATCCACCTCAAGACGCCAGATAACCTCTTGCCGAAATGAACTGAAGATACCATCTTCAAGGAAAAAATTTAATCCACAGATTTCACAAATTAAGAAGATTGTATAGACAGAATAGAGGATCTGTCTAACCAGAGCCCTCACCAAAGAAGAAATACCTTGATAGTATAGGAATTTCCTTTTTTGGACTTTAGATGAACGCAGATGGACAAGATTTCATAAAATATTATCCTGATAATCTGCGAAGATCTGCGTTCTATTAACTTAATTTTAAGATTGGCATAGATTTTGCTATAATTAAAAATGAGATGGCTATTAAATTCGTTGTTCTCATAGGGGTATCTGGGGCAGGAAAAGTAGAGGCATCAAAGGGTCTTAATGATATGGGCTTTTTCTGTGTGGATAACATTCCATTAAGTTTAATTCCTGAGTTTGCAACCCTTTATCGTGATAATAAGGCTAAGATGCCTTGTGTAAGCATGGGTATTGACATCCGAGAGGATAGACTGATTGATATCCGTGGGGCAGGCTTCTCTAAAGCCTTCTTCTCTACCCTCTCAAAGATTTCCAGATTAGGGATTGAGCATAAGATCATCTTCTTAGATGCCTCAGATGTGATATTAGAAAGGCGGTTTAAGGAGACAGGAAGACCCCATCCATTTGGCAAAGGTGATTTGTTGGATAATATAAGGCGAGAAAGAAAGCATTTAGAGGAGATAAGAAAAAAGGCTGATCTGGTTGTTGACACATCCGAACTCACCCCTCAAGAACTCCGTCGCCTATTGAAGATGTGGATAACAAAGCCACAATGGTCTACGATCTCAACTATAGAGAAAGAAGGGATTTTTTTAGATAAAAGAAGAGAAAAGAATACAGAACTATTTCCCTACTATTGGGAACAGCTTAAACTCAATAAGACCTCTCCTAAAATGGCATCTGAGTTTTTAAGTCTCTTGACCAATCTTACAGGTCTCAAGATCAAAGAGAGGCTTTCTTCTGATAGAGAGGTCTGTTTTAAGATTGACATAACCTCTCTGAGGATTCGAATGGAGGAAGCCCTTTTCATTCTGTCATACAATCAGAAAGAATCTCCTTTAAGAAGAGTAGAGAGCATTCAAAAAAATAGAGACGGCTATAATAGACTATCTTTCCTGATCACCCTTAATGGGTCAGAGGAGCTTAATCGGCAGAAAGAAGATATTCCCCTTGTTATATTAGATGAAGATAGGCTAAAAAATATATTTTATGCTTATAACCCCAAGAAAGAGCTTATCCATTCCGCAATTGAGTCTGCAGGTCTCTCTTTCCTTTCTCCTTATAACAGTGTTGGTCTAGCAAAAACCACATTCTATGGTAGAGAGGAAGAGATAAAAGAGATTTTGAGAAGCAGGAATAACTATGCCTTAGTGGGTGGAAGGAGGATAGGAAAGACATCCCTGCTCTTTAGGTTGATAAAAGAGATGGAGGAAAAAGGGAATATCAGGCCCATCTTCATAGACTGCAGCACTTTTGACCAATATCCTGATTTTTTTTCAGAGGTAGGCTACCGTTTTGGTCAAGAGATTAAAGGCTTTTCTGACCTTTCCAGGTATATCAGAAAATCCTATGAGAGCGATCAAAAGATGTTCGTCTTCTTTTTAGATGAGGTTGACAGACTCCTTAATATTGAGAAAAAAAATGGATATGGACTCCTATCTTTGCTTAGAGAATTGGCTAACTATGGTGCATCTAAATGTATTATGGCGGGATTCAAAGAGCTCTATTATCAAACAAAGAGTATGGACTCACCCCTATACAACCTTGTGAAGGTGATAAGACTCTTCTTCTTAGATAAGTCATCTGCGGAGATGCTGATTAGAGAGCCCCTGGAAAATTTGGGGATAAGGTTTGAGGATTCTATAAAGGATATTAACCACATCCTCAAGCTAACATCCTGCTACCCTTGTTATATCAACCTATTCTGTGAAGGGTTAATTAATGACATGGCAAAGGGTAAAGGATACCTTGTCTCTGGTGATTTGATTTCTGATGTCTATAGAAAGTCCATGATTGAAGAGATGCTCATTAAAGAATTTGAGGCGAATCTTGACAGGACTGAACAGATAATTGCCCTTGAATCTGCAGAGACGAAGAGCTTCTGGTTTAAGCCTGAGGAGATATATAAAAGGGTAAGGGAAAAGTTAGGGATTAGAATGGACCAGTTTACTGAGGCATTGGATAATCTGGTCCTGACCAACACATTTATCAAGGATAAAGGGTTCTATTCCTTTTCCTTTGGCAGATTTCCAGCCATATTAAAAAAAGACATAGAATCCAGAAGAAGGGATTTAGTTAAGGAGGTCATCAATGAAAGAATCGCTGATATCCAAAAATGAGGAAAAAAGGGAAGGCAATCTGTTTGAGTATCAAAGGCCACTCAATCCCTTAAAAGATAGACTTATCTGCATTGAAAGGGAAAGGGAGTTTTCTGAGGTTATTGGGTATATCAGACAAGGAAGGTATATCGCCTTATTAGGACCAGACAGGATTGGAAAGACAACCTTTATTCTTCAAATGATGGAGAGGCTCAAGGATAAATATGAACCAATCTATATAGACCTGAAAGAGTCTGTCCGTCTTTCTAAAAAAGAGATCTTTCAACATATAGTTCAAACCATTGATAATCAACTCAGAAAGGGTAGATTGCGTCTTGGCTTTACAGGAGCAAAAATGATTACAACAGGTCATCTCTTCAAACACTTTCTTATCAACTCTATTGTTCCAAAAACAGAAAGTGCCCTAATTTTCTTCTTTGATGGGATAAATGCCATTTCAGAGGAGATAGCTATGGAGCTTTTAGTCTCTCTAAGAAGCCTTTATATTGACTCCAGTAGGGACCAAAGACTTAAAACCATCTCTGTTTTGGTCTCAGGGACAGTCAACCTCCTTGAGCTAACTGTAAGCCAGAAGGCGGAAATCTCTCCCTTCAATATTGCCCAGAATATCCTGATTGAAGAGTTTAAGAGAGATGAAGTTGAAAGATTTGTTAAAGGGTCTTTTAAATCAATCAACATATACTGCTCCGAAAGGCTCATTGAAAGGCTTTATGGGGAGACCAGAGGGGACCCATATCTTCTTCAGAAGATATGCTATAAGCTATTGGATAGGCTTCAGAAGAAGGAAGGGGATAGGGAAGGAATCAAAAAATATGGGGCACCTCAGCAAATAAAGAGAATAATAGAGGAAGAAGAGCTTAATGAGTGCCTCAGAGAGATTATCTCTGAGGATGGATCAATCATCCTTGATAGGGCAATAGAGGCAACTAAAGAGAAGGAGATAGCCTCTTTCCTTGAGAACCTCCTTTATGGAAAGGGAGAAATAGGCTTGTCCAGCCTTGTCCCTGGTCTAAAGAGATTAGATGTAGCTGGAGTAGTGAGGAAGGAGGAGGGAAGATACATAATACGAAACCCTATCTATGCCGAAATCTTCAAGGGATACTTCACCCAGTCATATTTTGGAGAGTCTCATCTAAAGAAGGGGGAGTGGAAGGAGGCAATTGATTGCTTTGGTGATTACTTAAAAGGGATGGAAAACCCAAAGCTCAGGAGCGAGGCAGAATCCTATCACCTCAAGGCAGGAATGCTTGAAAAGATCTCTGACTCCATCCTCCATAATTTAGACCTTCAAGGTATCTTAAAGATAACCTTAGAAGGTGTAGCTAAATGCTTTGGTTATGAGATGGGCCTACTTTATCTGGTGAACAAGAAGAAGAACCTATTAGAATGTTGTCAGCAGATAAATCTTGGAAAGATAGATATACCTTTAGATAGTAGCTCAATCATTGTGAAGGCAGCGAAAGAGAAAAAATCCTTATTTATTGAGCATCTTGAAAAAGAGAATCCCGACCTTGGAAATATTCATCTTTCAAGAGGCTCTTTTATAGCTGTGCCTTTGATTGGGGGGAAAAGAGATGTTGTGGGAATAATTGTCCTGGCAAGCCTACTTACTAAGAGCCACAAAGACTTAGATTTCATCTCCCCATTTGCAGACTATGCTGCCTTAGCCATCCAGAATGCCAGGGTGCATAAGAGACTCAGGACCCTGAATGAGGTCTCAAGGAAAATAAGCTCTGATACAGATTTGGAAAAGGTTCTTGATCTGATCATAGATAGGGCATTAGAGGTGATTGAAGCATTAAGGGCTTCCTTGTATCTGATTGAAAGTGACGGATTGATAATGGTAAGGTGCAAAGGATGGAAGGATGAGGGAAGGTTTAGATTAAGTATTGGAGAAGGAGTAGTTGGAAAGGTGGTAGAGGAGGGAAAGCCCCTGAATATCCCGGATGTAGAGAATGATGAAAGATATAAGAGCTATAGAGAGGTCTTTGATGATACCCGCTCAGAATTAGCTGTCCCCTTGAAGTCTGAGGGAAGGGTGCTGGGTGTATTATGTATAGATGGTTTGAGCACCAATGCCTTTGATAAAGAGGATGAGGAGTTGCTCTTCACCTTTGCAGACCTATCTGCCTCAGCCATCCATAAGGCACAGCACCTTCAAGACTTAATGCTACTTTCCAGCATAGAGACAGCCCAGCCCCTTACTGATTTAGAGTCCTTTTTCAACCCAATGGTAAAAATGGCAACCGAGAGGCTAAAGACTGACATCTGTAGCTTCTTTCTATATGACAAAGAAAGCAAAAAGTTCATTTTGAGGGCAAGCACAGGTTTCCCAGAAGAAGATATTGGAAAGATAGGTTACCAGAGAGGGGAGGGTCTAACTGGTTTTGTGGCTGAAAAGAAGACGCCTATATTAGTCAACGATGTCCGTAAAGACCCTCATTGGAAACATAAATATAGTGAAAAGAAAGGGGATATTGTTCCCTCAGAGGAAGAAGAAATACGGGCATTTCTTGGTGTTCCAGTGATGAATAGAGAGAAAGAGGTGATCGGTCTCTTCACCTCAACAAAGAAACGCTTCTCTGAAAAAGACCAAAATATCTTTACCAAAAGCGACCTCAGATTGATAACCATTTTAGCCGTGCAGGTCTCAGTAGCCATTGAGAATATAGAACTGATCAAGGAGAGAGAGGAGAACTTAAAGAGGCTTGCCGAGAAAGAGAAGGAGGCAGAGCTTGGCGAGATAACCGCTGGCCTTGGCCATGAGCTTGCTAAAATACTTCCCCCATTAAATGGCGCTATCAAGAGAGGGAATAAGGAATCGGCAGAGAAGATGATGCAGAGATTGAGCAGGATAGGTGAGGAGATGCGGAGATATAGAAAGACAATGGGAGAGTTCAGGTTTTCTTCCTGCATAATAGGGAATCTGCTCAAAGATGTAATGGCTCTGTATGGGTCAGTTATTAAGGAGAATGAAATAAAGATTATAGACAACCTCTCTAATAAAGAGATGGGGCTGAATATTGACCAGAATATGATGCAATTGGTCTTCTCCAATCTCCTCAGTAATGCCATTGATGCCATAAGGATAAAGGGAGAAAAAAAGGGAGAGATAACCATTGATTTGGCTGTTGACGAATCTATGGGGATTATCCAGGTCTCCTTCAAGGACAATGGGTGTGGCATCAGAGAATACGATCGGGAAGATATATTCAAGGAATGGGCATCAAGCAAGCAAGAAGGCACAGGTCTTGGACTTCCATTGGCTAAAAGGATTGTGGAAAAACACAGGGGAAGGCTATATCTATCAGAGACTGAATATGGAGAAGGCTCAAGGTTTGTGGTAGAATTACCAATAAAACAGGAGGAGATGAAATGAAAAAGATTCTCATCATTGAGGATGACTGGGATTTTTACAACTGGCTGATGGGGTTATTGAAACCTTATTTTGAAATGGCAGGGGCTATGACAGCCAAAGAAGGGCTTGAAAGGCTCAGAAAAGAGAAACCTGATCTGGTCATACTGGATATGAAGTTTCCAATAGAGCCAAATGGGCTTCCCAAAAAACGGATGTGGCTTGAAGTATTAAAAAAAATCAGAAAATATGAGAATATCAAGGTGATTATCCTTGGGTCAGAAAATAAAGACAAAGAGGTTGAAGAGATGGTAAAGAAAGGTGCTCTTGATGAATGTATTATGAAGTATGAATTAGAGAAAGGACCGGAGAGGTTATTAGAGGCTATCAAAAGGGTATTAGGGTTAAAGGAGGAGATATGAAAGAAGAAAAAAGCAAGGTGTTGATAGTGGAAGATAAGATCTTCCCTAATGAGTCTTTGCGGAGAAATCTTGAGAAAGAGTATATTGTCTTGCGGGCATTTAATGCCAAGGAGGCGATTAAGCTCCTTGAGGAATATCCAGAGCTGATTATCTTAGACCTTAAATTACCTGAGGAAGAAGGTAGTATAGATAAACTGGAGGTTGGGTTTGCTCTATTGAGAAAGATTAAGGAGTTTGACCAAACGATTCAGGTGATTGTCCTCACAGGAATAGGAGTAGATGCAGATAGTGCCGTCAGGGCTATGCAGGAGGGTGCCTTTGACTATATAGTGAAGAACAACCCTGAAAGACTACCAACCTCTATAAAAAACGCCTTGGAGAGACGAAGGCTGGAGATGACAAATAGGTATGCGGTAACAAAGATGAAAAAAGGTTTTTCGACAAAGGGAGAGAGAAAGGAGTTGACTATTCTATATGCAGATATCAGAGGATTCACCAAATTTTCTCAAAAGAAACAACCAGAGGTTGTGGTTAAAATCCTGAACGAATACCTTGATGCGATGGCAGGGATAATCACCAGGAAGGAGGGGGTGATAGACAAATTTATAGGTGACTGCGTTATGGCCTTCTTTCCTGAGGAAGAGCATGCCAAAATGGCGGTGTTGGCGGCTATTGAGATGCGGGAAAGATTTAAGGAGTTGCAAAAGGAATGGGATAGAAGAGGCTTGGTTAAAAAGGAAATGATAGATATGGGCATAGGCATAAATACAGGGTATGTAACTCTTGGAAGTATAGGTTCATCCTCAATAGGATATATGGAGTATACAGTGGTCACAGATGAGGTCAATAAAGCATCAAGGGTTGTAGATAAAGCCGAACGAGGTCAGATCCTGATTACAAAAGCAACTGAAGGAGTAATAAATGATGGTGCTATAAAGACAAAACGATTAGGTGAGTTTGAACTTAAAGGAATAGAAGAACCTGTTGAACTGTATGAGGTAGTGGGGAGGAAAAAGATAAAATGACGGAAAAGAAGAAAATCTTAGTAATAGAAGATGACCAGAGCTTTCGTCAGATGCTTTTACAAAAATTAGGCTCAGACTATACCATAGACGAGGCAGGGAATGCTGAGGAGGCGATTAAGGCTCTCCGGCTTAAGCCAGAGGTGGTCATCTTGGACCTGAGTCTGCCTGAGCAAAAAGGAAGCCTTTCTAAGGCAAAGGTCGGGTTTAGGCTATTGGAGAGAATCAAACAAGAATATCCCCAGATTTATGTGATCATTCTTACTGGCTATGGAGATACCGAGACTATAGTGAAGACTGTGAAGGCAGGGGCAGATGACTTTATTGACAAAGGCTCTGATGAAGAGGAGCTTATCTTTAGAGTAAATAAAGCCATTGAAAAGATAGACCTTGAGCGAGAAAACATTCTCTTAAAGAAAGAATTGCAAAAAGGATACAATTTCTCCAACATTATCGGAAAAAGCAAGCCACTCAAAGATGTATTCAATCTGATAAAAAGGGTAGCCAAAACCGATTCCACTGTTTTGATTTTAGGAGAGAGTGGGACAGGAAAGGAACTTGTGGCTGGGGCGATTCATTATAGCAGTCAACGAAAGGATAACCCTTTTGTAAAGATAAACTGCGCGGCCATACCTGAGGACCTGCTTGAAGCCGAGCTCTTTGGGATAGAGAAGAATGTGGCTACAGGGGTGGATGGAAGGATGGGTAGGTTTGAGCAGGCCCAATGTGGAACAATCTTCTTAGATGAGATTGGAGATATGAGCCCGAGCCTTCAGGCAAAGCTGTTGAGGGTATTGCAGGAGAGAGAGATTGAAAAGATAGGAGGGAGAAAGGCTATCAAGGTTGATGTGAGGATCATATCCGCTACAAATAAGGACCTAAAAAAGCAGATTAAAGAAAATAAATTCAGGGATGACCTTTATTTTCGGCTCAATGTCTTTCCCATCTCTCTTCCACCTTTACGAGAGCGGAGAGAGGATATTCCTCTGTTGATTAAGCACTTCATAGAAAGATATGCTAAAGAGACGAAGAAACCAGTTGTCAAAATATCCGAAGGGGCAGAAGAGCTATTGATTCAATATGATTACCCCGGGAATGTGAGGGAGCTTGAGAACCTCATTGAAAGGGCAATTATCCTGACTGATGGGGATACAATCCTTTTAGAAGCCCTACCTGAGCTAAAGAAGAGAGAAGAACCAGCCCTTTAGAAATATAATCCCGTGTAGCCATCATTTACCCAGGTGAAATAAAAGAAAAAACACGAAAGCTCGAAAGGGAAAAAGAGAGTTGAACCACAAAGCACACAGAGTTAGAACTGCTTATAAAAATAGACTTGACCAACCATAATCTTTATAGCTAAAATCTCATTATGCAAGAAGAAAAGATAAGAGAGGGTTTCCTCTCTTTTTTTGGAAAAAGAGGGCATAAGATTGTAGAGAGTATCTCGCTTGTGCCGAAAGACCCTACAGTTCTCTTTACTGTGGCGGGTATGGTGCCATTTAAGCCTTATTTCTTGGGCAAGGAGACCCCATCTTTTACCAGAGCCTGCTCCTGTCAGAGGTGTATCAGGACTATTGACATAGAAAGAATAGGAAAGACAGCGAGACACCTGACCTTCTTTGAGATGCTTGGAAACTTCTCCTTTGGGGACTACTGGAAGGAGGAGGCGATATCCTGGGCATGGGAATTTCTGACAAAGGAGATGGCACTTCCTTCTGACAGGCTCTATGCCTCTATATTCAGGGAAGATGATGAGGCAGAAGCAATATGGAAGAAACTTTTGCCTTCTGATAGAATCATCAGGCTTGGTGAAGATAGCAACTTCTGGAGTATGGCTGAGACTGGCCCCTGTGGACCCTGCTCTGAGATACTCTTTGACCTTGGAGAGGAGCTTTCCTGTAAGAAGCCCTCTTGCTCACCGGGTTGTGATTGCGACAGATACTTAGAGATATGGAACCTTGTCTTTACCCAGTATGACAGGCAGGCTGATGGAAGCCTTCTAAACTTGCCAAAGAGGAATATAGATACTGGGATGGGATTAGAGAGGCTCTGTGCTGTTTTGCAGAACAAGACCTCTGGTTTTGAGACAGACCTCATAAGACCGATTATAGACCAGATTGAAAGGAAGGCAGGGGATAGAATACAGAATACAGAATTCAGAATACAGAATACAGAAGGCAGAGGACAGAGGATAGAGAGAAAGGATAAGGCAGGGGAGCGGGTGATTGCCGATCATATCAGGGCAATCTGCCATCTCATTTATGACGGCGTGATTCCATCAAATGAGGAAAGGGGCTATGTCTTGCGGAGGCTTATTAGAAGGGCAATAAGGGGAGGAAGAAAACTCGGTATTTCTGGTAGTTTCCTCTATCAGCTTGCCTTTGATGTGGCCAGTATCTTTCCCTATATCAAGGAGAAGAGGGATTATATAGCCCAGATTATCAGTCTTGAGGAGGAGGGTTTTAGAAAGACAATAGAATATGGACTCTCTCTACTTGATGAGAAATTGAGCAAAGGCACTCTCTCTGGAGCTGACCTATTTGAGCTATATGATACTTATGGCCTGCCTGTTGAGTTTGCTAAAGAAGAGGCTGAGGAGAAGGGGATAGGGCTTGATATAGATGGGTTTAATCGACTGATGGACCAGCAGAGGCAAAGGGGAAGGAAGGCAGAAGTTAGAAGTCAGAATACAGGAGTCAGGAGTCAGGAGTCAGGAGTCAGGACGGAGTTTGTTGGTTATAAAAATAATGAAGTAGAAGCAACGGTTATAAAGGTGGTAGAGGACGGTGTCATACTTGACAAAACACCATTCTATCCGGAGTCTGGAGGTCAAATAGGAGATGCTGGCTGGCTGATAAGAGATGGGGTAAAGATACAGGTTGAGGATACCCAGAAACTGGGAAAGGCAATCCTGCACAAGGTAAAGGAGGCTGAGCTCAAAGAAGGTGACAGAGTTATGGCTGTGATAAATGAAAAAAGGAGAAGAGCAATTGCCAGGGCACATACAGCCACACATCTTCTGCACTATAGCATTCGGCAGGTTTTGGGCGAACATATTCGCCAGGCAGGCTCATTGGTAGCAGAGGATAGACTGAGGTTTGATTTTACTCAGGGCAAAAAGTTAGATGAGCGGGAGATAAACAGGTGTGAGGAGATAGTTGTTCAGAAGATAATGGAGAATGCCGTGATAGAGATATTGGAGGATATTCCCTTAAAAGAAGCAAAGGAGATGGGGGCTATGGCATTATTTGAAGATGAGTATGGAGAGAAGGTCAGGGTGGTAAAAATAGGTAGCACAAGTCTTGAGCTATGTGGAGGGACACACCTTGATAGGGCAGGTTCTGTTGGGCCATTCAAGATTCTCGCAGAGACAGGTGTGGCAGCAGGTGTGCGGAGGATTGAGGCATTGACAGGAGAGCGGGCATATTCTGAGGTACTGAAGGAGAAGGAGACTCTAACCTTACAATATATAGATGTGATGAAGGCGAAGGATGGGGCAGAGAAGGAGATAGAGAGGCTGAAGAGGAAGTTGCTCTTAACAAATGTTGATGGGATAATTGGGTCTGCTTGCGAAATAGGGGGCGTTAAGGTTGTCTGTAAGCAATTAGATGGAGCAGGAAAGGAGGATATAGCCTCAGCAGTAGATGTAATAGCCTCAAAGATTGGCACAGGTGTTGTGATTATGGCTGGGGTTTGCGACAAAAATATCCTCTGGGCAGTAAGGATTACCAAAGATTTGACAGATAGGATTGATGCCTCAGCCTTGATAAAAGAGGCAACAAAGATAACTGGTGGCGGAGGTGGCGGCAGACCAGACTTTGCCACAGGTGGCGGCAAGATACCAGAAAAGATTCCAGAGGCTATGGAGGCTGTAAAGAGATTGATTAAAGATAGGATATATATTTCAGGAGGAGATTAAATTCATGACCAAAAAATCTGATAAGAAACCGATAGAGATTAGTTTTAGAAAAAGCTGATGAATATTGAAATTTGGGGACGGTTCACTTTTGTTTGAAAGCTTGCGGTTAAAAGAAATTAGAAATTTGAAATTAGCAGAGGGAGCAGAATCTTTTCTTCCCAATTTCTAATTTCCAATTTCCAAAAGAAATCATAGGGAAAAACGATAAAATGAACCATCCCGAAATTTGTAATGAATGCGGGAGAAGTGTAAAACTTGGTTCAGGCTTATTTGTTAATAGAGTATCTGATCTGAACGAATTTGAAGATAGGGTGGAAATGAATAAGCCTTTCCCCAAGGGTGACTATCTTTGTTGTGAATGTGAAGAAGAGGTAAATAAAAAATGATGGAAATCAGAGAGTCCCAGATAGAAGATATTTTTGATGAAGTGAAAAATTTATTTTCTATTCAAGACAGCGTATCCCTGATAAATAGACAAAAAAATTACCCTCAGGTGGGATTTTAGATTTACTTTTCGTATCTGACTGGAAAGCAAAATGAGTGAGCAGAAAAAGCTTCAAGAGAAGCATTTATTATGTATTCCAATTATGGAATTGAGCTGGGACTTTTAGCCAAAGTAGGGAGGAATTATTATATCACACCAGCAGGTATTAAATTCATCTTACTTCTTGGCTTAAATAAATCCATTTTGTTTATTAATTCAACAATTTAGAAATTTTACTGTCAACAGTTGCTCTATGTGAAAGCAGAAGCAAGAGGTAAAGGCTCCAATGAGGAATTTTGGTTCAATGAAGCATGGTTATTAAGTGGCTTTGATTTTGACAATTTCATTTGTTTATTGAAAGATGGGGTTATTCTCGTTGATATAAGAATTGGTCAATATCCTGACGGTAGATCGCATGACCATGGTACAGGATTTAGAGTATTTCCCGACAAATTAGACCTGTGTTTCAGTCATAGAGAGAGGATTTGTTGAGAAGAGGATAAATCTTGTTGTTACTTTTGATTATTATAACACCAAAACAGGCATTGTTGAATCCGGTGGCACGGAAAATATCGCTATGTGGATGCTGGATACAGATTATGACGGAAGGAGCCTCTTTCCAAAACAAGTCTTCTTCCCAATGGCTGGAGAGAATGAGGGTTGGTCAAGGTTAGCCAAGAATCTCAGGGCAGAGATTGACGAAACCCTGATTGAAGCTTATCGTGGCACAGTCTCCTTGCCGTTTGAAGCAGGAGATAACCGTCGCATTGCGGTAAAGATTGTGGACGACCGGGGGATTGAGAGCTTGAAGATTGTGGAGGTAGAAGCGAATTAAGAAAAAATGTGTAAGAAAGATTTGGAGAAATTATTAACAGATTTAATAGCTTTACCAAAAGAAACAGAATGGGTTGAGTTTAAGGTTGACTATTCCCACTCACAGGAAATAGGTGAGTATATTTCTGCATTATCCAACTCTGCCTGTTTACATAATAAGGTAAAGGGCTATCTCGTTTTTGGGATTGAGGATGAAACTCATAATGTTATAGGTACACACCTTAAACCCAAACGGAAAAAGGTTCGCAAGGAAGAATTGGAAAATTGGCTGGCAAGGCAATTAAATCCAAGAATTGACTTTGTGATTTATGAGTTTCAATACAGCGGCAAAAAAATTGCATTGTTTGAAATAGATGCTACAAACAATACCCCTGTGAAATTTGATGGTATTACCTATATCAGGGTTGGTTCGTACAAGAAAAAATTGGCAGATTATCCAGAGAAAGAACGGAAAATATGGAAAAAGAGTGAGGATTACGACTGGTCAGCCCAGATTTGTGAAGGGGCTACTATTGATGATCTCGATGAAGAAGCTATTCAAAAAGCTCGGACAGAGTATAAAAAGAAGAATCCTCGCCTTGCTAATGAAGTTGATGTTTGGGATGCTACCACCTTTTTGAATAAAGCAAAAGTTACCATTGCGGGAGAGATTACCAGAGCGGCCATCATACTTTTAGGCAAAGATGAGTCCACGCATTTTCTTTCGCCGTCTGTGGCACAGATGACATGGATACTAAAAGATGAGCATCACATTGAAAAGGATTATACTCATTTTGGACCACCGTTTCTGTTGAATATTGAAAAGCTCTTCGGTAAAATTCGCAATCTCAAATATCGCTATATGCCTGACAATACATTATTCCCAACCGAAATTGATCAATATGATTCCTGGGTAATCCGCGAAGCCCTGCACAACTGCATTGCACATCAGGATTATGAATTAAGAGGCAGAATTAATGTGGTTGAATATCTGGATGAACTGATATTTACCAATGTGGGCAGTTTTATTCCTGGAAGCGTGGAAGCAGTCATTAAGCAAGACGCTCCATCAAGCCTTTACAGAAATCACTTTCTTGCCGATGTAATGGTAAATCTGAATATGATAGATACAATAGGTGGTGGTATTAAAAAAATGTTCCTTAACCAACGGAAGCGATTTTTCCCTTTGCCTGATTATGACTTGACTCAACCAGAAAGAGTGATTGTGAAGATACAAGGTAAAATCCTGGACGAAAATTACACTCGAGCATTGATTGAACATACGGATTTGGATTTGCAATATGTAATACTACTTGACAAGGTGCAAAAACATAAGATTTCTATAAATGAACACAAATTGTTGAAATCTAAAAGACTTGTTGAAGGAAGATACCCTAATTTATTTGTATCATCTCAGATTGCAACAGTTACAGGGAAAAAAGCTCAACATATCAAAAATAAAGGGTTTAACAAAAAATATTACCAGGATTTAATTATTGAGTTTATTAAAAAATATGATTCTGTATCACGCAAGGAGATTGACGAATTACTCCTTAATAAACTACCCGATATTATGACCAAAGAACAGAAAGCAAGAAAGATTCATAATATGCTTTCGGAAATGTCAGGCAGGTTAAAAATTATAAAAAATACTGGTTCCAGAAAGGTTTCATGTTGGGTTTTTAATGATGAACAAAAGTGAACAAAGATGAAAAACAATAAAAAAACAATAAAAAAACAATAAAAATGTTGTAACCTATTGAAAATCAACCAGTTGCGTTTTTGTTAAAAAATAATAAAAACAGAAAAAAATGAGTAAAAAACCGATTAGGGCAAGGTCAGAAGCATAATTCTTGCTACTGAAAGAAACTATAAACTATTGAAAAGGGGTTAATTTAATGGCAGGTAACATTGACCAACTTATCATCAACTCTGCATACCAGGAGCCAAAGCATTACTGGAGTTATGAACGGGAGAGCCGTTCCTTTTCTCTCAAAGACGGCAGGCGTCCGGCCGGGTATGTTGTTGCCTCTGAAAAATCAAAGACATTTGATGACCCTGGCATTTTCATTGAGCTACCATTGGTCAACAATATCCGTTCACGGGTAAAAGCCTGGCGGGAGGCAGGGTATCCGGGGGTTACTGGAATTACCAAACGGCTGATTGAACATTGGCATAATCCCGAGGAGAGGGAGTATCGTTTTTTCTTCTGCGAGTTGGAAGCAATAGAGACACTCATCTGGCTTACAGAGTCACCAGAGGCAGAGAAGGTGGGAATAGAAATTCCCTCAGATGGTGGTCTATTCAAACGGCTCTGTGCCAAAATGGCAACCGGTTCAGGCAAAACGGTTGTTATGGCTATGCTTATTGCCTGGCAGGTGCTAAATAAGATTACCCATCCACAAGATACACGATTTTCCAAATATATCTTCGTGGTAGCACCAGGTCTTACGGTTAAAAGTCGACTTAGTGTGTTAGTACCATCATCACCTGGGAATTATTATGAGGAATTTAATATCGTTCCCTCGGGATTATTAGAAAAACTTCGTCAGGGTAAGGTTCTTATCCGAAATTGGCATATCTTAGGCTGGGAGAGTGAGGAAAGAATAGCCAAAAGGAAGGGCGTGGATAAGCGGGGGGCAAAAAGTAATGAGGCATACATCCGTGAGGTGCTTGGTGAAATGGCTAATGCCCATAATATTGTGGTTATCAACGACGAGGCACATCACGGCTGGCGCGTGAATTTAGAGGCTGTTGGCAAATACATAAGACAAAGGGATATGAAGGATAGTGCCGAAGAGGCGACAATATGGGTCGGTGGATTAGATAGAATCCATCAAACGCGGGGTATTCTTGCCTGTTATGATTTTTCAGCCACACCCTTTGCTCCGTCCGGCAAGAAAAGTTCTGAGGAGACATTGTTTGGCTGGATTGTTAGTGATTTCGGGCTTAATGATGCCATAGAATCAGGATTGGTCAAAACACCAAGGGTGGTGATAAGGGATGATAGTCAATTGACCAAAGAATATAAACCCCGATTATATCATATTTACAATGACCCTGAGGTCAAGGATGACATCAACCGCAAGGCAGAAGAGCATGAACCACTTCCTGATCTGGTAACAAACGGTTATTACCTTCTGGGTCAGGACTGGTTAGAGGCAGAAAAGGACTGGGAAAAGAGAGGCGAAAAGATTCCTCCGGTGATGATTACTATTGCCAATCGGACTGAAACAGCAGCAAGGGTTAAATACGCCTTTGACCATAAAAAGATTCGCATTGACGAATTGTGTGTTCCAGAGAGGATACTCCATATAGATTCTAAGGTGCTTGAAATGGCGGAGTCTCAAGAGGGGGAGGTTTCTTTTGAGGATAGTGAGCCAGAACA
Source organism: bacterium (assembly GCA_043798435.1). Lineage (GTDB taxonomy): Bacteria > UBA9089 > UBA9088 > UBA9088 > JAGUXG01 > JAGUXG01. The sequence goes on from JAZDOR010000014.1 coordinate 18,687, forward strand.
AGAAAATAACTATATCAGGAAACTCTCTAAAAAAGAACTTGCCGAGCTTCTTCGGGAACAAGTTGACACTATTGGTCAATTAGGAAAACCTGGAGAACAGATTCAGAAGGTGATCTCTGTGGGTATGCTCTCTGAGGGCTGGGATGCCAAGACTGTTACTCATATTATGGGACTTCGGGCATTCTCCAGCCAGTTATTGTGCGAGCAGGTTGTTGGAAGGGGATTACGAAGGAGATCTTACGATGTCAATCCAAAGACAGGTCTATTTGATGCTGAGTATGTGAATATCTTTGGAGTTCCATTCACCTTTCTACCCCATGAGTCGCATGATGGTCCTCCGCCACCTCCTCCATCCCCAAAGACAAGGATAGAGCCAGTCGTTGAAAAACAGCAATATGAGATTAAATGGCCAAACATCATTCGGGTTGACCATATCTACCGTCCACAATTGAAATTGGATATGAGCAAGGTAGGAACCCTTGAATTGGATGCATATCAAACGCCAACATTGGCAGAGATGTCGCCTATTGTTGAAGGCAAACCCGATGTTACCAGGATTTCTGAGATTGACCTTAAGGATTTGGGCAAGAAATTCAGGATGCAAAAAATCATCTTTGAGGTAACGAGGGATGTTTTTGACCAAATGAAACCGACATGGAAAGGTAATAAAGAGGTTTTGTTGGCACAATTATTTAAGCTGGTGGAGGGATTTGTTCTTTCTGAAAAGATTCAAATCAGTCCGCCTTTGTTTTTCCAAGATGACCTAAAACGCCGTATTTTGATTACGCTTAATATGACTAAGATAGTTCAGCATATCTGGTCTGCAATCCGTTTGAAAACTTTGGAATCTATTGAGCCTGTCTTTGATAAAGATAACCCTATTCGTTCAACCGGGAATATGAGGCCGTGGTGGACAGGCAAACCATGCGAACGGACAAAGCGATCGCATATTAACCTTTGCGTCTTTGACAGCACATGGGAAGCAAGTGAAGCCTTTGAGTTTGACCGTAATTCCAATGTTTCAGCCTGGGTGAAAAATGAGCATCTTGGATTTGAGATACTGTACATATTCAATGGTGTCCTCAAGAGATACTGGCCAGATTTCATCATTCGGTTGAAAACAGGAGTAAATAGTGACCAGTGGACAGTGGATAGTGGTGAGAAAGAAAAACTAATCACTAATCACTCGCCACTAACCACTAATTTCCTCATCCTTGAAACAAAGGGGCAGGATACTCAGGCAGACAAAACAAAGCGGGAATTTCTGGATGAATGGGTAAGGGCGGTAAACTTTCACGGTGGTTTTGGTAAGTGGCACTGGACCGTGTCAAGAAATCCGGCTGATGTGGCAGGGATTATTGAACTAACGCTATAATTTCTTAATTATAGATAGGATTGATGCCTCAGCCTTGATAAAAGAGGTAACAAAAATAACAGGTGGCGGAGGTGGCGGCAGACCAGACTTTGCTACAGGTGGCGGCAAGATACCAGAAAAGATTCCAGGGGCAATGGAGGCTGTGAAAAAGAAGATATACCCAATGAAAATATGATTTAGCGAAAATTGTAATCGCTGCGGTAGTGTAAGAAAAGGAGATATAGAGATTATGGAAGGGGATAGGGGGATAATATAATAATATCTTCTATCTCCATATCCCCTATATCTCCTTATCCCCTCACACTTTTGATGTATAGCCTGAACGGTTACGATTAACTATAAACCAGGATGATAAGAAGAAAGACCAGAGAGATCAGGATTGGCAATGTAATTATTGGAGGAGAAAACCCTGTTGCCATCCAGTCTATGACCAAGACAAAGACAGAGGATATTGGCTTTACACTTGCCCAGATAAAAGAGTTAGAGGAGGCTGGGTGTGAAATGGTCAGGATAGCCCTTCCTACATTAAGCTCGGCAAAGAGCCTTTCCAGGATAAAAGAAAAGACGAAGCTCCCTTTGATTGCCGATGTCCATTTTAACTATAAGATTGCCCTCCAGGCAATAGACTCAGGTTGTGATAAGCTGAGACTGAACCCAGGAAATATCTCTGCAAAAGATAAGGTGGCAGAGATTGCCAGAAAGGCAAGAGAGTATAAGATACCCATCAGGGTTGGGGCAAACTCAGGCTCTGTCAAAGATGGAGAAACCCTTGTCTCCTCCTGCCTCCGAGAGATACGGGCTCTTGAAAAAGAAGACTTCTTTGACATTGTCATCTCACTTAAGGGTACAGAGATAGAAGAGACGGTCTCAGCCTACAGAGAAATGGCAGAACTTACCGATTATCCCTTTCATATTGGCATTACAGAGGCAGGGCCCATATTCTCTGGCTCAATAAAGTCTGCTGTAGGTTGTGGAATCTTGCTGAAAGAGGGCTTTGGAGATACAATAAGGGTATCCCTGACTGCTCATCCAGTAGAAGAAGTAAAGGTAGCAAAGGAGATACTTTCAGCCTTAAACCTGCGTCATTTTGGACCAGAGATAATCTCCTGCCCTACCTGCGGAAGGTGCAAGGTCTCCTTATTTTCAATAGCCAGAGAGATAGAAGAAAAGATTAAAGATAGAACTTGTCTCGTGGCAAAAAGAATAGCTATTATGGGCTGTGAGGTGAATGGACCAAAGGAGGCAAAGAGAGCAGATTTTGGTCTTGTTGGGGGTGCTAAGTGTTTAATCTTTCGTAGTGGTAAGATAGTAGCTAAGGTATCCCCAGAGGATGCAGCCAAAGCCTTACTTGATGAAATTCTGAGACAAGAAAAAATTTTATTCTTCTGTGGCTTTTCCCCAATTTTATGAGTAGTTATGACAACTGCACCCAGTGCCATCTTATCTGGTTTGACAAGAATGAGCTTGAGTTATTGCAGTATCTTGTGGAAAAAAGAAATATTCCTTGATTTGCAATAAGTTTTTAGATATAATAAGTAAGCATTCAGGTGTCAGCAGTCAGAAAATAGCCTCCAGCAATCAGCGGTCAGCTAATAAAAATACCTGAAAGCTGATACCTGACAGCTGAAAGCTATTTAACATGAGCATTACCATATCTTTGAGGGTTTCAGGGTGTCAGCAGTCAGCTAATAAAAATACCTGATACCTGAAACCTGACACCTATTTAATATGAGCATTACCATATCTTTGAGAGTTCCAGATGGGGTTGTTCTTGCCACAGATAGCTTAGCTACAGTCAAGGCCATTCCTGTGCCGCAGGAGGATTTTGTTACCTGCCCACAGTGCACAGGAAGGATTCCTTATTCAAGGCTTCTTACCCCACCGCCGACAACATTTTCTGCTTCATCTACAGCAAATAAGCTCTTTTGCTTGGGCCAGAGGATAGGTGTTGCCTGCTTTGGTGTAGGCTTCTTGACCAAGAGGACAATGGAGGGTCATCTCCTGGAGTTTGGGAGAAAAGAGGAGACAGAGAACCTGAAGGTTGCTGAGGTGGTCAAGAGGCTTGAGGCCTATTTCAGAAGGGAGCTTACCTGTGAGATTGTTGACCTCCAGCAGATTCCAGAGGGCGAATATCCATTGGGTTTGCAGATTGCCGGGTATGACTCAGATGACCTGAGAATGGGAAAGACATACACCCTGAAGATTGGCAGAGAGTCTGTGATTGAGGCTGTCCATGAGGGTGGTTTTGGCTGCACCTTTGGTGGTGATGGAAGGGTTATCATCAGGCTCTGGACAGAGGATATCAACTCGCCTATGCCTATGCCAAACTATCAATTGCTATCCCTTCAGGATGCCATAGAATATACCCTTTTTCTTGTCAGGACAACGATTGATGCCCAGAGGTTTGCTCCTATGCTTCCTACCTGCGGAGGAGAGATTGATGTAGCTGTCATTACTCCTAAATCAGGTTTTCAGTGGATTAAGAAAAAGGAGCTCAAAATAGTGTAGGAATTTCTTTTTGGACGCAGATGAACGCAGATGGACAGGATTTTAAACATACAGAATTAACTGAGAAAATCATAAAGGCATTCTATAAAGCTACAAATATTGAAGTTGGACTATTACTTAATTTTGGACCCAAACCTGAGGTTAAACGAAAGGCATTTGATAATATTTAGGAAACAGGTAGGACGCAGATGAACGCAGATTTTTAAGATTTATAAAATATTATCCTGTAAATCTGCGAAAATCTGCGTCCCATTTTAATTTGATGTTTATTGTCTTTGAAGGCGGAGAAGGGGCAGGAAAGAGCACAGCCATAAAAGGTGTTGCCGAAGAACTCAGGAGAAGAGGGTATAATATTGTTGTTACAAGAGAGCCTGGTGGAGGTTTAGGCAAAGAGATAGATGAGTTTATAAAGAAAAAAAGCCTGGGCATTACTCCATTGCCAGAGCTTTTTTTGTTTCTGGCAGAGAGAGCTGCACACATAGAAGAGGTTATAGAACCAGCTTTACGCATAGGAAAGATCATCCTCTGCGACAGGTTTTACCATTCAACCCTTGCCTATCAGGGCTATGGACGGGGAATCCCTTTGGAGCTAATAGAGAAAGTAGATTCTATAGCCAGACAGGGCATTCTTCCTGACATCGTCTTCCTCCTTGATATTCCACCAGAAAAGGGACTTCTTAGAACAGAAAGGGCTGATAGAATTGAAGAAGAGCCTATGGCTTTTCATAAAAGGGTGAGGGAGGGGTATCTTAGATTGGCAGAGAATGATCCGACTATCAAAAAGATAGATGCCACAAAGCCTCCCAAAGAGGTTTTAGAGAATATCCTGAATATACTTTTAGAAAGGCTAAAGAATTATGGAATGCCCTGTTTGCAATCATAACCAGAATAAAGAGATCTATGTAAGAACCCAGGAAAGGATAAAGAAAAGGGTAAAGGCATTTATATGCAGAAGATGTAAAAGCATCTATTTAGAGGATTACCAGAAAGATAGGGGTTTCTTATATGAAAACCCAGATTATTCACCCTGGGGCAAGGCAGAAGAGGAAGCAGAGGAAGATGTAGCGATGTCCAAGAAGGAGGCATTCAAATGGCAATTGTCCCTATTGCAAAGATATACCACAGGAAAGGGAAAGAGGTTATTGGATATAGGCACAGGCAAAGGCTATCTTTTAGAGGTTGCTTCTGAGCTTGGGTTTGATCCCTATGGCGTAGAACCTTCACCATATACCTCAAAGGTCACAGAGAAAAGATTTCCAAAAAAGATAATCTGTGGATTATTAGAAGATGCCAAATATAAAAATGGTGAGTTTGATGTGATTACAATGACAGATTTAATAGAACATATACCCCATCCCCATTCCTTTTTTGATGAGGTCTATCGGATACTTAAACCCTCAGGATTTATATTGATAACTACCCCCAACTCTAACTCATTTACAAGAATTCTCTTGGGCAAGGATTGGTTTCAATATAAATATGAGCATATCATTTATTATAATAAGGTCTCTTTGAGGCATCTTTTAGATAAGAAGGGAATTGAGGTGAGAGAGACAAGGAATAATATTAAAAGGTTTCAGATGGGGTATTATTACCATTATTTTAAGCAATACTCCCTTTTTGGAATAGATACACTCTTTAGATTTATCTATCCATATCTGCCGGGGTTTATAAAAAATCTTTATTTTTCCAATCCTATCACCGGAGAGATGATTGTTATTGCCCAAAAGCTATGACCTTTGATGCTTCAAATTAAGGTTTTTTTGCTTTTAAGATGCCAGCCTATGATACCAAAAATCCCAATGCCAAAGAGAATTCCTGTAATAGGTTCTGGTATAGAGGTTTCTGAATCAGTATTCCTCTTAATGTAAATATCTTCATCTTTTAACCTTCTTCTTAAATCTAAATCTTGCTAAACCAAGCAAGCTGATACCAAGCAAAAACAAGGCATTGGGTTCGGGGATGACGGAAATGGGATGTTGACCAAGAGCCTGTACTTCTCCAATATACCAATTATTAGAACCATAGAAATTTTGAAGATACCAACGGCTACCTGAGTAAGAAACATCATAGTAGCTTAGTATTTTCTGGTTCCAATTTGCCAGGTTTTTGGTATTATCTGAGTCGGTAATATAAATGCCCTGGTAGTCACCATCATACTCATATCCCCAGAGGGTAATTGCGTGGCCTCCAGGTCCATAAACCCCAAGGGTTACACCGTAATTAGCCTGGATATAACCGCTTATTGCTGACATTGCCAGACTATCCTTCCATTCACGATGATAGTAATTGTCAAAGGGATGATCTGGCCAAAAACCATTAGAAGGCACACCACCTGGCACATCTACCTGTGACCAATTTGGCCAATCTGGCGGTAGTGTTCCATTTAACCACCAATTCCAACCAAATTCCATTATGCTCCCTTTGTCAGTCCAATGGTTCTGGAAATGCTGCCATACAGCATCCTCCGAAGAATAAACAGGGGTATTCCAATCACCCCAGTACAAAATATTTGACGCTGCTGCTGCCCAGCACATTGAGTCATCTTCTGAATTAGATGAGCTTTTATTGGTATCATACCATGTGTCATAGCCTATATAAGTGGCAAAAGCAGAACCACTTATCAAGCTAAAAATAGCCACAAAAACAATCCCTTTTATTTTTCTCTTTCTTAACCCTACTAAGCCAAGCAAGCTGATGCCAAATAAGAAAAGACTGCCTGGTTCTGGGATATTATCAATAGAAACGCGAACATTATCAATGCCCCACCATTCATCCGATTGGGTGGTTGGGCCACCAAAAATTACCGAAAAGATATTCCCGGAATGACTTACTAAGAACTCGTCCCCAGTGCCTGTTGGATCTAACCCACGATACACATGGGTAGCCCACGCACCAGAGCCATAAACCTCATTTGGTAATCCGGGATAGCTCTGTCCCTGAAGCTGGTGATTGGTAAATGTCCATGCTCCATTAACATCTCCGGACAGACTGAAATAATCTTTACCATATTGAGTATTCTCGCCGTCCCATGTGGCAAACAAATAAAGATCAAATTCTAATGAAAGTTGCGTGTGTGTCGGCAAACCTGTTAGGGTCAAAGTTGTATTGCCTGTCGTCGAAAAATTACCATGATAATTGCCCACATTTGTATCATTGGCTAAGTTACTATTTGACCATACAGCATCTATACCGTTTTCAAAGTCGGTATTATAGACTTCTAACGGTAATGCACTCACAAGACCCCCAAACATCAGCACCAATAATAATAATATACATCTCATTTTTTTCTCCATATAAAGAAATAGTAACACTTTAGCCATCTGAAGTAAAGACTAACCACAGAGACACTGAGACACGGAGAAATAAAATATAATCACGAAAACACGAAAGAATGAAAACCAGAAAAAAATATTTTTAACCACAAAGAACACGAAGAACACAAAGAACTATAAGAATAATTTTT
>JAZDOR010000015.1:0-12715 GCA_043798435.1 bacterium
AGTTTATTCCTCTGCTTGAACGCTTTCATTTGGTTCGTGACCACCATAACAGAGAACTCCACCTTAGCCAATATTGGGAATTGGGGATTGGGGATTGTTGGGGATAATTCCTAATTCCTAACCCCTAATTCCTGATTTTGGCGTTAAAAACACAAGTCTTAGCTTCCTTTCTGAGGTGAGCAGTGTTTTTGATGCTGACATCATTGCCCCTTTAATCAAAGAACTGGCTAATACCAAGTTGCAATCTAACAGGTAATATAGTATACTGTCTTCTAAGATAAAGGAGGCAGTTAATGAGTAAAGTTACAAAAGTTGTTTCTCATCTTTCGCAAGAAGAAATTTTAAAGAGAATAAAAGAAACTGTTGGGTTTTGGAAAGTGCAAAAATGGCTGGTAATATGGAATGCCTTGGTTGATCCTAGACCGGCAGAAAAAATTGCAATGCATACAGGATTGGCCAAACAAACCGTGCATAACTTGATATCAAGTTATAACCGCCGGGGAGCGGAGGCTGTTGAAGGTCCAGGGAAAGGAGGAAGGCTTAGAGCATATTTGAGTCTGGAGGAAGAAGCGGCCTTTCTTGAACCTTTTAAGAAAAAAGCAATTACAGGTCAGATTGCAACTGCTTTTGAAATTCACAAAAAATTGGAAAAACTTCTAGGTAATAGCGTTCACAAAACTACTGTTTACCGGTTGCTCAAGCGGAATGGATGGCGGAAAATCGCCCCAAGGCCTTTTCATATTCAGGCAAAAAAAGCAGAACAGACAGAGTTTAAAAAAAACTTCCCGAAAAGGTAGCTGACATCCTGGGGAAATCTGGGGGGAAATCTGGGGACACAATACTAATTTATGCTTTGACAAAATGGATAGAGAGGTAGTAAAATATAAACATGGCTCGGATGAAACGTGTAGTAGTACCGGGAATACCCCACCATATAACTCAACGAGGCAATCGTCGGCAAGAGGTATTTTTGCAAGAGATAAACCTAAAAGGAAATAAGTATTGTGTCCCCAGATTCCCAAGTATTGTGTCCCCAGATTATCTAAACCTAAAAGGAAATAAGTATTGTGTCCCCAGATTATCCATATTATCCAGATTATCCCACAAGGCTGTCATATCCACAAGATTTGACAGATTGACTTAAGCCTTGAAAGGGGTTATAATGGATGAAAATAAAAATCTTAAAAGAGGTGAAAGATGATGTTTAAAGAAAAAGCAGTTAAAGGGCTAATTTGTTTGGTGGTAATAGGGATGCTGGCAAGCTCAGGATGGACTATAGCCAAAAAGGTTACACAAGGGACAGAGACAAAGGATTCTGGGACTCAAACTGTAGAGCCAACATTGATTATGGAGTATAAGTTTGATGAGCCCATTACTGATGTCATCTTTGATGAGGCAACAATGACTGTGAAAGAAGCAAGGACTTTAGGGATGAAGGGGTTGGAAAAAAGAAAGGCAACAGAGACTGTAAAGGTACAGTATCCGAAGGTTTTAGTGACTGAGAAAGCTGTTAGGTTTTTGGATGAGAAGGGAAGAATAGAAAGAGAAGTAGCGTTAAAAAAGGAAAATTACGAAGAGCTAATGGTGTCTTTGGCAACTGGCAAAATAATCGTTAAAGGTGTAAAAGGGGAAGGTGAAAATCGATACCGTTATTTAAGATGGATAGATGAGAAGGAAAGAACTGTAAAGATAGAAGAAGGTGGCGAAGTTTTTAGCGTACTTATTTCTGAAAATGGTAAATATGTTGTTAGTGGAGGGGAAGATTTGTCAGCAGTTGAGGGTTCACCAATATGTACCCTGTATGATATAAATGGAAATGAATTATGGAGGAGAAAAACAGAAGGTGATTCTTCAGAGGTTAAAATTTTATATGATGGTAAAGTATTGATATTAGAATTTTTTATTATGGATAAAACTAGAATAACTCTAATAAACATTAACGGAACTAAACTTTGGGAGAAGAACTTACCTGCTACACCAGATTATAATGTTCTTTTTACTAATGATGATAAAATAATTGTTTATGCATTTGAGATTGGTAAATTATATGCCTTCGATAAAAAAGGCAACTTACTTTGGCAACCATTCAACAATTCACTTCATTATTTAAGTATATCCAAAAATGCAAACTACTTAGCAGGACTTACTTCATGGGATCATCTGTGGGCAATGGACATAAATACAGGAAAATTTATATGGAAGTATCCTTTAGAAGGAAATAAACCAGACCGTTACTATCCAGATACTATTCAAATTTCTTCAAATAGCAAATATATCCTTTATAAACTGAAAGAATCACTATCACTTTTATTGGATGGAAAGAGTGGGAAAGCCCTAAAACAGATCAAAGGAGGAGGAAGATTTTTAGGAACAGACCAGATTTGGAGAATAAAGGACAATAAAATTGAGATATTCAACATCTCTGACATTTTAAAAGAGGGAAATTGAAAATGAAGAGCTATATCAAAAACTGGTCAGGAGCTTTAATAAGTTTTTTTCTCTGTTTAGGTTTAACAACAGATATGGCTTATGGGGTTGTTGTCTGGCCTAATACCCCTGGTGGTGGACGGACATATTCTAACGGATTATCAGGTGATTATGGTCCAAGGACTGGATATTCATATCATAAAGGATTAGATTTTCCTGATGACAAGAATGTCAAAGCTGTGGAGGCAGGAATAGTTGATACAATTAGTGGAAAATTGATAATAATTGCAGGTTCACATACCGTCCGTTATTATCATATGGGCAAAATAAATGTTACAGTAAACCAACAAGTAAAAGAAGGCGATAAAATTGGAGAATTTGATACAAGTGATGCCCATGTTGACATAAAATTATCTACATTTACCAACCCCCTCCGTGACCTCTTCTCATCCTTATACACAGGTAGCACCCCTTCAATCCCTGCGGACAAATTTAATCTAAATGTCCCAAAGAAAGATGGGAAGTATTGCATCACTACGCAAAAGAGGGTTACTATAGAGGCATATATTGAGACTACTACCAAGGATTTAGACACAATTGAGTTTAACTTTAACCCTTCAATCACAGGATTTCCTATTAAGTTTGATTATCATGATTGGAATTTAAAAGCAGGAATGAGGTGGGATTCTAAATGCGAGAAAGAAGATCCAGCAAAAGACACCTTCTACTATGACTGGGATGTACCAGACGATGTTCCAGACGGAGAGTATAAACTCAAGGTTACAGCAAAAACTGTTAAGAATAAGAGTTCAGAAGAGGAAGTAATAGTAGTCATTCAAAGAGGTGGTCTCATTGTCACCATCTCCCCTATCTACCAGAAGTTCACAAAACCCAATGAATCCTATTCCCACACCATTGAGATTGAGAACAAAGGCTCATTGCCTATTACAGCTATAATAAGTATGGAGTTAATCAGAAACTCATCCTGTCTATCAATAACCCAACAACCTGAATCTTCCCTTGTTATCCCAGCAAAAGGAAAGAAGTCCACATCCTTCACAGTAACCTCATCAGATAAGCTCAAACCAGACGATGACCTTATTCATAATATCAATGTTACTGCAGAGGGTGTTCTACCAGAAAATATCACCTATCCCAATGGAAAGAAGGTTACTGACCATCCAGAGGCAACCTTTGGACTTTCTGTGAGGATAAAGCCTGCAATCCAGCTTTTTCTGGCAAATCAATCAAAGAGCCATACCATTGAGATTGAGAACAAAGGCTCATTGCCTGCTACAGCTACTATAACAATGAACTTAGTCAGAAACTCATCCTGCTTATACCTTGTAAGTAGTCCAGCTTCTTTTCTGAAGATTCCAGCCAAAGGAAAAGCCTCAACCTCATTCACAGTAAAGGCAAAAGACCAATTGATTGCATACGATAACCTGATTCATCAGATAACAGTGACCTCAGAAGAGGTTCCAGCTGAATATATTATCTACCCTGAAGGAAGAGATGCTACAGACAAACCAGATACTCCCCCAGACACCTTCATTACCTCTTTCTCTAAGGAAAACCAAAAGAAAATAATCACCACAAAGAAGCTAACCATCATTTATCTTGATTGTCGGGATAGAGAAGTAGGAAGGGAGACAAGGGAGACAAAGGAAGAAAAGATAGAGCCTGGTAAAGCATCATTCTCTTGGGCAGGATCAGATGACATTACCCCACCAGATAAACTTAATTTTATGTATTACCTTCTTTCTGGAATAAAAACATCCTCAGATGATTCCCCCTTTCCCAAAAACTCAGTTGAATATATTCTTTCTCCTAATACATATTGCTTCTATGTCTATGCCATAGATGAATCAGGAAACAAGGATGAAACACCAGCAGAACAGGGATTCACTATTATTGAAGAGGTAATACCAAAGACAGAAGAGAAGACTATAACAATAAAAACCCCAGAAGACTGTCACCCGGATGAGACAGGGGATATATCAGGTATAAACTATGAACCAGTAGAGGTTGATCTATCCTCAAAGATTCTTATCCTGAACAATGGATTTGTCTCTGCCTTTTGTAATCTCCTGAAGGATAACCAGGAAACCTTCAACCTCAGGGACCCTCAAGCAGACCTATCCCTCTTTACCAACTACCCTATCCTTATAATTCCCTCTGGAGGATTGGATGGATTATCAAAATCCCCTCTATTCAGAGAAAAGCTAAAAAGCTATGTTCAAGAAGGAGGAACCATCATCTGCTTTACCCAAGAATATGGAGAAGACTTTGCCTCCCTCCCTGGGGGAATCTCTGGCTATGGTTGGAAACAAGACCAATCCTGTTGGAGCAACGCTGTCTCTGTTGCCAACAAACACCCTATATTCTCTGGACAGACAAACCCAATACTTGATGCCAACTGTGATGGATATCTTACTAAATGGCCAGATAATGCAGACATATTGCTAAACAGAACAAAGAATGGCTTACCTGTCTTGCTTACCTATCCTTATGGAAATGGAAGGGTCATAGTCTCAGGGCTTTATTCAGACTGGGGCTATGCCAGGAATCATACATCAAATGCAGAGAAAATACTTATCAGGGATATGGTTACTTGGGCGAAGTCAGACAAGGATATAACAGAGGTAGAACCAGGGGAGGAAGTTCAATGTAAAATTAGCAATGTAAAATTAGCAATGCAAAATGAGGTAAGGATAAGGGTCTATGACCCAAACAAGAATCTGCTTACAGCTTATAGCTTACCCCTTACAGCTACCTTTACCTTCCAAACATACGCTACCTCAACCCTTGGTATCTACACAGTAACCTATGAAACCCAAGGAACAGAGACACCTGTGTTCTGGTTTGCTGTAAACAAAGACATTTCTATTGGAGATTACAAGGTTGGAGACTACCAGATATGGACAGTATCTTCATCAGATGAAGTGTTAAAGGGCTCAGAGGTTACCTATACAGTCTTTCTCAAGAATAACACAAGCCAACCCATTGAAAATAAAACCATTGCTATCTGTGGCCATGAACAGGGAGGAGCCTGGTGGAGATTCTATGGCTCTATTACACCTGTCAATATCCCCGCCAAATCTATTGGTTCTTTCATCTTTAAGACAACCCTTAATTATCCAACCAGTATGTATATTGGGCTTTTAAGGGATGGGTCTGGACCAATGAATGACTCTATTGCCTATTATGGTTCTATTGTCTTCTGTGAAAGGGATGTCTGGCTTAAAAGTGTACAGATAGAGGTAGATAATATACAGACAGAAGGGATATGGCTTCCAGAAGAAAAGCTAAAGGCAAGGGTATTCTTCAAAAACCCAACAGACTACAACTTACCAGCAACAACCTTTCCTATCTTTGTAAAGGACTCAAGGGGAATAACCCTTTTCTCAACACAAACAACAATCTCCCTTTCATCCCAGACATCAACATCTTTCTTATTCTCCTTCACCCTTCCACTCAACTCTTCACCTGGGGTATATACAATATCAGTAGGAAATCATCCATTCTATTTCAAGATTCCATTCAAGGAGATAGCCATATCCCATTCTTTTCCAAGTCCAATAAGAGAAGGAATAAACACCATAATATTCCAGATAGAGAATGTAGGAATGATACCAACAGATTCTATTACCCTGACATATTTATTCAAGGATACAGAGGGAAAAAGTCATCAGTCATTAGTCATTAGTCATCAGTCATTAAATCCAAAGGAAAGGGCTACATTTACTGATACATTTGTTCTTCCTTCTATAGATTTTGGGACATATACCCTAAACTACACCATAAATTATGCAGATAATCAACCACAGATAGAAGGAACAAAGACATATGTTGCAAATATAATCACCAAGAATAGCTTTAAGAGACCGTTCTACAGGATAAGAGAGAATCTGGATACAGCAATTACTTTTATCAATCCAAGTGAGTTTGATATAGAATTCAATACAGAATATAGTCCGCAGATTTCACAGATTTCACAGATTGGAACAGTAACCTTGCTTTCAGGAGGGACAACAACATTCACAATAAGCCCCTATATCCCAGAGACACTTACTGCTGGAAAGTATAACTTGGAGATTCTTCTCTCAACCATAAACCATAAACTATACACTATAAACTACTTCTCCATCCCAAATCCCATCATAGAACTAAAGCCGCCACAAAAAGCAGGGATTGGAGAGACAATACCTGTGGTCATAGAAAACAGAGGGGGAATAGACTATAGCTCAGCCTTCAGCTGTCAGCTATCAACTGTCAGCTTAGAAGGAACGATAACAATATTAGCAGGGGGAAGCCAAACCCTGAATCTGACTGTTCCCTATTTAAAGAGAGAGACCTACCCTATAATATTACAACTAAAAGATCAGAAGCTCATAAAATACATAGATATAGAAGGGTTAAACCCAGAGCTTCAGATAGGTTTAGACAAAGACAAATACCTTACAGGAGAAAATCCGGTGGTCAACTATTCAGTCTCTGATCAACACCCAATAGAAGGCTCTTTATCCTTGACCCTGTACTCTCCATATCCCAATTGGAAGATATACACGGATACAAGAGAGACAAAGGGAATAGTCATTAGTCAACAGTCATTAGTCAATAGTCTATACTTGGCAACATTGGGTGGGTTGAAGGTCTTTGATGGGGCAAGCTGGACTACATATACTAAGGCAGATGGATTGCCTACACATAATTTGTATGACATAGCTATCAGCGATCAGCAGTCAGCTATCAGCTTATACATTGCATCAAGTGAAGGACTAGTTCAATGTAAAATTAGCAATGCAAAATTAGCAATGCAAAATGTCTTAGATATTCCAATGAAGGTGGTAGAACCAGATGGGGATAGCTTATGGCTTGGAACAAACAGGGGTCTTGCAAACTACAGGGATGGAACATATACACTTTACCCTTGCACCTGGCCAGAAGCACTGTTGAATGACAATGACAGGGTCTGGATTGGCTCAAGGGATGGGCTGAGTTACTTTAATAAGCAGACAAAGGCAATTACGACCATAGACCTACCATACATCCCATCCCTAAAACCCTGGGTAACTGCTATCACAAAGGCTGATGATACCCTATACCTTGCAGGAGGGTTTGGTCTCCTTATTTACAAAAATAGCCAATTCACACACATAGAATTACCAGAGGCAACATCCCTATCAATAGACCAAGGCTATATCTGGATAGGAACAAAGGAAGGTCTGATTAAGCTGAACCTATCAAACTACTCAAAAGAGGTCTTCACCATTCAAAACTCAGGTTTACCCTCAAACGAGATAAACTGCTTGAAGAGATCAGATCTCCTTTATATTGGCACAAAGCTTGGTTTAGTCTCCTACACCTCAGATTGGAAGACCTATACAGAATCTGATGGACTTCTCTCAAACAAGGTGAAGGCAGTAGAGAGAGCAGAAGATTCTGTCTTCTTTGGGACAGATAGAGGCTTATCCTGGTTTAAGGATGAAGCCTGGAAGAACTACGAAATATCGTCCATACTATCCCTGAAATACATCTCCCCATACCTCTACCTTGGAGCAATGGATGGGCTATATAGATTTGACCTTAACCTTGCAAGTTCCACAAAGGTATTAGACTCAAAGCCAGTTCTTGCAATAGAGCAAGGCTTCATTGCCACAGAAGATGGGGTGAGAGAATATGAGGGAACAAGATTAAGAGGTTCTATGTTCAAGGTTCTATGTTCTAGGTTCAAGGATACAGGAACAGATACTATCATTGGAACATCATCAAGGTCTCTTTTGCTCAAGGATGATCTCCTTTACATTGGCACACAAAGGGATGGGATTTATATCTATGACCTTACAACAGGAAGCATCACAGCAATGAATATTCCATCACCTGTTTATTGTCTAACAGATGGAGATAGCGGTATATTCATTGGAACAGAAAAAGGGTTATACAGAGGAACAGAATGCCTGCTGAACATTCCTGTTTACAGCATCACAGAGCAGGCAGGAGAGCTATTTTTAGCCACTGACCAGGGAATAATAAGATACAACTTAGAGACAGGGCAAGTAACAATCTACACCTCAAGCAATACACCCATTCCAACAAATGAGATAAACTCAAGTCTTGCAGTCTATGGAGATGTCTGGTTTGGTATTATAGGAGGGGTAGCCAGACTCTATAACCAGGCTCTAACCCAGGCCTATAACCTTCCTATTCCACCAAATAATGGCTCAATAACATTAGAAAGCCTAAAGCCTGGAAAATACTACCTTGAAATAGTCTTGACATCCATATTAAACCAGAGACTATCTTACAAAAAACAATCCTTCTACATCTACCCAACAGATCTTATCTTCAATCTCTCCTTTGACAAACCCTGGTATAGACCACAGGAGACCATAACCCTTACCCTGACAGTCCAAAACCTTCTTGCAGCAGAGACAACTATTCCATTTACCATTAAAACAAGGACTGAGAATCTGTATATCCCTGCATCAGAGATTGCCACCTTTACCTTTACCCTGATAGGCACAGGCTCATTCTGGCTGAATGGGGCAATAAGGGAGATCGGCATAATGGAGCACCTACTGATAGAAGAGCCTGTTCTTAATGTAGAGATAGCCTTTCCTGAAATGGCAAGGAGAAGAGAAGGCGTATCAGTGATATTAAAGAACGACAAGCCAATACCAATAGATGTATTCTGGAAACTTTGGATAGATCATTGCAAATTGCAAATTGCAAAATGCAAATTGCAAAATGAGAAAGAAGGGAGTATGACGGTTGTACCGAATAGCACAGTAGAGATACGAGAGGAGATAGATGTCCTGAATGATGGGACTATAACCCTTGTTCTATCCGGGGACATATCTGGAACATATACAAAATTTGTTCGCTGTGAAGAGAGGGTTGATGTTGAGCCTGAGGTAGATGGGGTATATAAGCCTGGTGTGGTGGAGATACCGTTTGTAGTGGAAAATAAGGGGGGATTAGATTCTGAGTTCGATGTTGAGTTTGGGTTGGAAAGATTAGCCACAGAGACACAGAGAACACAGAGAGGATTTAAGATAGAAAATTTACAAGTGTCAGAGTGGTGTAAGGAGGCAAGGATAGAGGCAAACTCAAAACTAAAAACTAAAAACTATAAACTATACACTATAAACTATAAACTAAACACTGTTACTATGACCCAACCATTCTTTGTACCAGCCCAGGGCTCTGTTACTGGAAGTATCTTCTATAACCTTGATGAAGGAAGCTATACCTTCAGCTATAATTACTTTAGGGGGCAAGGAGAGAGTTCCTTCAGGGTTGCAAGGCTTGATTGGGCAAGGACCAGGGAGATTAGCTTAAATAGAGGAGATATTGTTGTTTCGGTGGAGAATTTTGGGGCAAATCCATTTTCTGGAAGTTTGGAAATAAAGGGAGAAGGTGTTTCTACATCCACACCAATAGAGCTAAGTATAGAGGGCTCAAGCACCTTATATTTTCCAGTTCCAGACCTTTTTGAGGGAAGTTATACATATACAGCAAGGATAACAAAGGATGGAAGGGAGATAGACAAAGGTTCTGTAAGCTCCTATCTTGTCTTTGAGCCTCAACTTATCTCTTGCAACTACTCAAAGGGGACACTCAGTCTTTGGATAAAGAATATCGGTTGTGCCATGAATAGGGCAACAGCAACCTTAAGGTTGATGGACACAACCCTTTCAGAGGAGATACTTATAAAGGCAAAGGAAGAAAAAGCACTCCTCTTCTCCTTTGTAGAGGAAGACGACCTACCTTCTGGGACCTATACCGGGCTCCTCAACATCTCAGGAAGAGTATGGCTTATTCCTGTATTTATTGATGGATGGGATATCGGAGTAAAGGCATCACTCAATAAGCCTGCTTATGATGAAGGAGAGAGCGGAACACTGACCCTTGCGATAAGCAACAATGGAAAGAAAGGAACAGTAAGTGTGGTCTTTAGGTTTGCTGGAAATGAGAAGGAAGAGAAGCTCTATCCTGGCACAGAATCTGTTGTTTGTTTTGGCTTTCCTGCATCTTTTGATAAAGGCAAGTGTTTCTTTGGGGTTTATACTGAGTCAGGAAGGGCTATTCTGCTTGATGCCCTCTATATCTTGCCCAGGGAGGCGGTTACATTCCGTTTAGATAGGCAGAGATTCATAGCCGGGGATGAGGTCCTATTTTATATTGAAGGCACAGGCACAGCAGAACTCTCTCTTCCTGGAACGCCATCATATATCGGATTGGAATTACCAGGGACGACAAGCTTCATCTTAGATGACAGCTTGACATCCGGGACATACTACATCTACTGGAGCAATGATGAAGAGGAGGGAAGCATTCCGATAGATATCTCTGGAATAGAGGCAAGGATTCTGGATATGGCTGTATCCTCTGATAGGGTATATTCTGGAGGGGATATCCTTCTTGAGCTATTTGTCTCATCAAATAGGGCTGGCACATTTACCATGAGAAGCTGGCGCTTAGACCCAACCAAGAGCCTCATTCCATTCATAGAAAAGGAGGTCTTTTTGGATGGCGACAGGCTTGTCTCCTTGTCTGGCACCATATCCTCAGACTATTCTGGAGCACATTCTGTGGTCTTGGGGTTATTCTGGGGCGATACCCTGCTATCATTAGAAAGCGAGGAGTTTATGCTGGTAAAGTCAAACCTGGCAAGATTTGGGATTGATACACCCTCTAAATGGGTGGCTGGGCTTTCCTTTGACCTTTCTGTCTATGGAATGGATGGCTTGAGTGCTGAGATGGGTTATGATGGGGCTATCTATGAGCTTCTGACATCATCTGGAAGCGTTACTATAGGGAGTGGATGGACAAGAAAGGATGGGAGGCTTTGGGCAAAGGCTAAGGTGTTTGGTGAAGGATTGGTTGAGATTAAGGTATCTGATGGTTATATCAAGGGGACGAGGTCTATTCAGCTTGTTCCTTCGAATATTGTAAGGGCTGGGACAATAACCTTTGGTTCTATCTCTTGTTGTCTCAAGGAGTCTTGTTATGAGATGATGAATGTAACTGTGGAGGAAGAGGCTCTTTCTAATTATCCGGGAGCCTTGTATGTTGGAAAGGTGTATAAGATAGAGGCTGTTCCAAATGATGGGACAAAGAGCCTGGTTCTTGGCTTTGGTTTTTCGCAAGATGAGGTGAGAGAAAAGCAGATTGACCCGGATAGTCTTAAGGTATTCAGGTGGGAAAACGGGTGGAAGGAATTTTCATCTGTAATGTCCGGGAATAGCTTTGTTGTTGAGACAGGGAGCCTATCGTCCTGGTGTATTATGGGAGTGAAGATGGCTGTTTCTGGAATCAGGGTCTATCCGAACCCTTATATCCATCATAAGCATAAGGGTTTTGGTCTTTGTGTAGATGGGCTATTACCAGGCTCCGTCTTTTATCTTTATAATATTGCCGGGGAGAAGGTGGCGGAGAAGAATGCTGATAGTAGCGGAAAGCTCGTTATCTATCCAGAACTGGCATCTGGGGTCTATATCTGGGTGGGAAAGGATGTAGCAGGAGAGAAGAGGATAGGGAAGGTGGGGGTGGTGAAATGAAAAGAGTAATCTTGTTTTTGGTGTTGTTTGGTCTCTTAAAAGCCTGGCCAGATACTACTGTAAATGGGGAGGTCTCTGGGACATGGACAAAGACGGAGAGTCCTTATGTGGTTATAGGGGATATCTGGGTCTCTGCAGGAAAAGGGTTGGTGATAGAGGAGGGGGTTTTAGTAAGGTTTGATCAGGGAAAGGTATTTTCTGTCTGGGGAAGCTTATCCTGCGGGGGGACAGAAACTGAGCCTGTAGTGTTTGCTGGAAGCTCTGAGGTCAATGGATATTGGAAAGGGATAAATGTTCTTGGGGGCTGGGCAAGTTTTAGGTGGTGTCATATTTTGTATGGGGAGTCAAATTTAACATTAGATGAAGGGGTTGCTGTGATTGAAGACTCCTTTGTTGGCTCATCCTCTTATTGTGGAGTAAGTCTAAATGCAGGCATTGCTACTATAACTGATACAACATTTGCAGGGAATGCTTGGCCAATCCTCCAGGATATAAACTCAAGACCAATATTTACAGGAACTATCACCCTCCTTGACAAGGACTACATCTACCTCTCAGGAACAACCCTATCACAGGATAACACCTTTGGTCGGGATGATGGAGAGCCAATAAGATACTATGTCCCCAATGAAACAACGATAACCATTCCAGAGACATACACGCTAACTGTTCTTCCAAACACAAGTGTGCTCTTTGGCTATTCTTACTGGGATCATTGTAGA
>JAZDOR010000147.1:0-10923 GCA_043798435.1 bacterium
GTGGAAAGGTCCTTTTTTGCCTTCTCTGAAGCCTCTTTCAATCGCTGTAAGGCCATCTTATCTTTCCTTACATCAACACCATGGAGCTTCTTAAATTTATCAGCTATATAATCTATTATTCTCTCGTCCCAATCATCTCCACCAAGGTGTGTATTACCTCCTACTGCCTTTACTTCAAATACGCCACTGCCCAACTCTAAAATGGATACGTCAAAAGTGCCTCCCCCCAAATCCCACACTAATACATAATGCATCTCCTGTTTATGTAACCCGTAGGCCAAAGAGGCAGCAGTGGGTTCATTAATAATCCGCATTACCTTTAATCCAGCTAAGGCACCTGCTTCCATGGTTGCCTGGCGCTGATTGTCATTAAAGTATGCAGGAACTGTAATTACTGCTTTCTCTATTCTTTCCCCTAAAAACTCTTCTGAATCTTCCTTAACCTTACGAAGGATAAGACTTGATATCTCCTGTGGGCTAAATTCTTTTCTATCAATCTCTATCCTTTTATCTGTACCCATATGGCGTTTAATGGAACTGATTGTTCGTTCTGGATTTGCAACTGCCTGGGTTCTGGCAAGACTTCCTATCAGATGCCTTCCTCTTTCAACAAAGGCAACTACTGAAGGAGTGAGTCTTCCACCCTCAGCATTAGGTATAATCTCAGGGTGACCATTGTTCATAAAGGCTGCTACTGAAAAAGTCGTGCCTAAGTCTATGCCTATTACCCTGTTCACGTCGCTACCTCCGCTATCTTCTTGAGCCGTGGGCTGACCCATCCGCAGTTTGCACAACCCTTGTCTAATAGCTCTAAAGCATTTGCTGTTCTTCCGCATTGGGGACAGGACTCTATCCTTTCTCTAAATGAAATAATTCTGCCAAGCGCCCTTTCCCATTCATACATCCCCTCTCCTGAGAAAGAGGCAACCTTTCTTCCTTCGACTTCGCCTGGGACTCCCTTTGGTCGCTCAGAATTGCCTTCATATATTATATCAAAGATCTTTTTCTTCTTTAATAAGGGGTTCAAATTCCTTATCTCTATAGCAGAACCTAATATCTTTTCTGTAGAGACTTCAAATGCCAATCTTTTTTCAAAATTATACCACCAGCATAATCTTTTGTTTGTTATATAGAGATGGCCTGGCCTCCAAATACCATCTGATGAAACCACATGCCAGGCCTTGTCCTGGTGAGTAACTAATTCTCCTTCTGTTAGAAAATCTAATAGCTTTTCTTTGGGCTCTTCCCTCTGGATTAAAGGAACCTCTTTTTTTCCGCCAGAGGCGGATCCGCCTTCGGCGGAAATCCTATTATCTCCTTCCCATTCACGTATCTTCTCATCCCAGGCCTTCATCACCCCATATTTAAGCATAGTCTCCATACCAGCTAGGGCTGCTCTTAAATTAACACCTATCAAAGGAATGCCTGCAACAGAGATAATAATGTCAGCATTGATCACCAGCCCCTTATCCAAGACTCTATCCAATACATCAACCAATGTAACCTGTGTATCTCTGGTCGGCTCCATTCTCTACTCCTCTTATACAAAAGAATATGGTGGCCAAGGGCCTGTAAATCGAACGTGAAAACCACTTTCTTTTTTTATCTCTTCTAAAATCTCGCCAAGTTTCTCAACCTTTTCCTTAATAACCAAACAAGATAAGTTCATAAGCATCTGTAGATTATCATCTACCTTTTTTGCCTTATCTATATGAATATCAAAGACCTCCTTTTTTATCCGGCTATAAAAATCCTTGAAATATTCATCAGCCTTTTTTTCCATCTCTTTCCTCAATAGATTCTTTATCTTCTCTTCATACATATAGGCTGTGCCTGGTGGCTTAGACTTTAACTCCTCTTTTAAATTCTTAATCTCTGGGGTATCCTGGGCTATTTTTTCAACCATAACCTTAGGATCCCATAGAATCTGGATTCCGTATTCTTGTTTGCCTTTGACCTTATCCAATTTCTCCTTTAATCTTTCATAATCCTTTTGCAGCCACCTTTTCATGTTTTCTTCTGGGTCTATACCTTCCTCACCTATGATTATGGTATCAAAGGCCAGAGGCAACACAGCGCCAAACCTCTGCCACGCACAATCCACTACCTTCTGATGAGTCATCAACCAATCCTTTACTATATCTTTATCTTCTGATTCATAGGGCTGAGATGGACAATTGTGAACAATAGCTGAAATTTCCTGGTATGGAACAGTATAAACCTCGCTAGCATTGACTCCAATCTTACCTAAATCTATCTTCTCATTGCCATCAGCTATGCAATAAAGATATATTCCCTGCTTTTCCATTTTAACTTCCATTTTTTATCCTCTTACCTTCTCCCACCTATTAGGGTCGACTATTTTACCAATACAATCATTAACTATATTATCCAACCCATCCCTTACTGATTGAACTGCCTCACCAACCCCCTGTTCTTCTTTTATATGCTCTATGGCAACATCAAGTTCCTTAAGAGCCCTCCCCAGCCGCTCTATTTCTTCTTCATTTAAACTCTCACCCTCCATTCGCTTCACTGCCTGGAGCTTAAGGGCATCTCTAATTATCTCAACCAGGGCAAGCACAAGGCCCAAAACACCATTTTTAAGGTTGTCTTCATTAATGTCTATCATTGCTTCATAATCTTTATTTCTAAGATTCCGTTTTTATATGACTTTCCCAATCGACCTTTTGGGCTACAGGGTAGTTTCAGCTCCTGATGATACTTACGGTTAGGAATATCTACAGATATAATAAGAATATTATCTTGTAAATTAACTTTTATATCCTTGTCTTCAACCCCTGGTATTTCAGCAATCACTTTAATATGGTCCTGTTCATCAAAGATATCCGCTGGCCTTTCCTGAGGCGGTGGAGGAGAAGGCTCTTTTCCCCTAACTCCCGATGAGCTTCCTCTTCTTGGACGTAATCTAGTAAATCTTCCTGACATTGGATTTACTCCCCCAGTTCTTTTAAGTGGAGCGCTTTTTATTTTATGCTCCAGTTCTTTATCAACTTCCTTAAGCCTTTCTTTAAAGGCAGGTGATTTCTCTAAATTTTTAATCAACCCTCCTAATCCTGGGATCATCTTACCAATACCTTTAAGAATACCTCCTGCTGCGCTTTCTTCTTCTTTATTATTTTCTTTCCCTTCGTCGCTTTGCTCCTCAGGACTTCGCTTTTTGTCTTCTTCAGCCATTTCTTCCCTACTTTCTGTTCTCTGTTTTCTGTCTTCTGTTTTTATTCTGCCTTTATCTCTTTTGCCTTAGCGCTTATCCAGCCACACCATGGACAGCTTTCGTCGAGCAACTCTTCTGCCAAAACCTTTTTGCCACATTGGGGACATACCTCTTTACCTTTCATAGCCTCTTTCCAGGCGGCTGTCTCAAGATCAGTCCCTGATGGAAATTCAAGGCCATACTTTGCTGCTGTCTCAAAAGAGGCTAAGGCTGCCCTTATCTTAATACCTAAAAGCTCTACGCCTGCCACAGATATAGCTATATCAGCGTTTATCACTAATCCTTTATCTAAAACCCTATCTACAACATCGACTAAAGTAACACTTGTATTTCTTGTCGCCTCTATTGCCATCCTCTATCTCCTATTCTTTTTTCTTCTCTTTTTACGCTTCCCTTCGGATTCATCAATAGCCTTCTCTTTAGTCTTCTCTTTTTCTTCAAGATTTTTTATTCTCCTCTTAAGCTTAGTCTCTTCTATCTTATAATCTCCTTCAGAGATTTTATTCATTTCCCTACGCATTTTAAGTTCAAGAAGCTTTTGTTCTAAGGCAACCTTGGGATCTCTCTCTTCCTCAGCCTGTGCTCCAACCGCAGCAGTGATTCCTTTAATCATCTCTACTGGCTGATATGGCGCTGTTACCACTTTGCCTAAGAATTTAAATAACCCTATATCTTTTGGCCGCTTCGGTCCCCTTTTTCTAGTCGCTTGTATCTTAGAAACCCCCCATTTCTTACTCGGCATCTTCCCCCAATATTTGGGAATAGCAATATTGGGTTTAGCGCTTACCTGAGGTAAAGATTTAGAAATCGAAGGGATCTCTTTACTAACCAAAGGTATGGCGCTTGCTGCTTGTGGCATGGATCTGCTAACCGAAGGCAACTTACCAGCAGTAAAAGGAAGGATTTTTGCTTTAGGTGTCTGGTTAGTTATTTTTTTTCCCTCGACGGAGTTTATCCCGAGCGGAGTCGAGGGACTCGGGACTCCCTTCGGTCGCTCTCTGGATCTATTTTTCTTTTTAGGAGACATCTTACCTCCTTCACCCGTATATCTTGTTAGAAAAGCCCTTCAATCGGTCAATCCCTTTGATCTGATATGGAAAAAGCGCCAACTGACTAATCTGGTACGCGGATGCCCTCTCCTTATTTATTTCTTGAATAACCTTAATCTGCTCTCCTCTTTTTGACTCACAAATATTACATCCAGTTTTCGGTAGAACCATATTAATCAAGATATAGTGACACGGAATCTTAAGTCGCTTAAGACTCTCCAGAAGATCATCCATCTCATTTTTTCCCATAACCTCTGGAATACTCGTAACTACAAATTGACACCTTCTAGGATCTGAGAGAATCTCCTGTATCTTTCTCACCTTCTTAGAAAATTTTATCATTTCCTCAGCCTGTTTTGCTAATCGCACTACACCTTTATATTTTATAAGTAATTTAAATATTGCATTCAGCCAGTCTCTGGCAACCTGAGGCATCTCTAAAAAGCGTAACAGATGTCCTGTAGCTGCTGAATCTAAGATATATACATCAAACCTACCTTCGTCTATAAATTCCACTACCTTTGCCAGGGCCATAATCTCGTCTAAACCAGGAGGGGTAATAGAGATGAGTTCTTCTAAAATCTCTCTATCAAACTTAATATCCACGCCCTGGCCAATAAATTTATTAAAGGCCTCTTTTATATCATCCCTATAATCCTTCTTAAAAGCCTCGAGTAACTTCAAGGCATCTATCTCTAAGCCAAACAGGTTTTTTTGTTTCTTTATTTGAGTCAGATTATTTCCTATAGATAAGCCAAAGCTATTAGATAATGAATGGGCAGGATCAGTAGAGAAAACTAAAACCTTTTTAGAAGGGTATCTTTTTGCTATATTAAGTCCAGTTGCTGAGGCTATAGATGTCTTACCTACCCCACCCTTTCCCCCAAATATATATAGTAAAATGCCTTCCTTTATCAATTGAGTTGGTCTTTGAGGTAGGTTAATAAAAGAAAATATTTTGGTCTTGAAGTCAAAGGATCTCTTCCCAACTGGAAGATGATATGGTTTTTCATCAAGTAAAACTCGACCATATTCCTTTAAGCGATTTATGCCCCTAATTTGATATGGGAAGGCAGGCACACAGTAAAGTTCGAATCTTGCGAATCTCTGCCTGATTATATCTAATTCTTTTTACTGTTCTTCTTCTTCCTTAGAACAAAAGGGACACCTATTTGCAATACCTTTAATTTGATTGACAATAATAGATCTTACTCGAATCCCATATTCTTTTAATGTCTTCAGGAGATTTTCTGTTTCTTCTATAGCCAGGGTATGGGGTATAGTAACAGGTATGAATTCTGTTGAATTAGGGTTCTTTAATAACTGACTCAGCCTATCTACATCTCTATCCATCGTCTCTAAGAATTCATCAGCATCGTCTTTTTTGTATTTGCCGGTAAAATGTCTGGCCAAAAATCTATGCTTAGATTGCATCAAATCCATAACCTCGACCCACTTTTTCATCTGACCAGGTAAACCTAAAAGCCTGATAGTATGTCCTGTCGGTGCAGTGTCTAAGATGATTAAATCAAATCTTCCTTCTTTTAAAATATTGGCTATCTTTATCACTGCCATTATCTCATCTAACCCTGGGATAGATAGAGAGAAGAAACTCTCTATGTCCTGCCTGTCAAAATAGGTCCCTCTCTCAGCAATCTTTTTCATCACAGAGTCATATTTTGTTTTGAACAAAGATGCCTCTTCTTCAGCCTTTATCTCCAGGGCCCAGAGATTATCTAAATCTTTTATGGGTGTAATAGTGTTATCAACACTATAGTCAAAACTATCACCCACTGAATGAGCAGGGTCACAGGATACAACTAAAATCCTCTTCTCAGGATGGCGTTGGGCTAAATAAAGGCTGGTAGCACAAGCAGAGGTAGTCTTTCCACAACCACCCTTTCCTCCAAAGATTATTAGACGCTGATTATCATCGATTCTCATAACGCTCATTTTTATCTGCGTAAATCTGCGTTAGATCTGCGAGAATCTGCGTCATTCTACTTCAACTGTTTCAATATCCACTCTTTTTCTTAGCTTTACCCGATTAAATTCAATTACACCGCCGTCATTGTCTAAAATTACTTCATAGGTGGCTAAGATATCCATCTGGTCAGGGATGGAGTGTTTTTCCACCATCTCTAAAGTAATCTTCCAGCCCTTTTCTTCCTTAGCTGCTCCTATGGTAGTGGAAAGTTCCAATCCTGTAATCTTACTTAATTCCTCCCGTGCCTTCTCAATAATCTGTTGCACTGACTTTGCCATTTTTACCTCCTTTTATTTACGCCTAATCTTAGTCCCGCATGAGGGACAAAAGGTATAGCCATAAATATACCGCCATTTTGCCCCACACTCTTGACATTCTAAATCCAAGGCCTCTCCGCATTGTGAACAAAACCGCAGATTCCCCCATGTGACACTCCCACATCTCTGGCACCTAAATGCGCCTTTTGGCGCCGCTAAATCCGCCCTTTCTTTCACATCCTCACCTCCTTCCTTCTTTGTATTTCCTAATCGCCTCTAATCTTTCTAAGATTTTTGTCTCTTTCTTCTTATATTCCTCTTCGTTTACCTCACCCATCTCAAAGCGCATCTGAAGGTCTAACAGCTCTTCCCGCACCTTAGACTCATCAGTTACTTCAGTCTCAGCACTTTGCTTTAGTTTATCTGCAATCCATATCGTCCCTTTTATAGGCAAGAAAATGGGAAATAAGATATCAGTTAATCCAAAACCTCCTCCATTAGAACCCTTATCAGGCTTTTCTGGTTTAATTGGACTCATATTCTTCTCCCCCCAGGGTAATCACCAGCTCCACAAAGTTACATGGAGGAACAGGTCCAACATATTTGAACCTTATTCTTCCACTATAATCTGTACTTAACTTATTTACTAATTTATCAAATTGTTCTACTTTAGATTTTTCTACCAAGAAGGCACAATTTGTTATCATATTATCTCCAAATATCTTATTGGTGCACATATCAACATAAGTTTCTTTTAAGACATTCAAAATATCCTTTTCCTCTTTGGCCTTTTTCCGAGCCAGGGCATCCTTAACCTTCTCGCCCAGTGTTACCCTATCTCCATATGTGTGAAGAGGATTCTTTGAGGCTATTCTTTGTTTCAAAATCTTAATATCTCTATTCTCTTCGACTATTCTCTCAAAGATAGTTTTCATATCGCACCAAAGGGCCTTAACACCTAATTCTATTTTTTCATGCATTTTGGTTAATAGGTCTTTTAATTCTTCATACCTGGCCTTGAGTACTTCTTTTTCTATCCTTTCCTCAGCCAAAACCCCATTTTTACTGCTGGCAACAGTACCAAACCTTACAGGTAAAACAGTAAAATCCTCCATCAACTTCTCCAAAACCTTCTGGTGGGCCATAGTGTTTTCTCTTGAAATAGGATATTTTATAACAGGGGAAGAGCTAACCACTACTGCAATATCCTGGTAAGAGATGCTATGCACCTCATCTCCCCGATCTCCAATTGCTGGATAGGAAAATTTCCTTGCCTCACTAGCTCCAATTATGCAATAGATATATCTCCCCTCATCTCTCTTTAAATTGCTATCTACCTCTAGCTTATTGCAAATCTCTTGTTCTGGGTTCACTCGCTTTCCTCCTGCCCCCACTTTATAACCAATTCCGCAAAATTAAATGGTGCTACTGGCCCTACGTATTTAAACTTCAACCTATCCTTATGTTTTTGAGTTAGTTCTTCTATGTAATCATCGAATTCTCCTTCATGAGCCTTATCTACCAGGTAGGCGCAATTTAATACCATATTATCACCTATTATCTTATTATTGCGAAGATTGATGCATTTAGGCCTTAATATATCTAAAATCTCCTCTGCCTCTACCTCTCTTTTCTTCTCAAGGGCATCTTTAACCTTTTTTCCTAAATCCACTTTTTCATCTAAAGAAGGTGAAGTAAATTTTTTAGTCAACTTTTCTTTCAAACTCTTTACTTCCTTATGGGTTGAGCTGATCTCTCTAAAAATACCTTCCATATCCTGCCAGAAAACCTTTAGGCCCAACTCTACCTTGTTATCCATACTTCTTAATAGATTCTTGAGTTCTTGATATCTTTTCATCAAAAGATTCCTAACCTCTTCAGTGCTGGTGGCAATAGTGCAAAATCTAACTGGAAGTACAGCATCATAGTCTTTCATCACAACTTCAATCACCTTTTCATGAGCAATTAGGTTTTCCCGGCTAATCACATACTTAGTCATAGGGGTAGAGCTAATCACACAAGCCAGATCTCGAAAACAGAGGGTATATACCTCATCATCCCTATCTCCGATCCCTATAGGTCCGAAATTCCTCCCTTGAGATTCATTAATTACACAATATAGATATTTTCCCTCATCCATTTCGCTCACACTCCTTCATGGTCTTATTATCTCGACCACAATAAAATCTGCTTTCTTTTTATCCTCAATAGATACACCTTCTCCTTGGCAACAACTAGTTAATAACTTATAGGCATGGGTCATTTTTTCAAATCTTTCCTTACGCTCTACATCATCAGGGTTCTTATCAGGATGATTTTCTTGAGCTAACTGATAATAGGATGCTTTTATTTCCTTTAAAGATGCAAATTCTATTAAACCCAATAATTTCTTTGCCTCGTTTATCTGGCTATACCCTACTTTTTTTAACTGACAGGTGGCAAAACTATAAGGAGGAAGAGGCCCTACGCATCTAAAATTTACCTTTTGGTTGTATTTTTTATCTAATTCCTTTAATCTGGCATCGAAATAAGGCTCTTTAGCCTTCTCAAGTAAAAAGGCACAATTTAGAATCATTTCATCATCCATCACCTGATGCTTCTGGAAATCAACTGTAATTTCCTTTAAGGAAGTTATTATATAAGAACGCTCTTTTTCTTTTCTTTTGTCCAGGGCGTCTTTAATCATCATCCCTATCTTTATTCTATCCTGTAGATTTTCGCTGGCAGGCTTTTTAGCAAGCACTTCTTTAAATTCTTTTATTTGGCTATCTTCTTCTCCAATCTCCTTTACAATGCTATTTAAATCATTCCAGGTGCAAGCTACATCAAGCTCTATCTTGCTATCCATAGTAGAAAGTAGCTCTTTAAATTGGGAGTAACCTCTTATTAGAACCTGCCTAATTTCATCATCATCGGAAAGATTTGTACCAAATTTCACAGGTATAATAGCGTGGCCCTTCATAATCTTCTCGATTATTGTCTGGTGTCTTACTAAGAGTTGGCCTAAGGCCTCTTTAAGCATGGATGAATAATCGCGGATAGGTGAATTACTAACTACACATGCAATATCCTCGTGAGTTACTGTGTAAACCTCTTCATCGGCATTGATCCCGCAAGGACCAAAAGATTTTATCTCGTTTGTTTTTATTATACCGTAGAGATATCTTCCCTCTGACATTACTACGCTCCTCTTATTTTTTAGATTCATCTGCACTTGCTGCAACCAATGCTCCTTTAGCCACGCTTCTTAGGGGCTGACTTGCCATCCTTACAGCGCCAACCGGAATAGGCAGTTTTAATCGGTCTAAGATCTGTTTAAATCTATTGGAAAAACCCTTTGGAAGGGATGTACCCCCGGACAGAATAATAGATATCGGTTTTGTAAACTGTGGCATCCTTCTAGCCTTATCAAACTCATCTTTTATATTTTCTATAACATATTCAATTAAGTGATTGTAGTAAATAGACAAGGCGCTTTCAACTTTGCTTAAATTTCCCTCTTTATTTAAATCAAGGGATGATTCCTTTATCGCTGACACACGACTGGCAGTCTCATCCACTGCCATAGAGACCTGCTGGTCAATCCAATCTCCTGCCTTAGCAACAGAAAATTTAAATACTGGGACAGACATATAGCTCAAACAGACATTAACCATCCCTCCTCCAAAGGAAAGACCAATGCCTGTAAAATCTTCTTCAGCTAACTCAGATAATATAATCCCATGGCCTTCATTGATACTCTTTGGCATATAATTCAACGCCTTTAAAAAGCCCTCTATAGTCTTCATGTGATATAAGACATTAAAATTTGCATCCAGGGGCTCACCAGGAACGGAAAAATAGACTATCTCTCCCTTATAATTGGGCATGCCTACTACGCTCTTTACCAATAGCTCCACCATGGGAAGGGCCTCTTTTTCTGTAGGGCTTATGACACCTCTCGATAAGGGTCGCCTTGTCTCTTTATTGAACATATTGGCAAACTGCAAAGACTCATCACCTACCACATACAGTTTATCTTGTTTTATAATGTATTTTACCTTAGAATTATCCAGTATGTTCTTGGTAAAATCTGTATGCTCTACCTCGAAGAAGGCATTCCGCTGCGATTTAAATATAACCTCATCGCCTTTTTTGTGTGCGCATTTTACAAACATCGTTCCTATGTCTACGCCTTTACCTTTTTCAAGTTTGCCTTTAAGTACCTGAACTAGATCTTTTTCCTTTTTTGCCTTCTTCATTTATCCCTCCCATCTTTATTTTTTTTAATAACCTAACCTTCTTTTCTATATCAGACTTTTCTTTCTCTATTTTTGCCCCTATTCTTTCTATATTGGACTCCAGCCCTATACTCTTATCCTCTGCTGGCAATGTATAATCTGTCTTTATCTG
>JAZDOR010000166.1:0-2441 GCA_043798435.1 bacterium
TCCTTCAAAATGGCTTCTTCTCAGAGGATGTAGCTGGAGACTATCTCTTTATCTTAGGAAAGGGCTACTTTGGTCAGGTAGGGATAATGGATGAGATTGGTTCATCTTACATTCATCTCCCATTCTTCAAAGATATATGCTTTGCTAATCTCTTTGTTGAAGCAGATGTTGATTATATCTTTGATATGCCTTATACAATGAGCATCAGGGGTCTTTCCATAGATGCAGACCGAAACATCTGTCTGGTTACCGGAAAACAAGATAAAGTAAGAGATTTTATGACCCTATCAGGATATACCTCATCAGTCTTAGAACATCAAATCTGGGAGAAATGGTATGGAGAAGGAGCTATTTCTGCTATTAAGGCTATTCAGATAGCCAGTGAAGGCGGTATTCTTGTCTATGACATAGATAGCTCCAATGTAAGCATTGTAGATACCTTCAACATCCCAAGCCTTGCTAAACAGAACATCAAAAATGCTATCAATGCCGGCAACATTGCCAAGTGTCCCCAATCCAGCATCAGCTATAAAGGCTGGCAAGGTGTAGGCTACATCATTTCTGACCCAGAGACAGGAGAAGCAAGGTATGAGATAGCGGATATAAGCGGTAGTCTTTTTCTGGCCACACATCCCACAACCAGACCGTTTCAAGAGTACTGTAATATAGAGAAAGATGCTATTAGGTTTGCTATAAACAATCCGCCTTCAGGAGATACTGATGTGTGTGAAGCCTTTGCTAATTTTGCTCAGGATTTGGCAAATCGATTTACTGACAAGGAATTTCAAGAAAGCTATTTCTTGCATGCTTTGTATGATTTAAGTGTTTATGATTTAGGTGGTATCAAGAAGGATTTTTGGTGGTATCTTGGTCTCTTGGGTCCTTCTGGACCTGCAAATCTTCGACCACAATGGCTGAATAAGCATAATGATGGATACATTGGAAGTGGATTTAAGCTCTTTGTTGATCCATGTTCCTGTTGGGATGAAAAATTAACAAGAGAGGAGAATATAAACCAAAAGGAAACCGGGAGAAAAGACCATTTTGTTACCAATGCCGTGGAACGTGATCTAGCTCTTATTTTTGAGGCACTTTTTTGGAAGGAAGATTGTTCAAATGACTCAATGTACAACTTTTTTGGAAGAGTCTTTGGGGGTGAGATATATTGGAAAATTATTCATAGAGATGAAGTAGGAAGTAGGATTCTGAAGTATCTCCATCCAAAGGAAGAGTAACATGAATATTTTAATAAATATTTTAGATAGTGGAATAATGTGGATTTTGTATATTTTATTTACCATGGTATTTCATTTAATTTGTCTTGCAACCCCATTTATTTTAGCGTATATCCTTTCAAGAGGAAAAAGGAGATATTTTAAGATTCTGTTATTTTTGGGAGCTTTTCTATTTGAGGTGCAGTTATTAAAGTGGATTTATGGCTGGCATCCAAGGATACCTCGGATATGGATTTTTAGATATGAATTAGCATGTTTCTTTTTATATTATCTTATTACAACGATTATTTTCATCCAAAGGTCAAAAAGTATTTTTTTCAAGATCTTATCAGTCATTGTCATCAGTTTAATCTTTGGCTTTCTTACAATCTTTTATGTTGAAGAGGATGAAATTATGAAGGACTCATCTGATAGTGGCTCAGGGGTTTATATGGGGGAGTTAAAAGGAGACATTCAAGAATATGTCATGACTTATAAAGAATACCCAACCTATGAAGATGGGATAAGCGGAAAATTAGAAAGATACCCTCCACAGGTTTATGGCACTTGGAATACTGGTGTTCTATATGGATTAACCCAAAAAAGATATACCACTAAGGATAACCCTGATTTTATGGTTGCGTGGGATAAAAAATCCCATGGAGTCATCTTAAAATGGAGATATGTAGTATTTATTGGAAGGAGAGGGAGGTCTGAGATGAAAATGGTTTCTGAAGGAAGGTTTCAGAAATTACTGAAAGAACAACAAGGGAGGAATCCATGACCAAATTAGATATATGGAACTCAGGTAAATCTGACCTTAGCCCTTATAATACCCCTGCCTACCTTGTTGAACTCCAGCCTGTCATAAAGGTGGATGGCCAAGAGAAGGCAATAGGTGACCTCATAGGTGCTGGCAAGGATCAAACCCTGACTATCAGTATCTCTATGCCAAATCAAGATGGAGACTCTATTCAAAACACCATCATTGCAGGTGAATTCTATAACCTTTGTATCACCTGGCCCTCATTCTCCAGCCAGCTTGCTACTAACCTTGGTCAAAGGCTCATTACCAACATAGAAACCAAAGGCCCAGACTTCCTTCAAAATGGCTTCTTCTCAGAGGATGTAGCTGGAGACTATCTCTTTATCTTAGGAAAGGGCTACTTTGGTCAGGTAGGGATAATGGATGAGATTGGTTCATCTTACATTCATCTCCCATTCTTC
>JAZDOR010000208.1:0-13977 GCA_043798435.1 bacterium
CACTGATTTTCACTGATAAAATGTAAAAATTATCTGTGTTCATCTGTGTCTATCAGTGTCTAAATATTTGATTTTTTATTTTTGATTTTTATCCTTAGCTTACTCTTAATTTTTGGAAACCTGATTTATTTGGGTATAAACCAATCAATAATGGCCACAAGGTATAAAAACCCTCTATTCTACGAATGCAAGTAATATCAGCACTCCATACCTGGTTAGGATGAATTATATCCGCAATCCTAATCAGTCAATAAATACGGGTATATTTGGGACGGTTCACTTTTGTTTGAAAGCTTGCGGTTAAAAGATGGAGTTGAAATTAGAAATTAGCACAGAAGCAGAATCTTTTCTTCCCAATTTCTAATTTCCAATTTCCAAAAGAAATTATATGGAAAAGGCTGAAAATGAACCGTCCCGATTTTTGCAAAAGTTCAGTAACGCCATTACTTATCCTGTGATTTTTCCAGAAAATCTCCTGTAAAAAAGGACAAGGAGTATTGCCAGAAATGAAAGAGTAATAGCGGCTATTATATTGGCTTTTTTTATCGGATGGGGTATTGTCTTTCCCCTCTTTATTATTTCAATAGACTGGCTGTGTAGGTCTGTCTCTCCCCTGTGCTCTTTGCAGGTGTTGTAAAAAACGCCTTGGACCCTGACCACATCCCCTTTTTCCTTATATTTGCCATAGTGTTTTATCTTGGGAAGCTCCTTGGTAAAGACGCCTATAACCCCTCCTCCAATATCCACATTGATGAACCAACCATTCTTCTTCTTGATGGAAAACCCGATTATCTCACCTGAAACCTCTATTGTCTGATGGTCATATTTCTTTGGCTCCGAAAGGAGGTCATTGAGGCAAAGAGAGTGGACAGAACCTGCTATTATAAAAAACAGAATACAGAATACAGAATACAGAATACAGAATCCAGAATCCAGAATCCAGAATCCAGAATTAAGAATATTAAATTCTGACTTCTGACTCCTGAATTCTGACTCCTGAATTCTGACTCCTGAATTCTGACTCCTGAATTCTGACTCCTGAATTCTGACTTCTTCTTTCATCTTTTTCCCCTGGTTATGATAAAATTCAAAATGGCAAAGATTGAGATAAACTCTAAACGACCAGCCCACATCTCAAGGATATAAACAACCTTCATCGCAGGGGGCATGTCCTTTGATGTGATACCGACAGATAGACCAGTTCCACTGGCTGTGCTAACAGACTCAAATAGAGAAGGAACAAAGGGATACCCATAGATAACCCCAATTATAGCCCCCAAAAGATAGGTAAGGGTAAAGGATAGGAATATAAGCACTGCTGACCGTATCATTCTATCGTTGATCACTATGTCTTGAATATGACGGAGTTTATGCTGGAAAACAGCTGTGGTAGGAAGCCCAATCTGCCTTATATTCTGCCAGAAATCAGAGAAGAATATCCCCATCCGCAAACACTTGACGCCACCCGCTGTAGAACCCGCACACCCTCCAATCCACATCCCTATAATTAATGCCAGCATCCCTAACTCACCCCACTGGCTAACAAACTGACCAGAATATATAGTGGCAAAACCCGCAGTTGCATGGGCTGATAGGGTGTGATATATTGCCTTGCTGAAGAAGGAGAGGAGATCAGGATATACACCCTCCTTTATTAGGCCGATGCAGAGGATAGAGAATATGGTGATGAAGGTGAGGAGAAATGTTCGTATCTCAATATCCCTGAAGAGTTCAAGCCTTTTTCCTGACCAAAGGGCATAGTGCAGGGAAAAGTTCATAGCACCTATGACTAAGGCTATAGTTGTGCCGAGTTCTATCCACTGGCTGTGGTAAAAAAGGACACTTGTTGATTGAGGAGTAAAGCCACAGGTTGCCCAGCTACTCATATAGAGCCATAACCCATGCCAGAAGGAGTAAAATGGAGAAATTCCGCTTTTTATCCCTAAGGCAAAAAGAATACTGACCCCAACAACAAGATAGATAAGACTTACCTTCCAGATAATCCTGACTGTATGGGTGATATTTGGCAGGATTTTCTCCTCCCTCCCTTCACCTGTATACATTCCATAGACACCAGCTGTTCTGGCTAAGAAGACAATGGTGATTACGGCAATGCCCTGACCACAGATATATGGCACCAGGAATCTCCACATATTGATAGACATAGAGGTATGGTCCAAATCTTGCAAAATAGTTAGCCCCACTGTGGCTAAGCCACTCATTGAGTCAAAGCAGGCATCAAGGTATGATGAAAAATGTCCGGAGAGATAGAGAGGAATAGCCCCCAAGAACATTGCCACTATCCAGGAGAGAGAGACAATAACCATTCCACTGCGAAAAGATAGCTCCTCTGGTTCGCCAGAGATGAATAAAAAGAGATAGGCAACGATGATGGAAGAAGCAAAGGCGATGATGAAGTTTATCGCCTCAGAAAACTCATGAAAACAAAGGCTGACAATTAAGGGAATGAGGAAGAAAAAGGCAAATCCCCGAATCATTATGCCCATGTAATGGCCTATAGTTTTGAAATCAGAGGGTGCTTGTCTGATAATCATAGCAGATACCAGAACCCACAGGCAATAAGGAAGGCTATCAGGATAAGCAAGATAACAAACCCTATCTCCAAAAGTATGCCAATAACAGGTGAGAGATATTTAGTTAATTGCATAAAATTAGTAATTATTCAGGTGTTTAGGCTGAAGGTTGTTTAGGCTGTTAGGATAGAGGCTGTAGGCTTTTAGGCTGTGGGCTATTAGGATATGATTCCCTCTTACCTATAGTCTAAATGCCTATAGCCTATCTACCTGAATTTACTCAAACCGATACAACTTTCTTATGGGAGAAAGAATATTCCACCGGCAGCAAAGACCCTTCTTGAAAAGGACAATATCCCCTTTCTCTATCCTCACCTTCTCGCCATCTCCCTCTATCTCTGCCTCTCCTTCTAAGATATAACACCTTTCATCAGCCGAGTATTCCCAAGGGAAGCTGCTCACCCCACACTCCCATTTTCCCCACTTCTCTATCTTGAGACCTTCAAGTCTTTCCGTATCTGCCTTCTCTTTTACAATCTTCATCACATCCTCCTATATTAGTGAAAAATGGTAACCGTTCAGACTATACATCAAGAGTGTGAGGGGATAAGGAGATAAGAAAAGATATGGAGATAATTCATTTTTAATTTTTAATTCAAAATTTTATCCCCTTATCTCCATAATCTCTACATCCCCTTTTATTACACTACCGCAGCACTTACGACTTACAGCTATTTTTTTATCATCTCCCTAAGCTCCTGCGGAAAATTCTTTTTAAGCAAAGCCTCTATTTTTTGGGCTGAATCTAAGAGCAATGCCTTTTCTGCTAATCCCTTTGCCTCTTGGTAAGAGACAGTCCTTATCACCTCTTTTATCTTGGGAATTGCTGCCCAACCTACACTGAACTCGTCCAGTCCAAAGCCAAGAAGAAGAATGCTATAAAGAGGGTCCGAAGCCATCTCTCCACACATTCCAACCGAGATTCCATTCTTATGGGCAACATCTACTACCACCTTTATAAGCCTCAATATAGCCGGGTGGAGTGGCTGATAGAGATACGCAAGTTCAGGATTAACCCTGTCAATAGCCATTGTATATTGAATAAGGTCATTTGTGCCGATACTGAAGAAATCAACTAAAGGAGCCAAAATATCAGCTGTAAATGCCGCAGATGGCGTCTCAATCATTATGCCTACCTCCATCTCCTCATCAAAAGGGATACCCTCTCTCCTTAACTCCTCTTTTGCTGTATGAAGGAGAAGCAGAGCCTCATCAAGCTCCTCTTTGGATGAGACCATAGGAAACATCATCCTTACCCTGCCCTGGCTACTGCACTTTAAGATTGCCCGCAGCTGCGTCTTGAAGATATTCTTATATTTTAGACAAAACCTGATGGCTCGTAAGCCAAGAAAAGGGTTCTCCTCCTCTTGCCTTACAACAAAGCTCAGCTTATCTCCACCAAGGTCAAGTGTCCTTATGGTCACAGGATGCGGATGGCTCTTTTTGGCTACCATTGAATATACCCCTTCCTGTTCATCCTCATCAGGCATCCCATCCCTTTCTATGAACATAAACTCTGTCCTGAACAGCCCAATCCCTTCCGCCATCTCCTCTTTTACCAACCTTGCCTCTTCTGGAAGCTCAATGTTGGCGCAAAGCTTTATCTTGTGTCCATCAGTTGTCTCGGAAGGTAAATAGAGGAGCTTCTCCCTTTTCTTTGTATCTTTCTCTGCCCTTTTTGCCTTTTCTTCATAAACTTGTTTATCTTTTGCAGTCGGGTTGACAATTACCACACCAGATATTCCATCTAAGATAATGGTATCACCCAGGGAGACCATATTTTCTACATCCTGAACACCTAAGACCGCTGGAATCCGCAGTGCCTGTGCTAAGATAGCCGCATGGGATGTTTGACCCCCCATGTTACAGACAATACCTGCTACTTTCTCTTTAGAAAGCTGAACAGTCTCAGAGGGCGTAAGGTTTCTGGCGACTAAGACTACCTTTTCCTGTATATCAGAAAGCTCAATTCGCTCCCTTTCTCCCAGATAATGGAGCATCTTCTCTGAGATATCGTGAATAACATCTATCATTCTCATTGCCTGTTTATTATTTGAAAAGATAAGATTGGCAATAACATCTTTTACGGTCTCTATAAAGGCATAAGAGGCATTCACCCGCTCTTCTTCTATCTTCTTCTTTACCTTTGGAAGTAATAATGGGTCATCCAATAGGACAAGGTGAACAGTAAATATATTGGCAAAACCCTCTTGAAACTCTTCTAATATTCTGCCCCTTATTTTATACACCTCATCCCTTGTCTTTTCCTTAGCAGAATTAAGAATCGCCACCTCATGCTCTATCTCATCCTTTTTTATGGCTCTCTTTACCGCAGCCAAGCCCTCTTTTTTGAAGGGATATGCCTTTCCTATGACAATACCAGGAGATACGCCAATGCCTTTTAGTTTTTTCATTTATAACTGTTCACCACAGAGACACGAAATAATTCATTGCAAAATTATCAATGTAAAATTAGCAATGCAAAATGAAATTATAATAATTTTGAAATGCTAATTGATAGTTTTGCATTTTACATTGAGTTATCTCCGTGCCTCTGTGGCGAATATTTATTCCTCTCCGAACTTATCCTCAAAAAGTTTCACAGCAGCAAAAATCGCTTCTTCTCTCTCCGATGAGATGATTACCCTATCACCAAAACACCCTTCAAGGGATATTATTCCCAAAACGCTCTTTGCATTCAGCCAGCCTTCTACTCCCTCCTTCTTAATCCATACATCTTCCTGGAATTTAGAGGTTGCATTAGCAATAAGAGCAGATGGCCTTGTATGAAGCCCACACTTATTTTTTATGACCACGCTCTTTTCCATTAAATAGTAAGTTGTTAGGTTCAAGGTTCAAAGGTTCACGGTTGGTTGTCATACCTCAATATCTTCAAATCATTCAATTTTTATTGCTCTCTAACCTTGAACCGTGAACTCTGGAACTGTAAACCTGAATAATTACATTTCAAAATTGATTCAGGAACCTGAGGTCATTGGTAAAGAAGGCTCGAATATCGGATATGCCGAACTTTAACATAGCGATCCTTTCAACGCCGAGCCCAAAAGCAAACCCTGTATATTCCTCCGAGTCTATCCCAACATTTGTTAAGACATTTGGATCAACCATTCCAGCACCCAATATCTCAAGCCACCCGGTATTCTTACAGACCCGACAACCCTTATTCTGACAGAGGATACAGCCAATATCTATCTCAGCTGATGGCTCTGTGAACGGAAAGTAGCTTGGTCTGAATCTTACTGGCACATTTAAGCCAAACATCTGATGGAGAAAACAGGCCAGGACACCCTTCAGGTCGCTGAATCTGATATTATGGTCAACAAGAAGACCCTCAACCTGATGGAACATAGGCGAATGGGATACATCTGCATCCCGTCTATAGACCCTGCCAGGGACAATGATTCTAATGGGTGGCTTCTTTTCCTTCATCACCCTTATCTGAACAGGCGATGTATGGGTTCTAAGGACAAGATTATCGTTAATATAAAATGTGTCGTGCATATCCCGCGCAGGATGGTCAGGGGGAATATTCAGAAGATCAAAGTTATATTCAGTCTGTTCTATCTCTGGGCCCTGTTCTATGGAGAACCCCATCTGAGAGAATATCCCCACAATCTCTTCCCTAACCTGGGTTATGGGGTGTTTCTTTCCGAGCCTTACTGGAATCTCTGGCAGGGTTTCATCAAACCACTCCTCTTCTTTGGAAAATACCTTTTTGAATAGTGCATGTTCTATCTCTACCTTTGCTTTATTGATTAAGGCTCCAACTTTAGGTCTTTCTTCTGGAGCAAGGCAGGAGATAGATTTTACGGCTAAAGTAATTTCGCCCTTCTTACCAATGTAAGCAACCCTTATCTGGTCAAGCTCATCAGGTTTTTTAGCCCCATCTATCTTTTGTAAGGCAGATTCTTTAATCCTCTCAATACTCTCTATATCCACCAATTCTTTGTTATATCCTCCAAGAATGTAAAAAAGGAGAAAGGGGGAAGATGAGGAAACTGGAGAGAATCCAGAATACAGAATCCAGAATATTCTGAATTCTGACTCCTGAATTCTGTATTCTATTAACCTTCTCTATCTTTCCATCTTACACATTTACAATCCCAAAAGTTTTCCGGCTATCTCTTCTGCATCATAGCCTTTTGCCAGATTGCTTCTTGCCAGTTCAACCTTATCCTGCCTGACATCAGGAATAGTTTGAATAAAAGACTGAGCAAACCTTATGGCCATATCCCTATTAGAAAGCTCCTTCGCCAAAGCGGAGATAGAAACCCTATCCGTCTCGGATGAAACCAGTTTTTCCGCACCACCGCTGCCTCCCTTCTTCTGAATATCCCCTATATTTATAACCTTTCCTATCTTACTTATATCCATATTCTTTGTCGCTGTGCAAAAATAACTACTATATTTTACTTGATCTTTTCGTCAATTGCTGCGTCATTCACTCAGTCACATAGCTCAAAGCTATGCTCCTTCGTTCTCTTCTTGCACTTGACGAAAATCTCGGCGTAAAATTGTAGCACTTATTTTTTTACAGCTCCTTTCCCTCCTACATTATATATCGGCTTTTTTTAGAATAACCTTTAATAAAATTTTTAGGGGATAGGGAGATAACTGTTCAGGCTGGACATCAGAAGTGTAAGAAGGGGGATAAGGAGATAATGGGGATATGAAGATTATTCATTTTTAATTTTTAATTCAAAATTTTATCCCCGTATCTCCACAATCCCCCTATCCCCTTTTCTTGCACTACCGCAGCGCTTATACATCTCCTTAAAACTGACTACCACCCCTGAGAATCCCAGAATGTGCCATTTTTCTCTCTGAAATCTGCTTCTCTATCTTCTCCTCCTCCTTCTCCTTCTCTTCCTCTTCCTTTCCAATATACTCAGCCATTGATGCATCCTTTCCTGAGTATATCCCTCTCACATTCAGCTTAAACTCCTCTGGATTTGTTGAGGCATTGAGCGCCTCTTCATAAGTTATCATTTGCCTCTGATAGAGGCTGACTAAAGACTGGTTAAACGACTGCATTCCATAGAAAGAACCATCAGCAATAGCCGCTGGAATCTGAGAGAGCTTATTCTCTTCAATGAACTTTTTTATCAGAGGCGTGACAACCAATATTTCGCAGCCCGGAACCCTTCCCACCTCTACATCACACCGCGGAACTAATCTGAGCGAGACTATTGCCTTCAAGCACATAGCCAATTGAAGCCGAATATGGCCGTGTTGATAGGGAGGATAAAAGTTTATTATTCTCTCAATCGTCTGGCTGGCGTCTATGGTGTGCATCGTGGTCAGGACAAAGTGACCAGTTTCAGCCGCAGACATAGCCGCTTCTAAAGACGGAAGGTCTCGTATCTCACCAACCATAATCACATCCGGGTTCTGCCTGACCACATGCCTTAAAGCAGCAGGAAAGGATGGGGTATCCATCTCAACCTCCCTTTGGCTGACAATAGACTGATTGTCTTTGAAGAGAAACTCAATAGGGTCTTCAATGGTGATAATATTCTTCCTCTTTGTCTTGTTTATATGGTCTATCATTGAGGCTAATGCTGTTGATTTTCCAGAGCCAGTAACACCTGTTGTCAGGACTATCCCCCTTTCTGTGTCAGCAATATCTGTAAGCACTGGAGGAAGGTTGAGGGTTTCAAAGGGAGGGATATTAAATGGAACAAGACGAATAGCCATAGCCACAGAATTCCTCTGGCGATATATATTGACCCTGAACCTACCAAGACCTGAAGCGGAATAAGCCAAATCTAAGCCCATCTCCTCTTCAAACCTCTTCCTCTGCCTCTCGCTCATTACCGAGTAGGCTAAGCTCTCTGTCTCAACTGGTGAAAGGGTTCTGTCTTTCCATCTTTCGTTTGGAATTTTTGTAAGCTTCCCTCCCAATCTTATCATTGCCGGAGACCCAGCCTTGATATATAAATCAGAGGCTTTTACCTCCACCATTTCATAGAGTATTCCTTCTATAGTCTCTTGAGCCATATTGTTATTACTTCCTTATTTCTTTACGAAGCGAAGAAATATCGTAACCGTTTAGCATTGTGAATAAAGAAATGGGTATCGGGTATTGGGTAATTTCTCTGATACCTGATACCCGACACCTGAAACCTGACACCCAATTTTTGATGTAGTATAACCCTTTCACCACATCTTGTCCAGAATCATTTTTTAATATTGCCCAAGTGCTTTTTAGCCAGGTCAGTTGCCTTTCTTCCCTGAGGGGTTCTCTCGATAAAGCCAATCTCTAAGAGGTATGGTTCATAAACCTCTTCAACCGTTCTATCTTCTTCATGAAGGCTGACAGACAGGGTCTTTATGCCAATAGGTCTTCCTTCAAACTTGCTCACTAAGATATCAAGAATTCTCCTGTCCGTTGGGTCAAGCCCATATTCATCTACCTCTAATCTAAGGAAGGCATCTTCTGTAATCTGATGGGTTATCCTGCCTGAGCCTTCAACCTGAGCAAAGTCCCGTATCCTCCTGAGGAGCCTATTAGCCACCCTCGGTGTTCCCCTTGACCTTTTAGCTATAAATGATGGTATCCCTTCTTCCATCGGAGCACCAAGAATTCTGGCAGAGCGAGCAATGATTAAGCCAATCTCCTCTTCTTTATAAAACCTGACCACTGAGGCTATGCCAAACCTGTTTCGTAGCGGTGAGGTGAGAAGCCCTGCCCTTGTTGTAGCTCCAATGAGGGTAAATTTTGGAAGCTCTATCTGGAGGGTTCGGGCAGATGGACCCTTTCCAAGAAGGATATCCAGCTTAAAGTCTTCCATCGCTGAATAAAGCAACTCCTCAACTGTCCGATTCAATCTATGTATCTCATCAACAAAGAGGACAGAAAAAGGCTGGAGGTTAGTTAAAATTGCAGCAATATCCCCTGGCCGCTCTAAGATTGGTCCAGATGTTACGGTAAGCGGTGTTCCCATCTCCTGAGCCACAATCCCAGCCAATGTTGTCTTTCCAAGACCTGGTGGCCCTGAAAGGAGGATGTGATCCAAGGGTTCTTCCCTCTGCTTTGCCGCACAAATGAAGACCTTAAGGTTCTCAACAAGCCTCTCCTGACCAATAAACTCAGAGAACTCCCTTGGTCTAAGGCTTACCTCTACCTCTTTCTCTTCCTCTATCTGAACTGGTGATGTTATTCGCATAATTGTTAATTATACTTATTTGAGATCTATCTTCATTCGTGCTATTTGTCAATTCGTGCAATTCGTGTTCTCTCTTAAGTCCTACTTCAGATGGGTAAAGTGTTATAAAAAATCATTCCGAACAGTATTGTCGCTGTCCCTTTTTTCCTTTTTTCTCATCAAGAGAAAATTTTGGATAGAACCTCTTTAATAATTCCCTTTATCTCTGGTCTCTGTCTGTTGAGTATGTCTTCATCTTTGTTTTGAAGGTATTCGGCTAATATCTTAAATGGGAATAGAAAGCCGATGTATTGGCTGATTTTGGATGTATCCAGAATTTCAAGTAACTCAAGCACTCCCGCAGATTGCTTCTTCTTTAACAACTCAACAAAGAAATTCATCATGAGCTGATTGAATCCAACCTCTTTTTCAGGGACTTTGTGTTCCTCTAATGTATCTTTAATCTTAATAATCTTGTCTAATAATTGTTTGGCTGTGCCTATATTTCCTTCAGTAATAGCCTGGGTTAGTCTGCTTAAATAAAACTCGGCTACACCCTTGCTTACCATTAGCAAATCCTCTCTCTTAGTCAGGATATACCTCAGTGCATTATCAAAGCAGATTAGCGACTCATCATTTCTGCCAAGCATACTCAAAACCATTCCCTTGGTGAACCATGCCTTAGCATTTTGTGGGTCTATGTCCAGTGCCGTATCATAGCAGATTAGCGACTCATCATTTCTGCCAAGCATACCCAAAACCATTCCCTTGGTGAACCATGCCTTAGCATCTTGTGGGTCTATGGCAATAGCCTTATCAAAGCAGATTAGCGCCTCATCATTTCTGCCAAGATTATACAAAGTTAGTCCCTTGTTGTGCCAGGCACAAGCATTTTGTAGGTCTATGGCAATAGCCTTATCATAGCAGTTTAGCGCCTCATC
The DNA here is from genome assembly GCA_043798435.1 of bacterium. Lineage (GTDB taxonomy): Bacteria > UBA9089 > UBA9088 > UBA9088 > JAGUXG01 > JAGUXG01. Next base: position 10,705 of record JAZDOR010000208.1, read on the forward strand.
ATTTCTGCCAAGATTATACAAAGTCACTCCCTTGTTGAACCATACCTCAGCAAATTGTGGGTCTATGGCAATAGCCTTATCATAGAAGATTAGCGCCTCATCATTTCTGCCAAGATTATACAAAGTTAGTCCCTTGTTGTACCAGGCACAAGCATTTTGTGGGTCTATGGCAAGTGCTTTATCAAGGCAGATTAGCGACTCATCATTTCTGCCAAGCCTACCCAAAACACATCCCTTGCCGTCCCAGGCATAAGCATTTTGTGGGTCTATGGCAATAACCTTATCAAAGCAGATTAGCGTCTCATCGTCCCGGCCAAGCATACTCAAAGTTCTTCCCTTGGTGAGCCATGCAGAAACATCTTGTGGGTCTATGGCAAGTGCCTTGTCATAGCAGATTAGCGTCTCATCGTCCCGGCCAAGCCTACTCAAAGTTCTTCCCTTGGTGAACCATGCAGAAGCATCTTGTGGGTCTATGGCCAGTGCCTTGTTAAAGCAGATTAGCGCCTCATCATACCTGCAAAACCTACTCAAAACCACTCCCTTGTTGTTCCATGCCCAAGCAAATTGTGGGTCTATGGCAATAGCCTTATCACAGCAGATTATCGCCTCATCATACCTCTCTTCATCAAAGAGTTGCTCTCCTTCCTCAACCCATGTTGTCGCCTCTGTTTTACTTGTCCTTTCCTTTTGTCCTTCCACCTCTTGGACATACGCAAGATGCATCTTTACCATTTCAGCTTCCTTGTCTCGCCCGGTTTCCATAAGCCGGCTGCACTTCCATTCCAATTTCCGATGTTGCTCTTTTAGCTCATCCAGCGAATACCACAGGTCAATAAACTTTAATAGACACTCAAATCTCTTTTCCTGCTTAGTTGAGGAACGGATTTGGTACCAGATGCGAAATAGTTGTTCAGTAACATCGTAGTAGAAGGTGCCCTTTTTCCTGCCTTTTTCAATCTGTTTAAGATAGCCATTATCAACGAGTGTGTTAATTACTGCAGTTACCTGATTAAGTTTGAGTTTTAGCTTTTCAGCCAATGCTGATGGAGAGGCGGATATATCCATTTTAGATAGTACATCCATCACCTCCCTCTGTTGAGGAGATAAGGTCTCCATCTTTGCCTTAAAATACGGTGTAATCTCCTCAAGTAAGCTCTCAAAGGCAGCATGCACCTCCGGTAATTCTCCGAGGGTGAATATCTGAAAAAGGAACAGGAACAGGCGGGGGTTACCACCGGTCAAATGATAGATTGAGTTTATCCGGGACTCATAGGCTGAAAAGTTATCTGTTATCCTGCGTTCACCTGTCCTCTCTGCCCACTTGCGAATAAAACTGACTGCATCCTCTTGTGATAACTCTACGAGGTTTATCCGTTGGAACAGGTGGTAAAGCGGCTGTTTGTAATTAATAAGCTCCTTAAATACGCTTGATGAAGCACCAATCAGGAGGATAATATTATCATCCATCAGCAAACTTCTCAAGCGTTTCAGGGAGATAGAGTCCATAAATCTTGAACCCAAAATCAGGTCGATATTATCCACTAAAAGCAGGAGTTTTTTCTGCTTGCTTTTAGTAAATTCCCGCAAAAAGCAAATCGCCTTTTCAGTAGCCAAGCGGTCGTCTTCCTCCTCCTCTAACTCAAGGGTAATTTTTTCTAAAGCCTCCTGTATGGGTTTTTCGCATGAGGCTGTCAATTCATTACTTATTTCAAGAATGATTCTTCGACAAAACTTGCGTAAATTAGTAACCCCGTATTCCTCCTCAGCAAATTGTAACGGCAACCAATCTTTGTCCTGCTCCTTTATACCAAAATATAGCAGTCTTAAAAAATGTGTCTTTCCAATACCGCGTGGACCAACAACAAGATAGTGCTGCAGCGAGGAGGCATCAGACTGGGAGCGGATATTCTCCAACATATTCTTTAGAAGTTCCTCTCTGGCCGTAAAGGTAGCCTTTAAGGTTTCGTAATCATAATTCATTGGGCTGTATGGATATACCTTCATCTTTTTACATCTCCCGTTTATGCCTTTGCCACCAATCCTTCAATATCTTACAGAATCTTTTCAGAATATATCTTCTCAAGTTCCTGTTCAGTCAAGGACTTACAATTCAGTACCTCGGATAGGATTGGTTGAATGAAATAAGGAACAGGGCGACCAACCAATGTTAAAATCTTTTTCTTTAAATTAAGTCCAAGCCGTATATCTTCAGGCAGGAGTATCTCATCAATAAATTGCAATACCTCGTTTTCAGAGAAAGGTTGAATCCGCTCCTCTGCAAAATCAGGGAAGTCTTCTTTGACACCATGTTGTTTTAAGCAAAAGTTCAAGGAATCAGAGCCGGCAATTAAGAATCGGCAGTTCTGGGACTTTTGCTGCTGAACCAAAGGCACGATTCTGCTTTAGATTTTCTACCATCTCAAAGATATCGGAGAGATAATTACAGGCTATCCTGAATCTATCAATGTCCTCCATCTTGCTATCAAAGTTTTTGATAGTGTATTTATCTGGCTGGCTGATGATTTTTTCTACAATTCTTTCAGGTGATTTGTAGTAGGCATCTTTATCCTCGACGATTTTAGCAAATTGCCTTCTTCCTTCTTGTACTTGTTATTCAATGACTTAATTGCCTCTATGACTGCAGCCATAACTGAGTTTAGGGCAGAACGATGTGCAGATGTTTTGCTGGTGATAATCCCTTCCATTTTTCCGTCGCGTTGTAAGGAGAAGGGAAATTATTTATTACGAAGTCATTGAAAGTTAATTCATCAATTTATTTCATATTAGCCTGCCTTAGTTTAGCAAATTATATATTGCACAATAAATATATTGCACAATGTTTTTCTTGCACAAGATTATTATGGCATATCTTTTGGGCAATTGTCAACTATTTTTTATTTTTGATTTTCATCCTCAGCCTACTCTTAGTTTTTGCCAAGCCTGATTTATTTTGGCATATCTAACAGGGTTCATCCTTTTGATAAAATCTGTCAGGAAAACAAAATCCAACACCTCTACCATTAAGTTCAAGCACCCTTAGACCAATGGGATGAAGGATTGCGGAAAGATTCAACCGGAAGATTAAGGAAAAGGTCTTGACAAAATATTGCTTCCAGAGTATATTTGAGCATAATTACTCAGGTTCAGGGGTTAAAGGGTTCAAGGTTCACGGTTAATCCTCTTATTCTCTAACCTTGAACTTTGAACCTCAGAACTATAAACGAACACAATTTTTGGTAAGCCTGATTTATTCTCAGTATAGCAAGCTTCTTG
>JAZDOR010000228.1:0-8056 GCA_043798435.1 bacterium
TACCCATCTGAAGAAGAGATTAACCGCAGAGGTCGCAGAGAGCACAGAGAAATAAAAACTTAAAATTTTGTAAATTCTCTGCGTTCTCAGCGTGCTCTGCGGTGAATAATTATCTTTTGCTTCACTTGGGTAAATAGTTACCAGAGGACAAGGTTTTTCTTTCTCAGTGGACTCTTTTAGTTCTCTGTGATCTCTGTGGTTAAATTTTCCTTGACCAAAGAGACAAGACAGAGTATATTTTAGGAAGAAAAATTTAAGGAGGTAAAAATGAAGAAACTTTTGGCTATTTTGGGAATCTTCCTTCTTTTTGGAGGAGGAGCATGGGCGGCAGAGAAGAAAGATGGAAAGGTAACCATCTCCTATCTTGAGGGAGAGGTTGAGGTTCTGAAGAAACAAGAGAAGGAATGGAAGAAGGCGAAGCTCTATACAGAGCTTTCTACCGGGGATAGGATTAGAACACTGCTTTCAGCAAAGTGCGACCTGAAGCTTTCTGATGGCTCTCTCATCAATATCAAGGAAAACTCCATTATGGATATAACCCAGCTTATAGAGGATGGGGCAAAGACAAACTCCTCTTTCAAGCTCTGGATGGGAGAGATAAAGGCAAGGATTCAGAGGCTGAAGACAAAGGACTCCTCAATGAGCTTCCATACACCGACTGCTGTAATGGGCCTCCGGGGAACTACTGTCTGGCTGACTGTTGACTGGAGGGGAAGGACAAGGTGCGGATTCACTTCCGGACATGGCTATATTCAGACAGATAAAGTAGGAGAAAAGGATGTTAATGAAGGCCAGGAGGCAGATATATCTTTAGAGGGGGATGTTACTATCACGGCGATAGAAGAGGCTACAGTTCCAAATTTAGTTGGCATGCAGTTAAGTGATGCAAGAATAGCTGTGGCAGGTGCAGAATTGGTAGTTGGGCAGATAAGGGCAGAGGAGAGCACAAAGCCACAGGATGAGGTTCTATCTCAGGACCCAAAATCAGGTGCTACAGTTCCAAAGCAGAGTGAGGTTAATGTCGTTGTGGCTATATCCATCCCACCTATTGTTGTCCCTGACCTCATTGGAATGACAAGAGCTGCGGCAGAAGCAAAAATTGTAGAGGAAAAGCTTCTAGTTGGCTCTATCTTTGAGGATTATGACGAGACCATCCCAATAAATATTGTGATGAAGCAGAATCCACAACCAGGGATAGAGGTAAAGGAAGGAGCAAATGTTGACTTCCTTATTTCAAAGGGAGCATACCCAAAGGCTACTGTTCCAAATCTTATAGGGAAAACCATTCTTGAGGCAACAGCCCTCCTTGAAGAAGCAAATCTGATGCTTGGCCAAATATTAGAAATAAAGACAAACAAGGTAGCTGAGGGGAAAATTACCGACCAGCAGCCAAACCCAGGCACACTTGTCAAGCAAGGAATCTTTGTCAAGGTCTGGAAGGCTGTACCTATCCCTGAGGCAAAGGTAAAGGTGCCAAATCTGATTGGAATGGCTATAGAACAGGCAAAGGCAAAGATTAAGGCAGAGGGTCTTAAGGTTGGAGAGATAACACAAAAAGCCTCAAATGAGAAGGGAGGCACAGTCTGGAGACAGGACCCAGATGCAGGCACAGAGGTTGCTCTGGAAACTACAGTTGACCTCACGGTGACGAAGCCAGGAAATCCTGTTATTCACTACCAGTTTTCTACCACAGCTAAGTTTGTCACTGAGATCCCATCCCTTAACCTGCGTATTACCCCAAACAACCCCAACTGGGCACCACTTCTACTAAATATTGCAGGTCGAAGGATAAGTCTTTCTGCCCCTCCATACTTTACCACATATAAGCCCACAGGTATTGGAGTTGGAGAGAATACCATCAGGGTCTCGGCCCAATTTGAGCAAGGAGAGGAGGTAAGCGAAGAGATTACTTTGCCTGTCTATGACCCCATCTCTCCGAGTATAACAAATGTCAGTTGGATTGACAAGAGAGACAGAAAGCTCAGGGTTTCCGTAATGGATAGAGAGTCGGGGATAAAGAGCGTAAAGATTAGAGGAAGTGTTTTAGCTCCTGTATCAGGAACAGAAGAGAATAGGGCAGGGGTGAGTGTCTATACAAGAGCGGATTATGAGATAAATATTCCTCTTACTATCTCTACTCCAAAGATAAAGATAGAGGTAGAAGATAATGCTGGAAACAAGAGGGAAAGGAGCTTTGATGAACCTCCACCTTTTAAGGAATAAGCTTATAGCTATACTGCTTTTCCCATGTTTAGGTTTTGGTCAACTTCCCATCTATGAGAGGCATATAAAGATGCCTTCTGTCTCTGGAAACTGTGAGCTTGAGATAGGCGATAGGGATATCACAGGAAAACAAGATGAGGCATTAGGCTTTTATACCAGGATAAAGTCAACCCTCTTAGGAAAGGTAGAAGGATTTGATGCCACAGGGCTGATAGAGATAGACCACTGCGAGCTAAAACAATTCTACATAAGTGCAGAGAGAGAAAAGGTAAAAGGGGAAGTAGGGGATATTTACTTAGATATCTCTGAGCTAACGGCAAAAGGGTTAGGCATTCGTGGTCTTAATTTAGAAAGAAAGACAAAGAATCAATTCTCTCTTTTTTTGGGCAGGACAAAAGAGGAAGAAGAGAGCTTTGCCGGGATAAAAGCAGAGTTTTATCCTAAAGAAACAAGGGTTGGTCTTTCTTGTCTCTCCTTTTTAGACGACAAATCTAAAGTCTCACCAATCTCATCTAATGTTCTCTCTATTTTTGGCTTTATACCACTGGAAAAGATAGGCTCTGTGGAGTCTGAACTGGCAATAAGCAGTTATGACCCTGATAAGAGAAAGGAAGGTGATACAAAAAAGGATAGTGCCATTACCTTAAAATTATCAGGAAGCCGTGGGGAGAGAGAGATTGAGCTTTCTTACAATCAGATTGGCAAAGATTATAAAGTAGCAGGAAACCCTTATCTTCTGGGTGATAAAGAGGCATTTGGCATTAAAGCAACCCAGCCTATAAAGAAAGCTGTTTTCATTACAAGCTATAGCAGTGGCAAGGAATCAGGCGTTGACACAGAAAAGATAGAGGCAGAATTGAAAGACCTGGTCTTTCTTGGCATTACAACAAAGACAGGCGTAGAGATTGAGAAAAAGAAAAAGAAAAGCACCTGCAGTAAAATTTGCCTTGAATTAGGAAAGGAGGTAAGAAGGCTCAGTCTTTCTCCTGTTTATGAATGGACAAGGTATGATGATGAGGCTATAGATAGTGATTACACAATGAATAATCTTACATTAGGAGTAGTAGGTGATATAGGCTCTGTTACTCTATCTTCTAATATTGGTTGTAATTTTTCATCAAAAGGACCAGGGAAGGAAAGGGAGACTAACTACAATCTCTTTCTTGCTGCATCCTACCAGTTTGGAGAATTTCTAATTGAGCCAGAGTATAGCCTCTATTTAGATAGGGAGGAGAAAAAGAAAATACAACAAGAAGAAACACTTTCTATCTCCACAAAATACTCCATCTCTCCAAAATATCAAGGCTTATTTGGATATGAAACCAAGGAATCAAAGGATTTTTCTGCCCCTTCAAACAATTACAAGATGCAAACCCTAAAGACAGGATTTCAAGTTTTGTTTTAAAAAAATATGAAGAGCAAATTTATGAGAGAAAAGCAGAGATTGGGTGATATGTTGGTCCAGGCCAATATTATCACTCAGGAACAATTAGAGAAAGCCCTTGTTGAACAGAGGGAGAAGAAGGAGAGACTGGGTAAAACCCTGACAAGGCTCGGTTTTGTTACTGAAGAGACCATCTTAAACTTCCTCGGCTCTCAGATGAATATACCCTATATTGATTTAGAGCAGGTAGATATCGAGAGGTTTGGAAAGACTCTCAGGGATGAGGTATTAGAGCCAATTGTAAAGAGGCATCTGGCTGTTCCTATCGGCTTAAAGGAGAATGTTCTGACTGTAGCTATGGCTGACCCCTTAGATGTCTTTGCTATAGATGAGATACGGGCTGTTACTGGGTTTGATGTCCGACCTGTGGTGGCTAAAGAAGAGCAGATAAAGGAGGCAATAGATAAGTACTATCGAGGCGAAGAATCAATGGAGAAGATATTGGCTGAGGCTGAGATAAAGAAGGTTGACTTTGTAAGAGAGGATGAGGCGTTTGATTTAGACAGAATAAAAGAAGAGGGAGAGGCAGCCACAATAATCAGGTTAGTCAACCATTTTATTACAGATGCCATTGAGAAGGGTGCCTCGGATATTCATATAGAGCCTTATGAGGATGAACTCAGGGTAAGATTCAGGGTTGATGGTATCTTGTTTCAGGTGCTCTCCCCACCAAAGGTTCTTCATCGGGCAATTGTCTCAAGAATAAAGATAATAGGCAACCTGGATATTGCTGAGAGGAGGCTTCCTCAGGATGGAAGGTGTACTATTAGACTTCGAGCAAAAGAGGCTGACTTGCGAATATCCGTTATTCCTACATCTTATGGAGAGAAGGTGGTGATAAGAATTCTTGACCCGGCCTCTCTCTGTGTTGACTTGTCCATGCTTGGAATGAGCCAGAAGACGATGGGGCTGTATGAGAAAAAGATACACGAGCCACATGGGATCATATTAGTCACAGGACCAACTGGATGTGGCAAGACCACAACCCTATACTCCACCCTCAGAACCCTCAACTCTATTGATAAGAACATACTGACCATTGAAGACCCTGTTGAGTATAAGATAAAAGGGCTCAATCAGATGCAGGCAAAACCTGATATAGGACTTGAATTTGCTACTGGCCTCAGGTCTTTTATGAGACAGGACCCTGATATAATCTTTGTTGGAGAGATACGGGATAAGGAGACAGCAGAGGTGGCTATAAATGCCGCTTTAACAGGACATCTGGTCTTCTCCACCCTGCATACCAATGACTCTGTCGGAGCTATCACCCGCTTACATAATATGGGTGTTGAGCCATTTCTAATAGCCTCAACCCTTATCCTCTCTGTTGCCCAAAGGTTGGTGAGGAAGATATGTACTGAGTGCAAAGAGAAAGCGAGTCCATCTGAGAGTCTCATAAGAATATTGGGAATGCCACAAGATATTCAGTTCTTCAGAGGCGGGGGGTGCAAGAAGTGCCTGAATACAGGATACAAAGGAAGAATTGGAATATATGAGCTTTTGAATATAGATGCTGATATTCAGGAATTGATTACAGATAGGAAGCCGGCAAAAAAAATAGAGGAGCTGGCGATGGAAAAAGGGTTTATCAGCCTGAGAGAGTCAGCTAAGGAGAAGCTCCTCTCTGGAATTACCACGGCAGAAGAGGTGATAAAAGCGATTGTTACATAAAAAGGTCATTGAACACCCGCTTTAACTGTAACTATTTACCCATCTGAAGCACAAGAAAAGAATATAAACCACGGAGGCACAGAGGTCACGGAGAAGACAGATGACAGAATTTCTGACTTCTGACATCTAACTTCTGTAATTCTCCAAAGTCTCCATATCTTAAGTGGTTAGTCTTTACTTCAGATGGCTAAAGTGTTACCCAAAGTATTATCTAACGGGGTTTACAGAAAGATTGACATTTTGCCGAATGGCTTGATATTCTAATTGAGTGAAGAATTTTTGTGGACTCTTTCTTTTTTTCTTCTGTTTCGGTTTATATCTTTTCACCCTGAATCCAACCATTCCATTCCATGACAGCGGGGATATGGTCACAGCCTCATGGCTACTTGGCATCCCACATCCTACAGGCTATCCATTCTACTCTCTTTTTGGCAGGTTTTTTTCTACCATAATTCCTATTGGCAACATAGCTTACAGGATGAATATGGAATCTGCCCTTTTTGCCTCATTGGCAGTGATGATGACCTATTTCATCATCTTAAAATTATCAATTATCAATTATCAATTATCAATTATCAGAATAATTCCCTCCATTGTTGCTTCTCTAATCTTAGCCTTCTCTCCTACCTTCTGGGAACAGGCAGTGATTGCCGAAAAATACACCCTGAATGCCTTTTTCTTCAGCCTGCTTATTTTTATTCTACTAAAGTGGCAAGAAGCTCAAAACTCAAAACTCAAAACTCAAAACTATTTATATTTATTTGCTTTTCTCCTCGGTCTATCCTTCTGTCACCATATGCAGACTTCGTTTGTCGTGCCAGCCAGCATCTTCTTCATCATTGCTACCTTATGGAATCACAGAAATATTAGCCACAGAGGACACAGAGAACACAGAGGAATAATCCACAGATTACACAGATTTTCACAGATTTTTTCAATTCGCAATTCGCAATTCGCAATTCGCAATTTATTACTCTTCCTCCTCCCCCTTCTTCTCTACCTCTACCTCCCTATCCGCTCTTCTGCCCATCCTTCCATAAACTGGGGTGACCCTGATAGAATAAATGGTTTTCTTGATTATCTCACGGCTAAAGGCTATGCCCATTACTTTGAGCAGTCATCTATTCTTGATCATTTGAAGAGGGCTGCAATTCATTGGAAAACTACTATCCCTAATCAATTTGGAATCCTTTTTTTTCCTGCACTTACTGGGGTTTTTCTGCTTTTAATAAAAAGAAAAATGGTGTTTGGCTTATTCCTTCTTGTTGTCCTGGCAAATACAACCCATTGCAGTCATTACAACATCCCCAATGTCTGGGATTACTATATCCCTACATATATCATTTTGACTGTTGGGCTATCTGAAGTCCTGTCTTTGCCATTCTCCCTCATCAAACACAGGGCGATACTTCTCCTCTCTCCACTTCTTCTCCTCATCCCCATCTCTCCCTTTTCAAAGAACATCAAAGGTCAAAACAGGAGCAAGGAGTATAATTTTTATGATGAAGGGATGGCCTGGCTCTCCTCTCCAGTGGAGAATGCTATTATCTTGACCAAGGGCGATATCTGCTTCATCCTTTGGTATCTTCACTATGTTGAGAATGTCAGACCCGACCTCTTCCTGATAAACGGCACATTCCTCCATTGTCATTGGCTGATGGATGAGATAACTAAACTGAAACCCGGTCTTATCTTGGATAAAACAGTTCCAGAAAAGCCCGTCCCATCTTTGGAATTGGCAAATGTAAGGTTTCAGAAGTATAGAGAGATTATGGAGAAGAACATAAACAGGTATCCCATCTACACACCCTTTGCAGATGAGATAACTACTGGTTTCAGGCTTCTTCCAGAAGGGCTTTTCCAGAGGGTTCTTGACAAGAGCCTTCCAGAGGATGAGTTTGTAAAAATGGTAAGATCTTCTTCTTTTGACCTCGGTGCTTATCAGAAAAGGTCTAAAGGGCTTTCTGCGAGTGTAAAGGGCTCTTATGTAAAACAAGGTGTCCTCTTCTCTGAGATGGGCAGGAATGATGAGGCAATAGAGGCTTTCAAGAAGGCAAACCAGATAGACTCAAAGGATACGGAGATTCTGGCAAATCTATCTAAATGCTACTACAACCTTGGCTTGAGGTTTGACCAAAGAGGGGTTTTCAAGGAGGCAGAGGCACACTACAAAGAAGCAATAGGCTTTGACCCAAAGATGATTGATGCAGTCTATAATCTCGGGCTTCTCTATCATAAAAGGGGAGACAGTAAAAACACCCTCATTTACTGGAAGAAGGTTTTAGAAATAGACTCAACCAGAGTAAAGACAAGGGAAAATATAGCTACAGTCTATTACAACAGCAAGGATTACAGGAATGCGGCTAGAGAGTGTAAAAGGATACTCCAGGATGAGCCAGAAAACCTGTTGGCAAACAATATGATCCAGGCGATAAGAGCGATTGCACCCTGGGCAGTGGATTAATACGGTAGCTAATTGCTCAGTTGATAAAAAAGAGTCCTTGATGTATAATAAATTCAGTAGCATCCATCCTTCGGGGTGGGTGAGGATTGAAACAGAAATTAAGAATTTAGGTAACTACTCATAATTTTGGGGAGGACTAATATTTTTTGACACAGATTTACACTGATTTTCACTGATAAGAATTAAAAATTATCAGTGTTCATCTGTGTCCATCAGTGTCTAAAATATTTCTTCATTTATAATCAGTTTTT
>JAZDOR010000229.1:0-5224 GCA_043798435.1 bacterium
TTAAAGAGAGGATGAGGTCTTTTGATGTTGAAGTAGATGCGGCATTACGAGAAAAAGAAGGAAAGGGTTTTTATCTCCTTTCTACCTCTCTTAAATATTATTGACAAAACTTATATAAAGGCTGTAAGCTATAAAAAATTAAAGATCAAAGTAATCGCTGCGGTAGTGTAAGAAAAGAGGATATGGAGATTAAGGAGATAAGGAGATAAAATTTTGAATTAAGAATTAAAAATGAATAATCTCCATATCCCCATTATCTCCTTATCCCCCTTTTTACACTTCTGATACATAGCCTGAACGGTTACAGATTAAAAGGATTTGGGACTTTATGACAATGAACGAAATACTTCAAGATGGTGGTAGCGGGATAATTGAGAAGCTCCAGTTTATATCTATGTTTATCTCAGTTATCGCTGTAATAACGGTCATTATTCTCTGGATTCTAAGGATACGGGCAGAAAAGAGGTTTCTATTCGTTCGGTCAGAAGACTTAAAAAAGATTGAGGTAATGGCTAAAGAAAGAGAGGAGCTGAGAGGCGAAATGATTAAAAAACTTGACCTTTTGGCAGAAAAAGATAAGGATCAGGAGAGCATTCTTTTAAGTATATTTAAGCAAAGGGAAGAAAAAGGCAAGCAGGAGCAAGAAGACCTGGCCAACTGGTTGGAATATAAAGCAGCCAAGTGGCAACATGAGATAGAAGACAAGTTTACTGCCAGATTTGACCGCCTTTTTCAGGATATAGAAAGCATCAAAACCCGCCTTGATAGATTAGAACAGAACAAGGGATAAAATTAGAAAAAAATATTTACCGCAGAGAACGCAGAGATCTATGAATTATTTTTACAGCTTTTCTTCTCTGTGCCCTCTGCGGTTAATTTCTTCTTTAAATGACTAAAGCATTACCAAGATTCTTTCTTCTCTGCTTTTTAATTACAACCACACTTGCCCTCGCCACTCCAAAAGATATTTATGAAGAAGGAGAAAAACTTCTGTCAGAAAGCAAAACCTCAGAGGCTATTGCCAGGTTTCTCTTAGCCGCTAAACAAAACCCTTATTACAAAGAGGCATACTATAAATTAGGGGATGTTTACTATCAAAAAGGTGATTATAAAGAGGCAATTCTATACCTCAAAGAGGCAATAAAGGTTGATGAAAATTACCTTGATGCCCTGAACCTGCTTGGATTGGCTTATGAGGCAGATACCCGGATAGACCTTGCCTTAGCTTGCTGGCAAAAATGCCTGAAGATTGACCCGCTCAATTTAACCAGCCACTATAACTTAGCCGGCGGATTCTATAAAAAAGGGAAGATTACCGATGCTATCTTTGAATATAAGAAGATAATAGAGATTGACCCTGATTACATCTTGGCCTGGATTGGCCTCGGCACGATTTACTGGAAAGAAAAAGACTTAATTGATGAAGCGATAAATTGTTTTAAGGAGGCAGAAAAGATTGATCCTGCCTCTCCTCTTCCTGCCATAAACCTTGGCGATGTATATTTCAACCAGAAAAAGCTGGATACGGCTGAGCATTCCTATAAAAAGGCTTTGGAAAAAGACAGGGATAATCCTTATAGCCTGAGAAGATTAGGGGAAATTTACCTTGAGAAGAAAGACTACCAGAAGGCAGGCAATATTTATAAAAAGCTCTCAAATCAGATGCCTGACCCTATCACCTATTACACCCTGGGTATAATTAACGAGGCACAGAGAGAGTATGAAACTGCAAGTAGTCTTTATGAGAAGAGCCTTTCCCTTTCAAGCGATGATGAGGTGGCTCTATTTCGGTTGGACAGAATAATACTTGAGAAGGAAAGGGAGTCTGTCTATTCTGAAAGAAGGAGAAATTCGGCTAAAGCTCATTTTGACCTGGGTGAGTATTATTTTAAGGAAAGGCAGATGCCCCTTGCCCTCTATGAGTATAAAACCTCTGTTTTGCTTAATCCTCAGGATGCCCAGACAAGGTATAAGTTAAGCAAGGTTTATGAAGCAGATGGGCTACTCTCGGATGCTTGCGATGAAATGATGAAGGCCAGAGAGCTTTCTCCAACAAACCAGGTTTATACTGACTACTTAGAGAAGATATACTTCAAGCACAAGAGAAGCTTTATTTTTCGTGAGGGAATAGATCTATCCCAGATTCCGCCACCTATAATCTCCATCTTTATCCCTCAGTTTATTCAAGAAGAAGTGCTTCATCAGGAGCTTTCTGAATTTACTGACCATCTTCTTTTCTCCCTTCTGCCTTCTTGCCATGTAAGGGCAATCTCTGAAAAAGAGAAGCTAAAAAAAGAGGAAGCAATCAGGAAGGCAAGTCTCTCAGGGGCCAACTTTCTCCTCTGGGTAGAGATAGAAGAGGGGAAGGATACAATACGACTAAACTCTTCTTTGATTGATCTGGCTAATCTTTCCGAGGTCTTCAATATCATTTCAATGGGTGTTGGCAAGAATAAGATAAAAGACTCTTGTTTGCACCTTTCTGAGAAGGTAATAGAAGCTGTTCCTGTCTCTGGAAATATCTTCAAGATAGAAGGGGACAAGGTCTGGATAAATATTGGCACAAAGCAGGGGATCTCTGATAAGGATACACTTGAGATTATGGAAAATGGGAAAAAGATTGGAGAGCTTAAGGTTACACAAATGGGTGGGTTGGTTTCAAAGGCCAGAGTCTCTACGCCACAGACAGAGCAGTTCTTGCGGCCTGGTCAAGAGGTGAGGGTAATACGAAAGAAGTAACAATAATTAGCTGTGATGAAAAATATCAAACAAGGGAGCATTATTAAAAGCTCTAACTGGCCAGAGCCGGTTGAGATTAAGCTCATTGAGGAGATGGGGGAATATGTCCATATTGTTGGTGCTACCACCCTTTCCAGGGAGCATATTGACCAGATAATTCCCAGTGAAGAGTTTTCAAAAATTTCCATTACAGGAATAGAGTCAACCTTTTCTGAAGAGCCCTGGAAGGTCTTTCTGGCAACTGAGGCGATCCGTTATCGATTTGCCTCTATGTATGACCCCTTGTTAGCCATGAACACCTCCAAGGTAGATCCACTTCCCCACCAGATTGAAGCCGTTTATGGCCGTGTGTTGAAGCTTCCGAGGATTCGTTTTTTGATTGCCGATGACCCTGGTGCTGGAAAAACAATTATGGCTGGACTCATCATCAAGGAGTTGAAACTTCGCCATCTCATAAAAAGAATTTTGATTGTGGCACCAGGACACCTCAAAGACCAGTGGCGAAGAGAACTGGATGAAAGATTTGAGGAGAAATTTATTACGATTGACAGGGGACTCTTGGATGCCTTTTATGGAGAGAATGTATGGCAGAGGGAGAATCAAATTATTACCTCCATTGACTTTGCTAAAAGAGACGATATTCTCCCCTCCATCTCTGCGACACATTTTGACCTGATTATTGTGGATGAGGCACACAAGATGAGTGCCTACAGGTATGGAGAAAAAACAGAAAAGACCGGTCGTTATAAATTGGGCGAGGTTCTCTCAGCCACCACGGATCATTTCCTATTTCTAACTGCCACGCCGCATAAAGGGGACTCCGAAAACTTCAGGCTCTTCTTTGATCTTCTTGAACCAGGTTTCTTTGCCACAAACGAGATGCTTCTGGAATCTATCAGAAGTAAAGATAATCCTCTGTTTATCAGGCGCCTCAAGGAAGACCTGAAAGACTTTGAAGGCAGACCGCTCTTCTTACCCAGATATGTAAAGACTATCTCCTTCAACTTAGGAACCGCATCCCCCAATGAAAAAGAGCTTTACAATGGATTATCTAAATATGTTATCGACCAATATAATAGGGCCCTGGCAAAAGACAAGAAGAGAAATGTTACTTTTGCCCTGATGATCCTCCAGCGTCGGCTGGCCTCCAGCACCTATGCCCTCCTTAAGTCATTGGAGAGAAGAAAGAAACGGTTAGAGGATTTGCTAAAAGGGGGACAGAAAGAAGGCAAGGAAGGGAGCTTTGATTTTGACACAACTGAAGAACTTAGCGAAGAAGAGAGATGGAAGGAAGAGGAGATATGGGAAACCTTGAGCGTTGCCGAGAATAGAGAGGAATTAGAAAAGGAAATTAAGACTATTGATAGTCTCATTGACCGTGCCAAAGATATTATCCAAAATGAGGAAGAGATAAAACTAAAGCAACTCAAAGAATCCCTAAAAGAATTAACAGAGAAATACCCGGAGCAAAAAGACAAGAAGATCCTCATCTTTACCGAGTCAAGAGACACTTTGGAATATTTGGAAAAGAAAATAGGCTGTTGGGGTTACTCCATAAATACAATCCACGGCGGAATGCGATTGGAGGATAGAATAAGGGCAGAAGGGATATTCAAAAACGAAACCCAGCTTCTGGTGGCAACAGAGGCAGCTGGGGAGGGTATCAATCTCCAGTTTTGTCATCTGATGGTCAATTACGATATCCCCTGGAATCCCAATCGGCTTGAGCAGAGAATGGGCAGAATTCATCGCTATGGTCAAGCGAAGGAAGTTTATGTCTTTAACCTTGTGGCAGAGGATACCCGTGAGGGTAAGGTGCTAAACAAATTGTTCCAGAAACTTGAGGAGATAAGACAGGCATTAGGAAGCGATAAGGTTTTTGATGTAGTGAGCGAGGTACTATACATATACGACATAAGTCTCCCCCAACTCTTAATGGATGCAGTCACCAATGCCAGAAGTATGGAAGACATCCTAAAATGGATTGATATCCCGGTAGATGAGAATTATATCACCCAGGTCAAAGAAAATTTGGGTGAAAGCCTTGCTACCCGCTACATTGATTACACCCGGATAAAAGAGATGCAACAGCAGGCACAAGAACATCGTCTCATCCCTGAATATACCGAAGGCTTTTTCAAAAAGGCACTTATTAAAGTTGGTGGAAAATTTAAGGAGCGAAAAGACGGATTTTTGGCTATAGACTCTATTCCCTTTGAGATACGAAGGGTCGCAGAACAGGATAGATTTAAGAGATGCTTTGGGGAGTGCTTGAAAAAATACTCTAAGGTAACCTTTGATAAAGAGATTGCCTTCAAAAATCCTGAGGCCGAGTTCATTTCCTGTAACTATTTACCCAAGTGAAGCAAAAGATAATTATTCACCGCAGAGCACGCTGAGAACGCAGAGAATTTACAAAATTTTAAGTTTTTATTTCTCTGTGCTCTCTGCGACCTCTGCGGTTAATCTCTTCTTCAGATGGGTA
>JAZDOR010000009.1:0-13369 GCA_043798435.1 bacterium
AAGAACTATAAGAATAATTTTTAATATCTATCTTTGTGCTCTTTGTGAGCTTTGTGGTTCAACTCTCTTTCTCACTTTCGGGTTTTCTCCCTTTCGGGCTTTCGTGTTTCTTCTTCTACTTCACTTGAGTAAATAGTTACTTTTACTTAGTAGTCATCCACCCTTTCCTGAATGGTAGTATAATTTCCTATAATACCACCAGAGGGGCTATAGACAGTAACATCTGCCCAAACCGCACCTGCCAAAGCCAATAGAACTACCAACCCCAAAATCTTCTTCATCATTTAGTATGCGTCCCCTCTCGGTAATATTGCAGATACTTCAACCCTTCTCTCTTCTAAATTCACCCTGAATATCACTCTGAGATTACCAACCCTGCATCTATACCTTTTTTCTCTACCTTCAAGGGGCTTAATATCTCCTCCTCCGAAAGGGTCTATCTCCAACATCTCAAAGCATCTATCCAGTCTATCTGTCATTTTTCTGTCCAGCCTGCGGTAATACTTAAAAGCTCTATCAGAGAGTATTACCTCAAACTTATACTTTTCTGACATTACGCCACCTTATATATTTGCCTTCTGCAATCTCCTCTTCTCCCTTTTTAATAAGCTCCATCTCAGAAGCTGCAAGGCTTTCTCCCTTTAGCCACTGAAGAAAACTGAACGCTATCTCTGTTTTATCATCAGGCAAAAAATCGACTAATTCCTTCAATGTTTCCCTGGTTTGCATCTTAATCACCCCCTCATTCTATTTTATCAAATAATTTATTTTTACCACAAAGAGCACGAAGATTTTATAAAACAAATTTCACTTCATTCCCTTCGTCTCCTTCGTGGTTAATCTTTTTTAGTCAGAGAGAAAAGAGGCTACAGAATATTCTCTTTTGCAAGCAATTCCATCACCTCTCTGTAGAATTCAGTTAGACTCACTTCTCTATTTCCATCTTCTGACCCATTGTGAAGATCTGGATATTGAAATGGATGTCTATGCCAATTGCCCTCTATCTCATCTCGGCCATACAATCTTTCATCCTCAAAAATCAAACTGAAGCTGGTATTTTGACTCCTATCGTTTCTGTAAATCTGGATGAATAGGTCATCAGCAAAATAGAATCGAACCTTTAAAATATTCCTTTGCCAATCAAGAACCTTGACATCACAAATAGTTCTCTCCTTCAGAATCTCTCTGGCCTCTTTTATTAGAGAATCTGTGGTATTCACTTTATCAGCTCTTCAAGACAATCAATCTTCTCCTTGATATCAGATGTCCCTGTAATAGCCATATCCCAGTCAAAAAAATCTTGCTCTTCTTTATAATTCAACTTACCTTCGGCTGCTTTCTCTTTGAAGATTACGAAGTTACATTCATATTTTCTCTCAAAGTTTCTGCGCATCAACTCATACTTTGTTAAATTCCTACGCTCCTTAAAAAGAAGCAATCTGGCTATCCCCTTGTTGATGTCACCTGAAGGATCAAGCTGAGCAACACCAGCCGTTAACCTTTCGTCTAAACCTAAAGTTTTCACCAAAACACCTCCTCATATTTATTTACCGTAACATCTGCCCAGACCGCACTTGCCAAAGCCAACAGAAAAAGTATCTTCTTTACCATTTTTCAACCCTTAAGCTTTCTTCTATAGCTTTTGCCATTATCTCCAAATCATCAGTCGGAATAGCACCTTCAAATCGCAAAAGACTTTTACCCGTAACCCCCTTGGGAATCAAGGCTTTGGCGAAGTTAAACACACTCAGCTGAAGGGCAGGAGAAAGTTCGTCAAGTTGAGAAATAAAGGTTTCTTTTATTGATGTGGTTGTCATAAATTTGCCTCCCATTTAGGTTATTATAGACTCCGTTTCATTTTCTCGCAACCAGTCAATTTTCCACTCCGGATCAGGTTATTATTCCCTAATATTTTATTTTACCACGAAGAGCACGAAGGTCACGAAGGTGTTATAAAACAAATTTCACTTCGTGTTCTTCGTGTCCTTCGTGGTTAATCTTTCTTAGTCTCTTTTAACAAACCCTATCTTCTTCTGCTCCTTTGTAGGTGGAGCCAGCAAGCTTTTTATTGCATCAAAGAGTATCTTAATTTGGGTATCGTGTTCTTCAATCTTTTTTCTTAAATCTTCATGGGATGCCAATATTCTCCTGAGCCTGGTGAATGCTCTCATAATTTGGATATTGACCAGAATAGCCCTTTCGCTGTTGAGGACAGAGGAAAGCATGGCTACACCTTGTTCTGTAAAAGCATAGGGCAAATACTTGGAATGTTCGCCACGCTTTAACTTTAAGGTGCCAAAATGGAACCTTAAAGATTGAGATTCTTCTTTTGTCAACTCAAACATAAAATCTTCAGGGAACCGATTAATGTTCCTTTTCACAGCCCTTTTAAGCATTTTGGTTTCTACCCCATACAACTCTGCCAAATCCCTATCCAGCATCACCTTCTGTTCCCTTATCAGAAGAATCTTGACATCTATCCTCTCTATCGGTATCAATTCACTCATCTTTGTAATACCTCCCCTTCAACCAGGATAATCCTTTTATTGATATAAACCACCTTTGTCCAAGTCCCAGCCGCAACCGACACCGTGTCACCTGAGAGACAATTATCCACCCCTTCCTGAATGGTTGTATAATTTTCCGTAATCGTCCCTGCAGGGCTTATAGACAGCGACTGTGCCTGTCTCTGCCACACTAACCAACCCCAATAAAACCACAGCCAACAACCCTTTCTTCATCTCACTCCAATAATTTATTTACCACGAAGGCCACGAAGATTTTATAAAACAAATTTCACTTCATTTCCTTCGTCTCCTTCGTGGTTAATCTTTCTGTAACTACTCAAAATCTTTTCGGAAATATTTAACCACAAAGTTCTTAAAGAAAGCACAGGACATAAAGAATGAATGAAAAGGTGATATTAAAAGGGTTATATGATAAATCTTTGTGGATTTCTCTGAAGATGCTTTGTAGACTTTGTGGTTTATCTTTATGGTTCTTTCCCCAATTTTATGGGTAATTACCTTTTGAGTTTATTACTTACAGCTTACGACTTATAGCTAAATTCTCTTCAACTCTCGTATCATAATAGGAATTATCTCAAACAGGTCTCCTACTATCCCATAAGTGGCTATATCAAAGATTGGTGCTGATGCGTCCTTGTTTATAGCCACAATGCAATCCGATGTCCTCATTCCGGCTATATGCTGGATGGCACCAGATATTCCGCAGGCAATATAGAGCTTTGGAGAGACTGTCTTTCCGGTCTGTCCTACCTGATGGAGGTGGGAAATCCAGTTGGAGTCAACGCAGGCTCTGGATGAGCCGACAGCCCCTTCTAAAAGGTTTGCCAACTCCTCTAAGAGCTTGAAGTTTTCACCTGCTTTCAGCCCTCTTCCACCTGAGACAATAACATCCGCCTCCTCAATCCCTGGCCCAGATGCAGACTCCTTTATAAAATCCAGTCTCTTTGTCTTTGGCTTAATAGAAGATAGGTTTTCTATGATTTCTATAATCTGCCCTTTTCTTTCAGTGTCAGGTGGTAATGGCTTCATCACCCGGGGTCTTACTGTGGCTATTTGTGGCCTTTTTTTGGTAATAATGGAGGCCATAATATTCCCACCAAACGCAGGTCTTATCTGAACAAGCCTCTTTTCTTCATCTATCTTTAGTTCTGTGCAGTCAGCAGTAAGCCCTGTCCTTAATCTGGCGGCTATCCTTGGGGCAAGGGACCTGCCAATAGGTGTCGCACCTATCAGAACAATCTCAGGTTTTCTTTCAAAGATAAGATTGGTGAGAATAGCGGCATATGACTCGTCTGAGTAATAGGTGAGGCTTGAATGGTCGCAAACCAAGACTTCATCTGCCCCTTTTTCAATGAGGGCTTGAGTAAGTTCTGTGACTTTTTCTCCAAGAAGAACTGCCGTGAGTTTTGTCTTTAACTCATCAGAAAGCCTTCTGCCTTCACCCAACAGTTCAAGACCAACATCCTTGAGTTTGCCTTCTGCTTGTTCAATGAAGACCCAGACACCAGAGAAGTCTGACAGGTCTGACAGGTCTGACAGGTCTGACTTAATCTTTATAGCAGACTCTTTGCACCTATCAACACAGGCACCACAGAGGTTGCATCCCTCTTTAATGAAAGCCAGCTTTTCCTTCAGCTCTATCAAGCCAAAGGGACAACCCTTTGTGCATATCCCACAACCTGTGCATAGCTTCTTGATTATTTCAATCATTATGGCAAATGCTCTAAATCTTCTAAATCCTTATGCCTTCCGCTTGCTTTCTTGTTCTTTTTGAGATCGTCAATGGATATAAAATTAACGGTTATTCCGTCAATATCAACTACTTCCCGCTCCGAATAGCACTCTGCAAAATCTACTCCACTTGCCCCAGTGATGACCTCTATTCGCACCGGTGGGTATCCCATTCGAATCACCTTGTCTTTTTCCAAAAACAAACTTTCTGAAATATCATTGCCAGAGATACCAAAATCGCAAAATACTTTACTCACTTTATAAGCGTTATCTGGAGCAAGAGCTATCCAAATATCCATATCACCTGTTGCTCGCGGATAACCATAGTAACCAACGGCATATCCGCCAACCAGTAAATACTCAACGCTCCATAAGTTTAGAAGTCTCAAGAAATCTTTGAAGTCTGGATGTAACCCTATCTTGCCCATATACCATTTCTCGATTTAACTCTATAGCAACTAATCGTTCCTGTGTATTTTTGGAGAGCCAGAAAATCTTTTCATCGTCTATTGTCTTAAGAGTTCCAACCGACAATACCTTTTTATCAAGTCGTGGTAATTTATTCATTTAATTATACCTATTCATAGCTGCCTGTAACCCGTCTTCTATAATGGTCATAACAGCATCCTTTGCCTTTTCGCAAGAGGCAATGAGCAACTTCTTTTCCTTTTCAGGGGGCTCAGAGAGGACAAAATCTTCTGCTGTCTCTTCATCTTCCGGTCTTCCTATGCCTATCCTTATTCTGGCAAAATTGCTACCTAAGCAAGAGATTACAGACTGAACGCCTTTGTGTCCACCAGAGCCACCCATTTGCCGTATCTTGAGCTTACCAATAGCAACATCCATATCATCATGGATTAATATCAAAAGATCAGGCTTGGTTTTTAAGTAAAGTGGGAGAATGGCTTTTCCTGAGTGATTCATAAAGGTAAGGGGTTTGGCAAGGGCTATCTCTTTTTCTTTTATGAGCTTTTTCCCAAAATAAGCATCACCTGTTTTTTTTAATGCAATCTTTAGTTCTTTGCTTATCAGGTCAATCACCCAAAATCCCAAGTTGTGGCGTGTTTTTTCGTAGTCAGGGGTAGGATTTCCAAGACCTGCAAAAAGGAGCTTCATTTAGCCTCTTCTTCTTTCTTCCCTTTGCTTGCTACTTCAGGCTCTGCCTCGGCTGCTTCAGTTGGAGAGGCTTCCTGTACCCTTGGTGGAAGAACAGAGGCTATGAGCTTATCCTCTGGTTCCAGTATCTCTATCTGGCTATCTATGGGAATATCTCTCACATAGAGGTGGTTTCCTATCTTTAATGCCTCTACATTCACCTTTATTGCCTCAGGTATATCAGCAGGAAGAGTCTTTATCCTGATTTGATGTGTCTGTTGTTCTAATACCCCACCATCCTGAATGCCTTCTGGTGTTCCAATAAGCTCTATTTCTACCTCTACCTCTATCTTCACATCTTTGGAAACTCGCATAAAATCTATGTGGATGAGCTTATTTTTGACAGGTGAAATCTGCCTTTCCTTTATAATAACAGGTTCTGGCTCACCAATTCCAGAAAGCTCAAAGATATGAGCACCCTTTGCTTTGTGAAAAGCTATCTCTAAACCCCGCAGAGAAAGAAGAAGATGTTCAGGCTCCTTTCCTCCTCCATAGAGAACAGCAGGTATAAAACCGCCTCTTCTCTTTGCTCCAAGATACCCTTTTCCCTTACCCCCTCTCTTTTCTACTACAATTGTTGTCTTTTCCATCTCATCAAGTTAATAGGACGCAGATTTTCGCAGATTATCAGGATTAATATTTATAAATCATGGTATTTGCTTCTTATTTAAATTTTTCTTTCCGAAACCTATCCAAGAGTATTATAAACCTTATTTTCAGTCAATTTTCTATATTTAAAATCCTTAAAATCTGCGTTCATCTGCGTCCAAAAAGAAATTCCTACACTATTGAAACAGAGAACTTATAGATGTCTCCTCGTTTATTCTCTTTATTGCCTCTCCAAATAGGCTGGCTACAGATAGGACCGTTATCTTTTTACTCTCTCTCCTTATAGGAATGGTGTTTGTAGTGACTAACATTGAAACATCCTCTGACTCCTCTATTCTCTCTATAGCATCCCTTGATAAAACAGGGTGTGTGCAGAAGACAGAGACAGACGCTGCTCCCTCTCTCTTCAAAGCAGAGGCAGCCTTTAGCACAGTTCCTCCTGTATCAATAATATCATCAAAGATTATTGCTTTTTTGTCTGTAACCTCACCAATCACATGCATAACCTCTGTCATGTTCTTTTCTGGCCTTCTCTTGTCAATAATAGCTAAGGAGGCATCAAGCCTCTTGGCTACAGCCCTTGCCCTTTCTGCACCACCTGTATCTGGCGAAACAACAACCAGATTATCCCCTCCATTATTTTTGAAGTAGTCAACCATGATTGGAGAGGCGATGAGAGGGTCAACAGGAATATCAAAAAAACCCTGGATTTGCCCGGCATGAAGGTCCATCGTCAGGATTCTATGGGCACCAGCAGAGACTAAGAGATTGGCACAAAGCTTTGAGGCTATAGAAACCCTTGGCTCTGTCTTTCTATCCTGTCTGGCATAGCCATAGTAAGGAATCACAGCTGTAATCCTGCTGGCAGAAGACCTTCTCATTGCATCAATAATAATGAGAAGCTCCATCAGATTCTGGTTTGTTGGAGGGGATGTCGGCTGGATAATATAGACATCAGCACCCCTTACATTTTCCTTAATCTTGACATGCGTCTCCCCATCAGCAAATTCACTAACTTCCATATCAGAGAGGCTGATTTCAAGATAATTAACTATCTCCTCTGCTAATGGCTTATTTGCCCTTCCTGAAAAAACCTTCAATTTTTCCATAAGAAACAAAGTTTACCGCTTCAATTCACCTTTAGTCAAGGAACATTTTTTTCTTGCAATTATCCAATAAATAGTATGTAATTGCTTTTGTAATTTTTCTTGTCTAATCTTGTCTAAATATAATGGAAGGAAAGAGGGCTGAATTTGAAATTCTTTTTGACAGGTATAAGGATAAGGTATTTCGGCTCAGCCTGAAGATGTTGGGTAATGTTGAAGAGGCAAGGGATGTGGCTCAGGATGTCTTTCTTTCAGCGTATAAGTCTTATGATAAGTTCAGGCAGGAGTCAGCAGTCTATTCCTGGCTATACAGAATTACAGTAAACACGAGCATAAATGCCCTTAAAAAGAGGAAGAATGTCTTCTCTTTAGATGAGCCAATAGGAAATAATGAAGAATTAAAACCAATATATTATGAGCCTGTTTGTCCAAAACCAAACCCAGAAAAGAGAGCAGAGATTGAGGAAGGAAGAAATAGGGTGAGAAGGGCTCTGGCTAAACTCCCCAAAAAATATCAAGAGGCGGTTGTATTGAAAGAGATGGAGGGCTTGAGTTATGATGAGATAGCCGGGGTTCTTGGGGTAACAAAGGATGTAGTGGGCATCAGGCTATTTCGGGCAAGGGAGATATTAAGAAAGGAGCTAAAAGATGAAGTGCTGTAAGGAAAAAATATCATTTTATATTGATGGAGAGATGTCTGGGGCTGAAAAGGAGGCATTCTCCAAACATCTTGGCCTGTGCATCTCTTGTGCCAGATTAGTAAATGAGCTTCATAGCCAAAAGGAGATGGTAGAAGGTCTCTTTGTTGGGTTTGAATCTTCAGCTCCTATTGAGTTAAAAAGCAGGGTGATGGCCAGGATAGAGGAGAGGAATGCCTTTAACTGGTGGCCTGTAGTCTTGAGAAGGATTGCTATAGCTGGATGTATGGCTGGCTTAGTCTTTGCCTTGATGATGAGCCATCCAAAGAAGAAAGAGGAGGGCTATCTTGGCCAGATGATGACAAATTCAATAGAGGAAAAGGAGGAGGCTTATGTACTGAGAGAGCAGACGAAGGTCTTCTTAGACAGATATTTGTAAAAAAATGTAATTTTTGGAATAGGGTCTTGTCTAATCTAATATGGAGGTGATGAGAAAGAAGAAATATAGTGTTAACCTGCAATAATAATCTATATTAAAAATGAATAACATAAAACAAGAAATAAAAAATGACTAAGTGTTTTTCTGGATATACTTTATCATTAAGTATTTTTTGTTAAGTGTTATATGTTCTGATAATATGGAGCAGGGATTTAGGATTGTGGGTCAGGGGTCAGCAAAAAGACTGAAAGCTGAATGCTGATACCTGATAGCTTTTTAGGAGGTGATGTAGTAATGAAAGTCTTTAAGGCTTTAGTAGTTTTGATGTTAATTGGGGTCTATGGCTCGGCTAATATGAGGGATGAGATGAGGAGGGAGGCAAGGAAGGATGGGATACGGGAAGGGAGGCAATCTGTGAGAGCCACAGAAGGAAAGGAGGCAGACTATGAATTAGGAAAGACAGTGATTGATGTCCGTGGAAATAGGGTGAGGATAGAGGAGTATGTTACGAGGCCCGACCCGAATACCTTTAAGTATATCCTCTTGAATACAAGGGAGAATAGAAAGGACTATCACAGCGAGAAATATACCTTCAAAAATTCTCTTCCATCAGACCTTACTCAGATTAGACCAAATATCTGGGATAATGTTAACCCAGGCGGAACGATTGATAGCAACAAGAACTATCTCACTGACTTCTATGCCAGGAGCAGCAATATGTATGACTATGTGGATAGAAGCCTTACCTTTAGACCAAACGAAACAAAAAAGCTCGTCTATTCCTATGGTGTAGGAAATCCTGAGGTTGGATATAATGAGAAGGAGAAGCTGACTGTTTATGCAAAAAAGGATATCCTCTATGAATTTGCAGGAGGCAGGGTAGAAAGAGATGGAAAAATCATAGGAAGGCTGCCAGAGTATCAGGACTTTGAAAGTCCAAGTCTATCATACAATAGCAGGGGAAAGAAGTATTATGGCCAAAAGGTTGGGGATATATGGGATGGGTTCGGTTCTCAACCAAATACCCCTTCAGGAGGAACTCAAAAGATTTCAAGGGTGAACTATGAGGAGTTTAAGATTAACGACCAGGGTCATATCCTGCCAAAAAGAGGAGCAGGTCTGACAGAGAGAGCAAACCGCGAGACTATCATCATGGCAAGTGAGTTTAATGGAAGGGATATTGACTTAGTCCGACCCATCAGGTTTCTTGCCCCAGATCCAGTAGATGGAGCAACGCCACAAGGAAGAGCTAAATGAAGAAGGCTTTATTAAAAGATTTTCTTTATAGCTCTGTGCCCTCTGTGGCAAGATTTATCTTTATTTCTCTGTGGTTTATCTTTATCTGTTCCGTGAAAGCTCAAGGATTAGAGCTTGTTCCAATGGGAAGCATCGAGCTTATGGGAGGGGGTGCATACTCTGGCGGAGAGGCAAGCTCTTTCTCTGGAAATGTGGAGGCAGAAGGCATATTAGGCTTTGTGTTTTCTGAAAGCCTGTCCCTTCTTCCAAGATACAAGGGTTGCTATGAGGGTGTCAGCTCTGTCCAAAAACTTGAGACAGGAAAGCACCTCCGCCAGGAGAGCCAGGACCATATCCTCTCCCTGAAATTGATTGATGAGATAAACCCGCATCTTGTGGGAAAGCTCCTCACCAATTACAAAAAAAGCCTTTCCGTAGAAGCAGAGGATGAGTCCTGGGGGAATGGGGTCTATGATTACTGCCAGAAAGGATTTGGGGCAGAGGCTGAATATAGAAAAACCCCCATAGACATAACCCTCAGTTTAAACCGATACATTACAAACTTTCCCAACTACCAATCCCTTGCCTCAACCTTTGAGACAGAGACAGCAGGCTTAGAGAATGTAGGCAAAGATACCCAGGATTATAAAACTACAGAGCTTTTGGCTGGGGTAGATTCAGAGCTGAAGCCCGGGATGCTTCTGAAATCCTCATATATCTACACAAACAAAGGGTTTCTTGACCAAAACCTGCTAACCTCTGAAGGGTTCTCAGAGACAAAAAGAAGGGATAAAACTCAAGAGTTGAGCCTATCTTTGAGCGGAAAGAAAAGGATAGAATTTGGTATCTCTTACGACCTTTTGACGAACAATTCAAACCAGAACCACTATGATGCAGAAAAATGCCAGTTCCTTCCAAACTTCTATGACTACAGAGAACATACTCTAAATCCATCCGTATCTTTCTATCTCACACAACTTGAGATTTTTCTCTCCTATAGCTATATTTCCAAGAAATATAAGGATAGACCAAAACAGGATACAGACGGGAATTATCAGCAGGAGAAGCTCTATCTAAAAAGCCACATCCTGAACCTCTGCCTATCCTATCCATTATATGACCGCTTATTCTTAAAAGCAGATGCAAGCTACAAGAAATCCTCATCAAATATGGAGTATGAGGAGCTATCTTCCTATAATTATAACTCAAGTAATTATCTCTTTGGGGTGGGATATGAGTATTAGGAATCGTGAATCGCGGATTGCGGATCGCGAATCTATGAAACAACTATCTCTTTGGGGTGGGATATGAGTATTAGGAATCGTGAATCGCGGATTGCGGATCGCGAATCTATGAAACAACTATCTCTTTGGGGTGTCGTATGAGTGTTAGACAGAATACAGGTGTCAGGTGTCAGGAGTCAGGAGTCAGAATTCAGAATTCAGGAGTCAGGAGTCAGGAGTCAGAATTTAATATTCTTAATTCTGTATTCTGTATTCTGAATTCTGTATTCTGTCCTTTGTCCTCCGTTGTCTCTTTACTTCTTACTGCTTACTGCTTACTGCTTACTGCTCCTATCTTTGGTGAAGAGCAGGGGTTTATCCGCATCTTTGAACCTGCATTTTTTAGCACCACCCAGCCTAAGATAACTGTAGCTGGAAGGATAGATGAATTCAGACCAAAGCACCTGAGGCTCAGTATTACATCCTTTATGGAAGAAAGAAAAAGCTCCTCCCTCATCCCGGTCACAGACGGCAGGTTCAGAGAGGATGCGGAGTTGTTTTCTGGCTTGAATATCATCACCTTGACTACCCTTTCTGGCAAGATTAAAGCCATAAACCCTGTATTCCTTGTATCCAAGAAGGAAAAAAAGGAAGATTGGGGAAAGACCAGTTCTATTATCTTTACATCGCCGGTAGGTCCAAGGATAAAGCCACCTTTTTTGGTAGAGGGCGTAGTTACAGACCCAGAGATTAAGGAGATTGAGGTGGTAGTAATCGGGCTATATGGTCAGAAGATAAGGCATCTTGTAGCACCTGTCTCAAATATGAAATTCTCCTTTCTGCTTCCAGACCTCTCCTTTGGAATAAACATAGTTCTGGCAAAACCTGGAAAAAGCAAGGTAAGCCCCTCTGAGGCTCAATTTCTGCCACTCATCTTTGAACCAGAATCAGACAGGCTCATCTTAAAAGAGCCTATTTTAGAAGACGGCAGCATCTTAATCTCTGGTGAAGTGCTATTACCGTCTGTAAGAAATGTTGATATATCCGTCTGGTGCCTGGTTTCAGAGAAAGATGGAGAATTGGCAAAGAGAATAACCAAAGAAAGGATAGCGGTTAAGAAAAACGGCACCTTCCAGACAAAGATAGAGATAAAGGAAAAGCTAATCTCTTCTCCAACCATTGTTATCGCCACACCAAAAATGATGGCCAGCAAAACCCTCAAGGCAAGATAATTATTTTGTGTTTAGGTTCTAAAGTTGACCATTTGATTGGTATTAGGGGATAGAAGACGAAAAAAAAGGAGTTAAGTGTTGCTAACTTAATCCTTTTTTATCACAATACTTTTGCTGGACAAAGTCTTAAAATTGGCTCTATACTTACAAAAAATGAAATTTATCGCCGACCTTCACATACACTCAAAGTATAGCCAGGCAACAAGCAAGGAGATGGATATTGCCGGGATTTCTTCTTATGCCAGGCTCAAAGGAATATCCCTTGTTGGCACAGGTGACTTCACACATCCTGCCTGGTTAGCGATCCTAAAAGGTGGGCTGAAGGAAGAAAACGATGGCTTGTTCAGCTATAATGGTGTCAACTTCATTCTGACCTCTGAGGTTTCAAACATCTTCAGAAAGAATGACAGGTTTTACAAGATACATATTCTCATCTTCTCCCCAAGTTTCTCTACATCGGACAAGATAAATGAGAAACTCTCCTCCTTTGGGAGTTTATGGGCTGATGGAAGACCCACCCTCACATTTTCTGCCAGGGATTTAACAAGGGCTGTCTTGGATATTGATGAGAGGTGTCTGCTTGTTCCAGCTCATATCTGGACGCCACACTTTTCTCTATTTGGTGCAAATTCAGGCTTTGACTCTATAGAGGAGTGCTTTGAGGCCGAGACTGAGAATATTCATGCCTTAGAAACAGGCTTATCCTCTGACCCGGCCATGAACTGGAGGCTCTCTTGTTTAGATAGATTTACCCTTATCTCAAACTCAGATGCCCACTCACCCATTAAACTTGGTCGTGAGGCAAATGTTTTTGACTGCGATTTAGACTATGATTCTATCATCACGGCGATAAAGACAAGAAAAGGCTTCTTGGAGACCCTTGAGTTCTTTCCAGAGGAGGGAAAGTATCAT
This sequence comes from bacterium, assembly GCA_043798435.1. Taxonomy (GTDB): domain Bacteria; phylum UBA9089; class UBA9088; order UBA9088; family JAGUXG01; genus JAGUXG01. Next base: position 12,810 of record JAZDOR010000009.1, read on the forward strand.
TATGATGGACATAGAAACTGTGGCTTGCTTCTTTCTCCAAAGGAGACAAAGGTGGCCAGGGGCATTTGTCCAAAGTGCAAAAAGAAGCTGACTGTTGGTGTCGTGCATAGGGTGGAACTCCTGTCTGATAGAGAGGAGGGGTTTCTTCCAGACACAAGGATTCCCTATAGAAGCATTGTGCCTCTGGTAGAGATAATTGCTGCCTCTGAAGGGGTAGAATCTACATCTGTTAAGGTAAAAAGGCTTTATTTTGATATACTCAATAAGGGTTGCTCAGAGATGGATATTCTGCTCGACCTTTCAGAGTCAGAGCTTGATAGGGTTCTTCCTTCTAAGATAAGCAGAGGCGTCCTCAATGTTCGCCATAAAAATCTAAAGATAATCCCAGGCTATGATGGCGTCTTTGGAAAGGTAGAAATACCATTTGAAGAAAAAGAGCCTGAGCAGATGAGTCTTTTTTAGGGGGGAAATAGGGAACAGTTATAATACTGTTCGGAATGATTTTTACTTATATCATTTTGTTAAAGGAAAAGGAATAAAATAGCAGATATATAGAATAG
>JAZDOR010000017.1:0-2309 GCA_043798435.1 bacterium
AAGGAGCATAGTCTTGAGCTATGTGACTGAGTGAAAGACACAGCAATTGACGAAAAGATCAAGTAAAATTTAGTAGTTATTTTTGCACAGCGACTTAAGGAGGTAGAAAAATGACAAAGTATGTCTATTTCTTTGGTGAGGGAAAGGGTGAAGGCAATAGCGGGATGCGTAAGCTCCTGGGAGGAAAGGGTGCGGATTTGGCTGAGATGACTAATATCGGTATCCCTGTTCCACCAGGGTTTACCATATCAACAGAGGTCTGCACTTATTACTGGGAGAAGGGAAAGTATCCAAAAAGCCTGGAAGAAGAGAGCGAAAAGGCTATCTTGAAATTAGAAAGGGCTATGGGAAAAGGCTTTGGAAACAGGGAAAACCCGCTCCTTGTCTCAGTCAGGTCAGGTGCGGCTATATCTATGCCAGGGATGATGGACACTGTCCTGAACCTTGGGCTGAATGACAAAACCCTTTCTGGTTTGATAAAGCAGACAGGGAATGAGCGCATGGCTTATGATGCCTATCGTCGATTTATCCAGATGTTTTCAGATGTCGTTCTGGAAATAGACAGCGAGAGGTTTGAGGAAATATTAGAGGAAAAAAAGAAGAAAGGGGGATTAAAATACGACAATGAGCTTTCCATAGATGACCTGAAGGATATTATCCGTAAGTTCAAGGAGATAGTGAGAAAGGAAAACCAGGAGCCGTTTCCAGATGACCCAAAGAAACAGCTTGAAATGTCAGTAGATGCTGTATTCAAGTCTTGGGGCAATAAAAGGGCTATTGAATACAGAAGGCTTAACAAGATACCAGATGACCTTGGGACAGCCGTCAATGTTCAGGCTATGGTCTTTGGGAATATGGGCAAAAATTCAGGCACAGGCGTTGCCTTCACCCGTGACCCATCAACTGGAGAGAACAAGCTCTATGGCGAGTATCTGATTGACGCCCAGGGCGAGGATGTAGTCGCCGGGATAAGAACACCCTCTCCGATAGCTAAGTTAAAAGAGGAGATGCCCAAGTCTTATACTCAATTTTCCGAGCTTACCCAGATTTTAGAGAAGCATTATCGGGATATTCAGGATGTAGAGTTTACTATTGAAAATGGCAAGCTCTATATTCTCCAGACAAGAAGGGGAAAGAGGACAGCTCAGGCTGCGGTAAAGATAGCCGTGGATATGGTGGCTGAGAAGCTGATAACTAAAGAGGAGGCACTCCTGCGGATAGAACCCAATCAGATAGATAAGCTCCTTCATCCCCAGATAGACCCAAAGGCAAAGGTAAAGGCTATAGCAGGAGGACTGGCCGCATCCCCTGGCGTTGGCTGTGGAGAAGCTGTCTTCTGTGCAGATGATGCCGTCATAGCAAGTAAAGAAGGAAGAAAATGCCTTTTGATAAGAAGGGAGACCTCGCCTGATGATATTCATGGAATGGCTGTAGCTCAGGGGATTCTTACTGCCAGGGGTGGAATGACCTCTCATGCCGCAGTTGTAGCCAGGGGTATGGGAAAGCCTTGTGTCGCAGGCTGTGAGGCTATTGAGGTCTCTGAAAAGAAGAAGGAGTTTACCACAGGCGGAAAGAAGATAAAAGAAGGGGATATTGTTACAATAGATGGTGGTTCTGGAAAGGTCTATCTTGGGAAGATAGCTGTGGTTGAACCTGAAATTACAGAGGAGTTTGCTACTATCCTGAAGTGGGCGGATGAGAAGAGAAGGCTTGGTATAAGGGCAAATGCCGATGATCCAGAGTCTGCTAAGAAGGCAAAGGGGTTTGGTGCAGAGGGGATAGGGCTTTGCCGAACAGAGCATATGTTCTTTGGTGAGGATAGACTGCCGATAATGAAAGAGATGATTATGGCAAAGGATCTGGTAGAGAGAAAGAAGGCTTTAGATAAGCTCCTTCCTATGCAGAGGGAGGATTTTATGGGAATGCTGCGGGCTATGAATGGGCTGCCGGTAACCATCAGGTTTCTTGACCCACCCTTGCATGAGTTCCTGCCAAGCCACGAGGAGTTGAGTTTAGAGCTTATGACACTTAAGCTAAAGGATGAAAACCCCAAGAGGCAGAAGGAGCTTAATGAGCTTATAGACAAAGTAACCTCTCTTCGGGAAGTGAATCCAATGCTTGGGCATAGAGGGTGTCGCTTAGGCATAGTCTATCCGGAGATATCCGAGATGCAGGCACAAGCAGTCTTTGAGGCGGCTTGCAGGCTGAAAAAGGAGGGATTAAACCCTGTTCCTGAGGTGATGATACCCTTAGTTTCCGATGTAGCCGAGTTTATCAATCAGAAGAAGATCGTGGATGAGGTAGCCTCA
>JAZDOR010000080.1:0-13828 GCA_043798435.1 bacterium
AATTGTCTTATCTACATCCTCAAACATGATAAAATCTGTAATGGTTAAGGCAATAATAGGCTCCAGGGTACTAAATGCCTCTGCCTCCATCAGTTGGGATGAATATGCCTTAGCCGCATTATATAAAATCCTTTTCTCAAACCCCTCTACATTTAATACCTGCATCTCAATAATAACATTCTTATTATTTGAAAGCCTTGCCTTGACATCAACATAGGTATCCTTCATGCCCTTAATCAAGGGAATCTGATAGGGGTCAACGATAGTCAAATCAACTATTTTCTCCCCTTGTCCAAAATCAATAACAGAGTTGAGAAAACTGATTAAAATATCCTTGCTTTTATTGGATCCAAAAACCTTTTTGAAGGCAAAATCTGTTTTGACATCTAAGAATTGCATAAGTGGACTCCTTTGTTACAGTGTCTAATAACGTAGTTACTCAAAATCTTAGGGAGAATATTTAGCCACAAACAACACAGAAGAGATATTTAGACACTGATTTACACAGATGGTCACAGATAATTTTTAAATTTTATCAGTGGAAATCAGTGGAAATCAGTGTTAATCTGCGTCAAAAGAATAAGTGTTAATCCAAAGTATATCTGTGGCAAGATTTGTCTTTATTTCTCTGTGGTTTTTCCTCAATTTTATAAGTAGTTACCCAATAACTATCCTACGAGGACAGTTTATTATAAAAATTAGTTCATTGTCAAACAAAAGATAAAGAAGCAGTAATCGTAGGTGTGCCTATCCCAATCAAACTAATCCTCTTATTGATATAAACCGCCTCATTATATACAATGGTATTGAACTCAAATACAAAAAGATAGAGAAAAGACCGTTAAAACCAAAAGAAGAAAAGAAGCAATTAAAGATAATAAAGATGATATTCCTCCATTGGATCACCCCTGGAGGAGATTTAAGATAAACCTTAAAAGATATAAACAGATGGAAAAAATATCTTCTGGTTAATATAAAAGGGGACATTTCTATTTGGCTATGACATATTTTTTATTTGCACAAACTTTGTGATAAGTATATAGTAATGAAAAAAATGGGAAAGAGACTGATAGAGAAGATATTAGAAGATAAAACGGGTACTGAGGTAAAGCCTGGTGATTTCATAGAGATAGAGCCTGATGTTGCCTTAGCCAATGATATTACCGCACCTTTGGCTATACAAGAGTTCAGAAAGACCAAAAAACCTCTTTTTGCAAAGGATAAGCTCATCCTTGTCCAGGACCACTTTGTGCCGGCAAAGGACATAAGGTCTGCTAATCAGGCCAGAATGCTCTTTGATTTTGCTAAGGAGTATGACCTGAAATACTACTTTGAGGTTGGAAGAGGAGGAATAGAGCATGCTTTACTTCCAGAAGAGGGGCTTGTCCTGCCAGGTGATGTAGTCATTGGCGCTGATTCCCACACCTGCACCTATGGTGGAGTAGGTGCCTTTGCTACTGGGGTTGGCTCAACAGATATAGCCTTTTTTATGGCCACAGGCAGATGCTGGCTCAAGGTGCCTGAGAGTATGAAGTTCGTCTTCTCTGGGAACCTCAACCCCTATGTTTTTGGAAAAGACCTTATTCTCTATACTATTGGAAAGATAGGCGTAGATGGTGCTTTATATAAGTCAATGGAATTCACCGGGGATGCCATAAAAAGCCTCTCTGTGGATTCAAGGCTATCCCTCTGCAATATGGCGATTGAGGCTGGAGGAAAGTGTGGCATGATTGAGCCGGATGAGGTAACCTTAGCTTATATCAAGGATAGGGCAAAGAGAGATTACAAGGTTTATAAGGCGGATACAGATGCAGAATACTCTGAAGTGTTTGAGTTTTGTGGAAAGGATATAGAGCCGCAGGTAGCCCTTCCTCATCTTCCGTCAAATACGGTTTCTGTCAGAGATATTCCCGAAATAAAGATAGACCAGGCAGTGATAGGCTCTTGCACCAATGGCAGACTGGAAGATTTAAGGATAGCCAGCTCTATACTAAAAGGCCACAAAGCCCATAAGAATGTGCGGTTGATTGTCATCCCGGCAACTCAAAGAATATATAAATCTGCGATGGCTGAAGGGTTGATTGACATCTTTATTGATGCAGGTGCTGCGGTTTCTACGCCTACCTGCGGACCTTGCCTTGGTGGCTATATGGGCATTTTGGCAGACGGAGAGAGGTGTATCGCCACAACAAACAGAAATTTCAAGGGAAGGATGGGCTCACAGAAGGCAGAGGTTTATTTAGCCAACCCTGCGGTTGCAGCAGCTTCAGCCATTTTAGGAAAGATTGCTCATCCAGAGGAGATATAGTCGTGTAAAAAAGGAGATATGGGGATTATGGGGATAGGGGGATTTAAGATTTTTTCATCTCCACATCTTTCGTATCTCCTTATCCCCCTTCTTACACAAAATAAAAAATTGGAGGAGGGATTATGATGATAGAGGGAAGAGCCTATAAATTCTCAGATAATGTAAATACAGACGATATTATCCCGGCTATATATCTGGATACTGTAGATGAAAAGGAGCTTGCCAGCCACTGTATGGAGGGAATAGACGCAGACTTCTCAAAGAAGCTAATACCTGGTTCAATTATTGTTGCCGGCAAAAACTTTGGCTGTGGCTCATCCCGTGAGCATGCACCTGTATCCATTAAAGCCTGCGGAATCTCTGCTGTGGTTGCTGTCTCCTTTGCCAGAATATTCTTTAGAAACAGCATCAACATCGGGCTTAGTCTCTTTTCTTGCGAGCAGGCTGATGAGATAAAACCAGGCGATATTCTAAAAATTGCCCCAGAGGAAGGGATAATAGAAAACCTCACCCAAAATAAAACCTACAAGACCTCTACATTTCCAGAGTTTATGCAGAAGCTCATCTCTGCAGGTGGCTTGATGAGATATGCTGACTCATCTTTGGCAAAAATTTAAATATATTTTTTGAATTCTGTGTAGTTTCCAGTGTATTTGCTGATGGCTGAATGCTTACGAATTAAGCTACTCCAACCCGTTGTTCAATCCAGCTTTTTAGAAAGGCTTTTACTATTGTGGGATCAAATTGTGTGCCAACCCCTTCTTTCAGCTCATTTAGAGCCATCTCCGTGGTTATGGCTTTTCTATAGGGTCTGTCTGTAACCATAGCATCAAAGGCATCGCAGACAGCCAATATCCTTGCTCCAAGAGGAATGGCTGTGCCAGAGAGTTTTCCGTAGCCACCACCACCAAACTTCTCATGGTGGTAATAAATGATAGGCAACATCTCTTGAAAGGCAGAAAAGGAAGAAAGAAGGTCTTTGGCAGCTTTTGGATGAGACTTGATCAAGGCAAACTCATCAGCGGTGAGCTTCTCTGTCTTATTTAAGATGGTTTCTGGAATGATTGCCTTGCCTATGTCGTGCAAGAGAGCGGCATCATGGATAAGGTCTGACTGCCTCTTCTCCAAACCCAATGCTTCACAAATAGCTTTGGCATAGACAGCTACCCTGCCCGAGTGACCTGCTTGATACTTCTGCTTCCCTTCCATAGCCTCTATGACAGAGGTGATTATATTCAGATATGCCCGCTCAAGCTCTTCAAAAAGGAGACTGTGGGCAAACCCCATTCTTGCATGCTTTGTTATCCCTTCAAACCTCTCTATATCTTCCTCAGAAAAGGGCATAGATTCATTTCTTGAGATTCCACAAAGAAAAATCTTCTCTTCAGCATTCTTTTCGTAGAGTGGAGAGACAAAGATAAGGAAGCAATGAAGCTCCCTTTGGGTATCACTATAAAGGTTTATCCCTAAAATCCCTGTCTTTTCCCTATCAATATAAGGTGCCTTTTCCTTTATCTTCAGCCAGAGGTCATCACAATAGCCTTCCCCTAAAAGGGCTTCTGTTTTAACATAAAGCCTTCCACCCCTCTGTTTTTCATAGAAACCAGAAAGCCCTACATCAAACTTTATCGCCTCTTTCATCATCGTAAAGAGAATATTTGTTGTCTCCTCCCAATCTGTAAAGGAACCAGACAGCTCTTTTTGTATCTTATAGGAAAATGTAAGTTCTTGAATCTGTTTATTTAGAAGGCTATTCACTTTTGCCACAGCATCCTTTGATATCTTGAACCTTTCTATGGAATCCACCATCTCCTGAATCTTCTTCTCTTGAGTTGAAATTTTATCCTTCAGCCTGTCTATCTCTTTGGAGGCTACCTCTCCACCCGCCTCTTTTTCCCTCTTCTTTACAATAGTGCCTATTAGTTTTAATATCTCATCTTGGGAGTATGGTTCCTTAATCCTTCCTTCAATATGTAGACTTTCGTCTATATAACAGGATTTATCCGCTGGCTCAATCAGGATAATGGGAATTGAAGCATACTTCTCGTCCCCTCTTATTAAGTAGCAAAGCTGGTGGCCATCTATCTCTGGCAGGAAAGCATTAAGGATGATAAGGGCGGCATGGGTGGAATAAATCTTTTTGAGCCCGGTGACACCATCTGTGGCAATATCTATCTCACAACCCCTTTTTATCAGGAGTTCAGACAGCTTTTCCGCAGATTCCTGTTTTTCGATAATAATTACCCTCATTGTAGGGTATAGTATAATATAAATATCCTTATTTGTCAAAAGGTTTTTTTTAGATTGTCACCATAGATGGAAGGTAACTACTAACAAAATTGGGGAGTCTACCCAATGCCGAATATTTCACTTCTTTAGTCAGGTAATAAAGGGGGTACGGCAAAGTGCCACCAAAAGAGAGATTCGTGGTAATAATCGTAAGACAGTTGATAGGGTGTGTAAATATTTCTATCGTATCTGATTCGCATGCACTCCATATTCCAAACTCATCTAAATTGAAAAATTCAATTTGACATATTTATATTTTTTAAGATATTATACTTGATAGTATAGGAATTTCCTTTTTGGGACGCAGATGAACGCAGATTTTAAAGATTTTAAACATAGAGAATTGACTCAAGAATTAATCCTGACAATCTGCGAAGATCTGCGTCCAATTAACTTAAGGTTATGAAAATGGAGATAGATTATAAACTTCCAAAGAAAGGCTGGATGGATATACCCGCAGAGCTAAAGAAGGGGTTCTTCTGCTATGGGGCAAAGGAGAAGAGCCTTTCTGCTGTTAGTTTTCCAAACTCAAGGCAATGGTCTGTCTTAGAGGCAGACTGGAAACTCCCTTCAAACTGGAAAGAGATAATCCTTAATGGAATGGCTGAGAGGCTTAAAAAGTATCGCTCCTTCAAGCTCTTTATGGATATATGCGTCAGATGTGGCGCCTGTGCTGATAAATGCCAGGTCTATCTTGGCACAGGCGACCCAAAGAATATGCCGGTCATAAGGGCTGAGCTTTTAAGGTCTGTCTATAGAAGGTATTTCACTAAGGCCGGCAGATTGGGAAAACTTGTCGGGGCAAGGGAGCTGACAGTGGAGGTTCTCAAAGAATGGTGGTATTACTTCTACCAATGCTCAGAATGCAGGCGGTGTTCTCTCTTCTGCCCTTATGGCATAGACACCGCAGAGATAACGATGATAGGCAGGGAGCTTCTGAATCTCCTGGGCTTGAATATAGAATGGATAGCAGGTCCTGTGGCAAACTGTTATAGAAAGGGGAATCACTTAGGTCTTGAGCCACATACAATAAAGAACAGCATAGATTTTTTGCTGGATGAGATAGAGGAGATAACCGGGATAAAGATAACGCCTTCCTTCAATAGAAAGGGGGCTGAGATACTTCTTGTGATTCCATCCGGGGATATGTTTGCTGACCCTGGCACCTATACCTGTATGGGATATATGATGTTGCTCCATGAACTTGGTTTAGACTACACCTTGAGCACTTATGTCTCTGAAGGCGGAAACTTTGGCTTCTTTACCTCTATGGAAATGGCCAAGAGGCTTAATTATAAAATTTATGCTGAGGCAAAGAGGCTTGGTGTTAAGTGGATATTAGGGGGTGAATGTGGCCATATGTGGAGGGTGATAAGCCAGTATATGGATACCTATAATGGACCCTGTGACTTCCTGGAAACACCTGTCTCTCCGATAACAGGCACAGAGTTTACTAATGCAAAATCTGGAAAAATGGTTCATATTTCAGAGTTTACTGCTGATTTAATCAAGAACGGAAAGCTAAACCTTGACCCAAGAAGGAATGACCACTTAAAAGTAACCTTCCATGACTCCTGCAATGTGGCCAGGGGCATGGGCATGTTTGAAGAACCAAGGCATATTCTAAAGGCTGTCTGCAACAACTTCTATGAGATGGCTGAGAATACTATAAGAGAGAAGACTTTGTGTTGTGGAAGTGGTTCAGGTCTTAATGCCTCAGAGAATACGGAACTGAGAATGAGAGCAGGATTCCCAAGAGCTAATGCTGTCCAGTATGTGAAGGAGAAGCATAGTGTAAATATGGTTGCTTGTATCTGTGCCATAGACAGGGCGTCACTTCCACCATTATTGGACCACTGGGTAGGAGATGTAGGTGTTTGTGGTGTAACAGAGCTTTTAGCCAATGCCTTAGTGATGAAGGGAGAGAAGGAGAGGACGACTGACCTCAGGGGACAACCGTTAGTTAATAACAAAGAACAGCGACTTTGAAGTAGCAATAACTATTGGTTCAAAATAGGTGATCAACCTTCTTTTTGGCAGAATATAAGCAAATTTTTCTTTCTCTTTAGCCATCTGCCTTTACCCAGGTCAACCTTCCATGTGCCAGGCTTTGTAAGTAAAGATAGAATCTCCTCTATTTGTGAAAAGCCAACACCTTCCTCCTTTATAATATAAGCGATTATAGCCGGGTGGTGCAAAAGAAGATCTGGGATAGAAAAAGCATTATCTCCTACCTTGCATTCATCTGCAACCTTTTTTGCCACAACCTTAAAATAATCTCTCTCCCTATCTGTAATTTTTCCAAGTTTAACAAGGGATGCCATAAATTTAGGGTTTAGCTTAGAAATTTCTGGTATTATCTCCAGCCGTATCTTGTTTCTGGAATAAATGGGCAAGGCATTGGAAGGATCAAAGCAGAAATGGACATTCTTCTTTGCAAGATAGCCTCGTATCTCTTCTGCTCCAATCTCTATCAGTGGTCTTACAATGGTTATCCCATCCATTACACTTTTTGGAGGGATAGGAAGGGGTCTTTCACCCCTTGTGATATGAAAAAGTGTCGTCTCTGCTGAGTCATTGAGGTTATGACCCAAGGCTATCTTCATAGCTTCCAGCTCCTTTGCCTTTTTTAGAAAGAATCCATATCTGGCTACCCTTGCCTCTTTCTGGATATTAGAGACCGCAGGAGACTTCCATTCCTCAATATAACAGGGATAGCCCAAGTCTTCTGAGAATCTCTTAACATAAAGAGCCTCATCATCTGATTCTTTTCTTATCTTGTGGTTGAAATGGCAGATAGAAAGCTCTATGTCAAGATACCGCTTTACAGAATGCAAAACCAAGAGAAGAGCTATAGAATCAGCACCACCTGAGACACCGAGCACAACCCTATCCCCTTCTTCAAACATATTGTAAAAATGTATTGTCTTTAAGCACTTTGGAATGAGCATACACTTATTTTATCTTGAAGCAGGAACTCTGTCAACCCCAAATCTTTGTGTGTTACATCACGCAAAAGTTTATTGACAAATTCTGTTCCTTCCTTTATCCTTAATAGATAGAATAGGTGTAGAATAGGGAGGGGAATGCTCATGAGAGGATAAGAATGAGAATAACCAAGGTATTTCCCTATTTAATGCTTCTTTTTCTGTCTTCAAAAATGAGGGCAGATACTATAAAAATGACGAGAGGTGCGGTTTGTAGACTGTGCCTCTTTTTTTGTCTCAAGCAAAAATAAAATGCCACAGATTCACAGATTGAATAACAGATTGAATATATGAAATATTTAGAAAAGGAATATCCATTAGGGCTAATCGTAAATTTTGGTGAAAACTCATCAATAACAAAAAGAATAATTTTAATCTGTGAATCTGTGGCTTTCAAAGAGATATAATGATAAAAAAGATAATCATTGCAGGGTTTTTGTTGAGTCTTTTTATTGTCCAGGATGCAAGGTGTGCTACGGTTGTAAGTGGTGCTGTCTCTGGAAACTGGACTCTGGCAGGCAGTCCTTATATAATAGCCACAGATACAATCACTATTGCTACGGACACAACATTAAAGATAGACCCAGGGGTTGAGGTATGGTTTGCCACCAACACCCCTTTTTCTGTTTACGGAACCTTAACAGCCATAGGCACAGATAGCAATAGGGTTATCTTCAAGGGTTCAGAGACCTATTTCTGGGAGGGGATACGGATAATCGGCGAGGGGGCAAGCCAGACTACCCTGAGCTATGTTGAGGTAAGGGATGCAAGGTGCGGGGTCTATCTGGAGAACACCTCTGATGTCGTCATAACAGACAGCCTTATTCATGATTGCCAGGGAACATCTGCTTATGGAATCTGGATAGGGAGCTCATCTAACATCTTCCTTGGGACAAACAGCGTTTATAATATTCAAGGGACGACAGCTACAGGAATATATCTGCAGAACTCAGGGACAAACACCCTTTCCACAAACACAGTCTCTAATATTCAGGGAGGCACAGCCACAGGCATCTACCTCTATAACTCAGCCAGCAACACCCTTATCTCTAATGTGGTGGAGAAGGTAAAAAGCACAAATGGAGGCACAGGCACAGGCATACTCCTTGAGCTTTCTGGAACAAACACCCTGAGCTCGGGAAAAATATTGCAGAATGACTATGGGCTTTATAACGATGGCTCTTTTGGCACAATTACAGCCTTCTATGTCTGGTGGGGGCATTATACTGGCCCCTATCATTCCGTGACAAACCCACAGGGAAAAGGGAATCCTGTCTCAGACTGTGTGAATTATGGCAGTTGGTCATATAGCTCAGGAAAGCAGGAGATAATCCTCCTTAACCCTGAATCCGGAAGGGTTGGAGAATCTATTGAGATAAATGGGGCAGGGTTTGCTACTGGGACAACCATTCTCATCTCTTTTGGCACAACCCAGACAATGACCACAGTAACCTCAAGCAACAATGGCACATTTTCTACTACCTTTAATGTTAATATCCAACCAGAAGCAACAGTGGTTGTTACAGCGGCTGACCCTGGGGGCAATAGCTCTACGGCATTATTCTATATTATTACACCAAAGATATCTTTTCTCTCTCCCTTGTCAGGCGTGGTTGGCTGTGTGGTTACTGTGGAGGGACAAGGGTTTAGTAATCAGGGGTCTGTTACTATCTCCTTTGGCACACGGGAGACGATAGCCACAACTCAAGCAGGTCAAAAAGGCACATTTTCAGTAACCTTTGTGATAGATACCCAATCAAATGGAGCAAAGGTGATTACAGCCAAAGATTCACTATATCTTGCCACGACATCTTTTTCTATCCAGATAAATGTGGTTATCTTCACGCCAACAGAGGGGTATGTGGGGGATTATATTACCATTTTTGGAACAGGATTTACATATCCAGCTAACAACATTGAGATATATTTTACAAATAGCTCCAGTATACCTCAATATTCTACATTCCAGGAAGGGACATTCTCGGTAACCTTTATGGTTGAAACCCTTTGTGGAGGAGTGCAACAACAGATCTGCATCCATGACCCTTCTGCCTTCATAAATAAATACTTTCTTATAAAGGCTCATATATTTGAGATAGACCCTAAGAAAGGTGTTTGTGGAAGTCAGGTTGTTGTGAGTGGAAATGGGTATGGCAACAGTCAGGAGGTTAGAATAGATTTTGGAACATCTTTAACCATTACCACGACTATTGTAGGTAGTAATGGCGTATTTATGGCAACTTTTACTGTCTCTACCCAGACAGGAGGGACGAAGGTAATCACAGCACAGGATGGTGGCGTGGCTGATACAACATTGTTCGTCATTACAGAGAATATATACTTCCTATCGCCTCCATTAGAGGGTCATGTTGGCTCTGAGATAACAATCTGCGGAAAAGGCTATACCGGGACATCCGCGGTCTCTATAGACTTTGGAACATATTTGACCATAACAACTGCACCAACTTCAGCAGAAGGCACATTCTCAACCACATTTCTTGTCTCTACACAACCTTATAACATAAAGGTGATAACTGTGTCTGGGGTTCAGTTCTCTACAACAACCTTTACTATCAAGCCGAAGATATACCTTTTATCTCCCCTGTCAGGCTATGTTGATGATACAGTAGAGGTGTTTGGGGCAGGATATTCTCAGTATCCTGGCAAAATAAACATCTACTTCGCCACAAACCCAACCCCAGAAGCAATAGGAACAGCAACACAAGATGGCACCTTCTCTGTAGCTTTCACTGTGCCACATAAGCCTGCAGGTCAAAGAACGGTAAAGGCGACAGATTTTGTTTCAGGATTTTCCTATGATGTCCAATTCGTCATCCTGGGAAGGATAACCTCAATCTCTCCCTCTTCTGGCAGGTGCGGCTCTGAGGTTACTGTAGAGGGCGATGGATATGGAGCTTCAGAGCAGATAGACATCTCCTTTGGAATTAACCCGACCATAACTACCGGGACATCTTCTGGTGATGGTGATTTTCTGATAACCTTTATTATAGACACCCAAGCCTATGGGACAAGAATAGTTACGGCAAAGTGGGCGACAGAGAATGATACCACAGTCTTCTTTATCCAGACAGGGATAGACTTAAGCCCGCCAGAGGGTGCTTTGGGGGATGAAATTTGGGTGATGGGCAGGGGCTTTTATGGGACAGAGACTGTGGCTATTCATTTTGGCACGCAGGAGACAATTGCAACTGCCACATCATCTTTGCTCGGAACATTCTCGGTGACATTTTTAGTCAATACCCAAACAGGTGGCACAACAGTGGTCACAGCAAAGGGAGAGGTTTCAGATGAAGCAACCTTTGTCTTTTATATCAAACCAAAGATAGCCTTAGTCTGGCCGCAATCAGGGGTCATCGGCTCTGAGGTAACCATTGAGGGTGCAGGTTATAAGGGGACAGTTACTGTAACGATTGGAGATATTATGTATGTGACTGAAAAGGTTTCAGACGGCAGCATAAGTGCAAACGGAACATTCTCAGCTACATTTATTCTTGAGACCCAACCTTCTGGGACAAGTGTAATTACAGCTTATGATGAGGTGCTGAATAGATTTGCCACATCTATCTTTGTCTATATTCCTGAGATTACGGTATTTCCAGATATAGGGCAAGCAGGGGATGTAATCACAGTGACAGGTGGTGGATTCAGTTGGACGGGTGAGGTTGTCGCTATCTCCTTTGGCACGCATCAGACAATCACTACTGCTACCAGTAGCTCAAAAGGCACATTCAGCGTAACATTTGTTGTAGACACCCAGGGTTTTGGGACAAAGGTGATAACAGGGTTTGGGATAAACTCAGGCTGGTCTGCGACAGATATATTCCTTATTACATCACGGATTACCCTCCTTTCTCCAATTTCAGGATGTGTAGGAGATCTGGTTGAAGTAAGGGGCTGCGGATTCTCTTCTAACACAGAGGTATCAATACATTTTGGCACAGATATGACCATAACCACAGCTATAGCCTCAGCTTCTGGAACCTTCTCAGCCACATTTCTTGTCTCAACACAGCCAGGGGGTGGCCAGGTTATTACAGCAGAAACCCAGGATTTTTCGGCGACAACAAGCTTTGAGATACAGCCAAAGATTTTCTCTATCTTTCCATCCTCTGGCACAGTCGGGTCTATTATTACTATGGAGGGTGTGGGGTTTGAGATATCGGGAACATTTGATGTTGACTTTGGTAGTGATTGGGGTATCGCTATCTCTAACAACGCAACAACACAGAGCGGCACATTTTCCATAACATTTCTTGCTCAGACACAAGCCTATGGAACTACTGTAATCACAGCCAGGGACTCATCTTTAGGGGCGACCACAATCTTCCTTATTCTCTCTGAGATACAGTTGTATCCTTCTGCTGGAACTGTCTCTTCCCCTGTTACCCTTACAGGCACAGGCTTTGGAATCACGGTAGTAAGGATTGACTTTGGCACACATCAGACCATAACCACAGCAATTAGTTCATTATTGGGGACATTCTCAGTAACATTTCTTATTGATACTCAATCTGGAAATGTGGGCAAGGTGATTACGGCACAGGATGTGCTGATCCCGCTTGCTTTTGATACAGATGTATTCGGCATCTTGCCAGAGATTATCTTTCTTTCTCCAGATATGGCTCCTGTTGGGGGTAAGGTTGAGATTGAAGGTCGGGGCTATGAGGCTTATGATACCATCACCATACACTTTGGCACACACGAGACCATCACCACTACTATAACTTCAGCTTCTGGCACCTTCTCCGCAACCTTCATTGTTGACACGCAGAGCTACAGCACCAAGGTAATTACCATAACTACTCCCTACTCCCTTATCACCACTACCTTCTTCATCACCCAGCCCTATCTTATTGGACTCTACCCAACACAAGGCTCAGTAGGCACAACAGTAACTATAGAGGGAGTAGGGATGAGGGATGAGGGAACAGTGACTATCCATTTTGGGACTCATCTGACCATAACCTCCACAATAGCATCTAAATCTGGCACATTCTCAGCAACCTTCATTGTTGACACCCAGAGCTACAGCACCAGGGTAATCACCATAACTACTCCCTACTCCCTTATCACCACTACCTTCTTCATCACCCAACCCTATCTTATTTTGCGACAACCAGACCAAGGCTCAATAGGCACAACAGTAACTATAGAAGGCATAGGCTATGAGGCTTATGGCACCATAACCATAGACTTTGGCACACACTACACCATTACCACAGCCATAGCCAAAGCCTCAGGTACATTCTCTACCACTTTTATTGTCTCCACCCAAAGCTATAGCACTAAGGTAATCACCATAACTACTCCCTACTCCCTTATCACTACTACCTTCTTCATCACTGGCGCCTATTTTACCCGTGTCAATCCATTAAATGGCTCAGTAGGCACAACAGTAACCGTAGAGGGTGTAGGCTATGAAACCCAGGGCACCATAACCATTCATTTTGGCACACATGAGACCATAACCTCCACCATAGCCTCAGCCTCAGGCACCTTCTCTACCACATTTATTGTCTCCACACAAGGCTCAGGAGAGCTTGCCATCACAGCAGAGAGTCAATACCAGCTTTCAACCACAACATTCACTATAGGCTTTGCTTCCATAAACCTTCTCTTTCCGGAAGAAGGCTCAGTAGGAACCACAGTGACTATCACAGGCATAGGCTATAAAAAAAATGGCACCATCACCATCTCTTTTGGCAGTCACTTATCCATCACCACCACTCTAAGCTCAGCCTCTGGCACCTTCTCCACCACCTTTATGATAGACACCCAGAGCTACAGCACTAAGGTAATTACAGCAAATAGCCTATGGGAGTTTGCTACAACCACCTTCTTCATCACTCCAGCCTATCTTATTCTTCTTCACCCAACCGAAGGCTCAGTAGGCACAACAGTAACCATAGAAGGCGTAGGCTATGAAGCAGGAGGCACCATCACCATAGATTTTGGCACACACGAGACCATAGCCACCGCCATAGCCAAAGCCTCTGGCACATTCTCAGCAACCTTCATTGTTGACACTCAAGGCTACAGCACCAAGGTAATCACCATAACTACTCCATACTCCCTTATCACCACTACCTTCTTTATCACCCAACCCTATCTTATCTTAAGAGAGCCAGACAAAGGTTCTGTAGGCACAACAGTAACTATAGAGGGAGTAGGGATGAGGGATGAGGGAACAGTGACTATCCATTTTGGGACTCATCTGACCATA
>JAZDOR010000094.1:0-2894 GCA_043798435.1 bacterium
TGGAGATTAAGGAGATAAGGGGATATTATTCTAATTGTAGCCCTTCTAAAATCTGCTTTTTGATATTTCATCATCTCCCTATCTCTTGTATCTCCTTATCCCCCTTCTTACACTCTTTGATAGATAGGCTGAACGGTTACACTATTTTACAAATACCTCTATATCTTTTCTGTTGTTCTCCTTATTTGATTCAGTTATGGTATTAGATGGGTCAATTATCACGCTGATGGTATGGGTTCCAGAAGTGAGTGGTTTCCAAATAATACCCTTCGTCTTATCCTCATTAGAACTAAGAGAGGGAATTGTTCGGTCAAACCAAAGTGGCTCTCCGTTGGCGAAAAACTCTACTGTAATGGATTCAGCACCTGACTCTCCAACATTCTTTATTTTTGCCGAGATCCTTGCCCATTTATTAACCTCTGAGCCAGAAAGATTTATATCTTCAACGCTTAAGTCTGGAAGAATTGCAGGCTTCTTCTCTTCTTTTTTAACTTCTAACTCCTGATTTCTGACTCTTGACCATTGACTCTTGACCATTGACTTCTGACTTCTAACTCCTGCTGTCTGTTGACTGTTGACTATTGACTGTTGACTTTCTTCTTTACTGACCCCTGACCCCTCTTTCTGCTCTTCTCTAACCTCTAACTTCTGACCTCTAACCTCTAACTTCTCTTTCTGCTTTTCTCTAACCTCTAACTTCTGACTTCTAACTTCTGACTTCTCTTTCATCCCTTCTTCTATTTTAACTATGTAAGGCATCTCCTGCTCCTCCTTTTTGGTCGGTTTTTCTGTAATCTTAATTATATCCTTCAATTCTATCAAGGGGATAGTCTCTTCTTTTTTGCCCAGGTCGCTTTGCAGTCTTTCAACCTCCTTATAAGCCAATTCTTGAAAGATATTCTTTTTTTCCGAAGTAGCCTTTCCCTCTAAAGAGATCTTTTTTAACCTATTATTCCCTGTGTCAGCTACATAAAGACAGCCTTCGTTGATGTAGATTCCCTGTGGATATTTCATCCCAGAAAACCTTTGCAGAACTGCGCCAAATTGATTCATTTTGCAGATGTTGCCATTCTGCTGGCTCACATAGAGGTTTCCTTCCTTGTCTATGGCCAGCCCTAAAGGATAGGAGATGCCCCCTATCTCCCTCTTTAATGCTCCAGAAGAAGAGAAAACCTTTATGCTTTGATCCCCTGTATCAGCCACATAGATATTACCCTGCCTATCCGAGATAACACCCGCAGGTTCAGAAAGCCCGGCAGCCCTTGTCCCCAAAAACCTTCCCTCGCTTGTAAATATTAGCAGGCAGTCTCTTTCTGTATCAGTCACATAGAGGTTTTTGGAAAATGTGCTATATGTTATTCCTTTGGGACTTATCATTTCGTCCTCCCAATCTGTAACAGAATTACCAAATCTATCAAACTTGACCACTTTATGAAGAGAGTTGCTCACCACATAGAGATTGCCCTCATCATCCATTGTCATTCCAACAGGTGCATCTACATTCCATGTATCTTTTGGTGTGAGTGAAGAATCAAGCCGATAGACCCTGTTATTTCCTGTATCTGCCACATAGACATCTCCGCCTTTGCCACAAACTATACCCGCAGGATTAGAAAATCTGCCAAACCCTGCACCACTTGTCTGCCAACACGTATCCATCTTCCCATCCTTAGCAAAGAGAAGAACCCTATTCGCCCCTGTCTCAGCTACATAGACAGAATCCCCTAATGCCACATCATAAGGCGACTTTATCTCTGAGAGGAAGGGCTGAACCTTTCCATCTTTTATCCGTAGGACGCTATTTCCTCCAGTATCAGCAACATAAACATCCTCTCCAGCCACCAATCCATGCGGGTTATCAAAACCCCCTATCTGGTCCAGGAGCTTTCCTTCTTTAGAAAATTTCATCACCATATTCTTCTCAGCATCAGAGACCCAGATTGCCTCCCCTTCTATATCTATCCCTGTTGGCCATTTCAAACCACTAAATTCCATAATAAATTCGCCGTCTTTAGTAAACCTTTGAATCCTGCGGTTTCCAGTATCAGCCACCCAGACACTATCGGAATCTACAGCCAAAGAATGGGGAAACTTGAAATTTCCAATAGTCTCTCCAAGCCTTCCCCAGCTTAAGATAAAATTTCCGTCTTTGTCAAACTTTTGAATCCTGTTATTCCAGGTATCAGCCACATAGATATCTTCGCTGCTGTCAACAGCTACATCATAAGGAGCGTTGAATTCGCCGCTTTCTTCCCCAAATTTACCAAACTCTAAAATTAGCTTTCCGTCTTTGCCAAACTTTTGAATCCTATTGTTTCCAGAGTCAGCCACATAGACTTCACCCTCAGAAACTGCTATGCCGTAAGGTGAGGAAAAGTTCCAGTCAAGATCAGGATAGACTATTGTCTCAGCAAATAAATTGACAGATATAAGCAAAAACAACCAGACCATGCCTTAATTATACCTAAAAACCCTCTATTTTGTCTATCAGTAACTATTTGCCAAGAAGAAGTGCAAGAAAAATGGTAATCAGGTGATATAGGAAAAGGTAATCAGGTTACCTTTTGCTTCATATTTTGTCTCCCTATCTGCCAGGTACTGACAAAGACAAACCTTCCGCGATATAATTGGGGGTGTGAAGAAAGGAAATGGGTTTGCAAGATGGCTGCCAGGGGATGAGCCGATAAACTCAGAGCCTTTTGGTAAGATAGATTATTTTTGTGGGCTTTTGGTCTTGTTTGTATCCTTTGGGGGTAACACTTTACTCATCTGAAGAAAAGATTAACCGCAGAGGTCGCAGAGGGCACAGAGAAATAAAATATCTACTTTGAATTTAACCTTATCCATAATTATCTCAGCGAACTCTGCGTTCTCTGCGGTGAATAATTCCCTTT
>JAZDOR010000101.1:0-4845 GCA_043798435.1 bacterium
TACCCAAGTGAAGCAAAAGATAATTATTCACCGCAGAGCACGCTGAGAACGCAGAGAATTTACAAAATTTTAAGTTTTTATTTCTCTGTGCTCTCTGCGACCTCTGCGGTTAATCTCTTCTTCAGATGGGTAAAGTGTTACGTCCTCTGTGGTTTATACTTTCCTATGCCATCAAGTAAAAACCTTACAAATGCTAAACGGTTACCTTTAATCTACAGGAGAATATCCACCCTGATGAAATGGATGACAAGAAAGAAGCCTTTTTATGCCCTTGTACAGTCCTCTTTTTCCATACTTAGATATAGCTTGGTAAGTGTACTCGGAACAGGTGGGATAGAATCGGCAAGCTCTTGGCAAAAACGGTGAGATGATCCTTTGATAAAGCCTTATTCCAATGAGGAGTAATTTTGTCATATCCGACTACATAAAGAGAGAAACGATCTTTTCAAGCTGGAAAAATCAGCCTCTGCAGTTGCCCTTCTGGCTATTACCACCATCCACCCTTGCGGCATATCCTCTTTATTCAGGCGATAAATCTCGCGTATCCTTCTCCTTACCTTGTTTCTTGTCACTGCCTTTTTGGCAACCTTCTTTGAAACGATTATTCCTATCTTCTTTTCTTCTTTTGCTAAAAAAAAAGTGGCAAAGAAACCTCCTGCCACCTTTTTTCCTTTCCCAAATACCTCTTCAAAGCCTTTCTTTTTTCTTAGGCTATAGCTCTTACCCAGCAAGACGCCTCCTTCCCTTTTCTCTTCTGGCAGAGATAACCTTCCTTCCTGATTTTGAGCTCATCCTTTTCCTAAAGCCAAGGGATCTTGCCCTTTTTAGATTATGCGGTTGAAATGTACTTTTCATAAAAGATATTTTACTTATAAGGAATGGGGTTTGTCAAAGAAAAAGAAAGGAGGACTGCCGTAACTTTGGAAGAGATGAGAAACACAAGGCATTGATGAAACTTTTAGAGGGAAGTATCAATGCCACAAGGGCGATAGAGCTTTTAGAGCTAAGCTATGTCCATACCTTGAGGCTCAAGAAGAAGGTGAAAAATGTTAATCTTGAGCAGGATGAAATTTTGGATAGAGAGAGCTTTAAAAGAGTTAGGGATTAGACTTATCACATTACAGCCAATTTACCCCGTTAGATATTCGAAGTCAAATAGAGTAATCCTGTTAGGTGTCCATTATCTAATATTTTAATTTGCACCATCTTAATGTTAATAAGTATTATTACTTATGCTCAGGATTAAACTCAAAATTTTAATTAAATTCAGAAAGTTTAAGCATTAAGATAAGATAAATTATTAAAAGATTTATGGAATCAACTATAAGGGCTCTTTTTATTGGCGATGTTATTGGAAAGAAGGGAAGGAGATTAGTCTCTGCCATTACTCCGGCCTTGCGAAAAGAAAAACAGATAGACCTTGTCATTGCTAATGGCGAGAATGCTGCCGGTGGGTTTGGACTTACTAAGAAGACAGCAGATGAACTCCTTTCTGGCGGCGTTGATCTCTTAACTGGGGGAAACCACACATTCACCAAAAAAGAGGTTTATGAGATAATTGAGGAGTATCCTATCATCAGGCCCGCCAACTATCCGCCTTCTGTTCCTGGACGAGGCTATATTATCAAGAATGGTCTCTGTATGATAAGCCTCTGCGGCAGGACATTTATGGAGCCATTAGACTGTCCCTTTAGAACAGCAGACTCTATAATCAACGAGGTTTCAGAAAAGACAAAGGTTATTATCGTAGACATCCATGCTGAGGCAACATCTGAGAAGGTGGCATTAGGCTGGTATCTTGATGGAAGGGTCTCTGCGATAATAGGTACGCATACCCATATTCCGACAGCAGATGCCAGGCTTCTTCCAAAAGGCACAGCCTATATCACGGATGTTGGTATGGTTGGGGCAAGGGATTCTGTCATCGGAATGAATAAAGCGACAATCCTGAAGAGATTTCTCACTCAAATCCCAGAAAGGTTTGAGACGGCAAAAGAAGATGGCATATTCTGTGCTGTGATTTTAGAGATAGATATAGAGTCAGGGCTTAGCCTTTCTATTACACCAATCCAGATAGAGGAAAGGCAATCATTTAGTAACCGTTCAGGCTATACATCAGAAGTGTAAGAAAGGGGGATAAGGAGATAATGTAAGGAGATAAGGAGATAATTTAGATATATCCCCTTATCCCCTCACATATCTCCTTTGCTTATACTATCTGAACGCTTACTCTTTGCATAAGTTAAGTACAAAGATGCAGTTAATAAGTATTATAGGCAAATATTGGATTTCATTAGGGCTATATACGAAAATCAGTCTATTTTTTTCAATTGAAATGTGGATAGTCCTTGAAATCTTCCTCATCTTAATAAGCCTTCAGATGAGATATAAGGGGAAGAGATATGTATCCATAGCCTTAAACTTGTTTATAATTCTCGTATATGGAGCTTTGCTCCTTTACCTCTCTTTAGCAATCGTTCCATTCTTCTCTGTATATTTCGGCATCGACAATATAGACGGAAATGGACGCTTCTACTTAGAGATGAAAAAGTTTACAGATTTTCATCTTGAGACCTTCATATGCTTGATTTGGTTGATAGCGGGTTGTATCTGCTGGTGGCTAAAGAAAAGGAGAATCTTTTCCTTTAAGTATCATTTGCTTATAGTAATGGCTGCTATGGGAATTGGAATGGGTGGAAGCCAGCCAATAATCCATTATATAGAGAATATAAAAAACAGGGAGATGATAGAAGACCATAAAGAAAAAATAAATTATAACCATATCTACAACATAAAATATGTCCTTAACAAATATTATGGCCTCTATAATCAATATCCTTACTCCCTTGATATTCTTTATTCAGACCCTGAATGTAGTAAATGGCTTCTTTTGATGGATGCCTTTCCCTTCCTTGAGGATAAAGATATAAATGGAGATGAGCTTGTTTATGAACCAATATTTGATGAGGAAGGAAGGGTTTTTAACTATATCTTTGGCTGCACTAATATCCACCAGAACTGGACAAAGTCAGAATTTGCAGATTACAGGCTTGGAATCATTCATAAGATTTCCGGTAACCTCAAAGAGGCTGTTGCATGTTTTAATAAGATAATTTCTGCTCATCCAGAAAGTATATATGCCAGATTTGCAAGCCTCAAGATTGCTGAATGCCGTTTGACAAAAGAAGGCTCGGCCTTAGAGCTATACCAAAGAGTGATTGAAGCGTATCCAAAAACTGAGGCTTCAGGGATTGCCTTGTTCAAGACTGGAAATAGCTACTTCAGAGAGAATCAATACGAAAAAGCCATTTTCTTCTATCAAAAAGGTTTTGAAGACTCGCCCTCTAAGGTGCTTAAGGGCATCTGTGAGAGAAGACTCAAATTTATTAAAGACAACAGCGACTCTAATTATGAGAAGTTGAAATTGTATAATAAGGCTATGGGATATAAAAATTATACAAATTCTGGGGAAGCAGTGAGGCTATGGAATGGGTTGGTCGAAAAGTATCCTGATTCTATAATAGCAGCAGAGGCTTTATATCGGGTAGCAACTATCTATCATACAACTGATAATGACTACCAAAAAGCAAAGGATATATACCAAAGATTGATAGAGAATTATCCAGATAACATCTACCGCAGAATCGCCAGATGTCAGATTTTCCACATTGGGAATACCTATTATGAGCTTGGTGATTTTGTGGCAAGGCTTGTAAATCCAGAGCAGCCTACTTATGTCAAGATTGAGGATCTATTTTTAAGGGTAGCATATAAGACAGATTGTGAGTTTCTTCTCCCAGAGGAGCTTGAGAACAGAAGGCAGGAGTTGAAGAAGATAGTGAACGATATTTTAATATCAAGCACACCAGAGATAGGAACCCTTGAAGGAAAGAAGGCATTTAAGGAGAAAATTCTTCATCGGTTCAATGATGTGCTTCAATATGGCAAGATAGAGGATGTATACTGTGAATTGTTTATCCAGTAAAGTGTGGAGGCGAAGGGTTAGAACTTCTCTAACTTTTTTGAGGGGCGGAGACAATCTTCGGGTAGGCAACATATAATGGTCGGGAAAAACTGTCCCCACTTTTAAGCTATAAATAAGGTGTAAAAGAAGATATACCTTATAAAGGTAGAGAAGACTTATTTAAAAAAATGAATTTTTTTTAGAAATAACAAGAGCTAATCAGGTTTGGAGCATTGATATTACTTATTTTAAGTTTTATAATCTTGAGCGGTTTCATCAATCTTTAGATTATAAAACTCCGTGGGAAGTGCATTGTGAAGCTAAAATTAAAAAAACCAGAAATTGCTCTTTGTAAATCTTAAAACTTTACACCTTATTTTTTCTTAAAATTGGTCTTGACAAACCCGACCACCTTATTTTCAAAGAACACTTCAAATGGGTAAAGTGTTACTATAATTTTAGGGGCTTTGTTTCTAATCCATCTATAATAAATAAACTCCTAATAATACGACTCCAAAAATAGGCAAAAATAGGGACAGACACAATACTGTTCGGAATGATTTGGCATGATTCTTGCATGTAATCATTTTCAATCCAACTTCATGCTAAAGCAGTATTTTACCATAAAGTTTGGATTGTTAAATATTAACTTAACCAGAAAATAGTCAAGAAAGGTAACTGCTCAATATCCTGTGGCAATTCGCAAGAGATTGAAAGCAACAGTAACTATTCAGACAGCAAGAATACAGATACAGAGAAAGAGCCACAAAGGGTGTAAATTCTAAGAGATAAACCATTATCGGGCGCGGTTACATTGTTATCGTTATTGTTCGCAATTCTTGGGAGATGGGGGGATAGAGAATAGAGAGATAGTGAGATAA
>JAZDOR010000102.1:0-27247 GCA_043798435.1 bacterium
TACCCAAGTGAAGCAAAAGATAATTATTCACCGCAGAGCACGCTGAGAACGCAGAGAATTTACAAAATTTTAAGTTTTTATTTCTCTGTGCTCTCTGCGACCTCTGCGGTTAATCTCTTCTTCAGATGGGTAAAGTGTTACCATTTCCTTTGGTCATCCCCTGTTTGAGGCTATAATGATCTGGATTGAGAATAACCTTTCAGATTCACTTCAAAGTGGCGCTACCTTTACTGACCCGGATGGAAATCTTAACGGATACATCCTCTTTTATGAAGGCGAGATCAGAGACGGCACAGGCTCTGTAGCCGGGAAAAGACTTTTTGGATTCTATGCAGATGAAAACCAGATAAAGATGGTATCCCCGACTATTATTTGGGACTTAGCCGAAGGAGGCAATACAGAAGGCTCTGTTGATGTAGAAGCCCTCAAGAAACTGGTATCCAATAGCATCATCCCAAAACTTGAAGGATACAAAGAAGAAATTCTAAGGGAGCGTAACCGCCAGGCAGGAATCAAAGAAAAGTATGGCATCAAATCACTGGACTACCTCATCAATAAATTAGACGGCGACTTGATTACGCTTTATGACCGAAAAGAACGAAATGAAAATGTTGACCTGGCTATCAGAAATAAAGAGGAAAGAAAAGAAGGGTATGAAAAGGCACTTATTGAACTAAAAAAACAGATACAGAAGGAAAAAAGCCTGGTTATGAGTATGCCCCGCTTTGTCGGTATGATCAAGGTAAAGCCAGCAGCCAAGGTTGATACGGCGATGAAGAGTGATGCCCAAATTGAGGCTATCGGTATGAAAATGGCTATGGAATATGAGCGTTCAAATGAGAGAGACCCCGAGGATGTCTCTGCTGAAAACTTAGGGTTTGATATTCGCTCAAGGGACAAGAACGGCAATCTCCGCTATATTGAGGTTAAAGCAAGGGCAGAAACTGGTGCGGTGAGCCTTACCCAGAATGAGTGGTTTAAGGCAAAGAGATTTAGAAATGACTATTATCTGTATGCAGTGATGAATGCAGTCCAAAAACCTGAGCTTTACATCATTCAGAACCCAGCAGAGAATTTAGAACCAGAAGAGAAGGTTGAAGTGGTAAGGTATGTGGTGCCGTTTGAGGAATTGGCAGTCAAAGGAAAAAAAGCATAGAGGATACAAATGACAAATAAAACTTTAAGTAACCGTTCAGGCTGGACATCAAAAGTGTAAGAAGGGGGATAAGGAGATAATTCCCGATATGGAGATTATAGTTAAGTGGTAACTATTTCCCCAAATGAGTAACTATTTACCCAAGTGAAGTACAACAAAGAATATAAACCACTCAAGGCACAGAGATCACGGAGAAAGAAGAAACACGAAAGCCCGAAAGGGAGAAATCCCGAAAAGGAAAAAAGCGAATTGAACTATATGGAAATTGAATTTGAGGAATTATCAAGCAGGATTATAAATGCAGCCATTGAGGTGCATAAAGAGTTAGGACCAGGTTTTTTGGAGTCAATATATGAAGAAGCCCTATCTATAAAAAGAGTTGTCCTTTAATTTTTTCTGGTTTTCGTCTTTTCGGGATTTCGTGATTATATTTTATTTCTCCAAAGGTTAAATTTTACTTCAAATGGCTAAAGTGTTACAAAAATCTTAAGATAGGTGATAACTATGAGTAAAACAGAATTATTGGAGATTATCCGAAACGGTGAAAACTCAAGGGTTGAGTTTAAAAGGGACGATGTCCAGCCTGCTGATCTGGCTAAAGAAATTGTCGCTTTTTTGAACTTCCATGGAGGAAATATCTTCCTGGGGATAGATGACGATGGGACAATTTGTGGAACCACTCGACAAAATCTGGAAGAATGGGTGATGAGTATCTGCAGAGATAAGGTAAAACCCGAAATTATCCCCGATTATGAAATGTTTGAGGTTGAAGGTAGATTTGTAGCAGTGGCCACTTTTACTCAGGGACTTTATGTTCATCATTTGTGGCACAATCAACATCGTTATTATTACATTCGTGTGGGTTCTACAAACAGAGAAGCAAGCCAGGAAGAGCTTCAGCGACTTTTTCAACAACGAGGTCAAATTCGATTTGATTTGAAACCAGTTCCAGGGGCTATATTTGAGGCATTAGATATGCCTCGTATAAAAAATTACTTTCGAGATATACGGAAACAAGATATTCCTTCTGATGAAGACAGGGAAACATGGCAACAACTTCTGGTAAATACAGAAATAATGGTTGCCGACCAGGATAGACACATCCCTTCTGTGGGGGGAATTCTCTTGTTTGGGAAAAATCCTAATCACTATCTTCCTCAGGCCGGTATCGCTGCTGTTGCTTACCGGGGAAAGGAAAAGGATTATGAGGCAATCGAAAGAGAGATGATTCGGGGACCAATAGTAGCCAAAATCATAGACAAAGATATAGTGAACAGAGGTCTGGTGGAGCGGGCTGTAGATTTTACTCGTAGAAACACAGGCTCCAAATCATATCTGATGGAAGGTAGTAGGCGTATTGACAAACCTGATTATCCGGAAGAAGTTATCAGGGAAATGATTGTTAATGCGATTGCCCATCGGGATTATACTATCAGTGGAACAGATATCGAATTGTCCATTTACAGTGACCGTTTGGAGGTAATCAGTCCAGGAAAACTTCCAAATACGATAACGATAGAACGAATGAAGGCAGGATGTCGGGCAACCCGTAATGAACTTATCAAGGAAGTGCTTAGAGATTACCATTATGTGGAGGCAACCGGTCTTGGAGTTCCAAGAAAGATTATTGCCGGTATGCTAAAACACAACAATACAGAGCCGGATTTAATTGAGGAAGAATATTCATTTACGGTACGGTTATGGAGAGAAAAATCTTAAGGGGTGAGCCATGAAAAGATTCATAGAGACAAGTTTTCCAGTCAAGGAAGTAAGTATTGAATCTGCAAGGGATAAGAATATCCGTCACGGCCATATCTCTACCCTGCATATCTGGTGGGCAAGGCGGCCCCTGGCCTCGTCAAGGGCTACAAACTATGCTGCCTTGATTCCTCCACCTGAAAACATTGATGAGTGGAACAAAAGCCGGCAATTTATTATTGACTTCTCAAAGTGGGAGAATTCCTTGAATCAGGGGATGATAGAGCAGGCCAGAAAGGATATTCTAAAGGCAAATAATGGTGTGCCGCCCAAGGTGCTTGATCCATTCGGTGGTGGTGGGGCTATTCCGTTGGAGGCACTTCGCTTAGGATGTGAGACCTATACAGGCGACTTAAATCCAGTGGCAGTCTTGATCCAGAAATGCACCCTGGAGTATCCACAGAAGTATGGACGACCAAAAAAGACTAAATCTGATGTTCCAATACCAGCAGAGGTAACCATAAATCCGCTTTTGGAGGATGTGAAGAAATGGGGCGGGTGGGTCTTAGAAGAGGCAAAGAAGGAGATTGGAAGATTTTATCCAGCAGAGACAGACGGTTCTATTCCAGTAGGCTATATCTGGGCCAGGACTATCCCCTGCCAGAATCCCATCTGCGGGGCTGAGATTCCCTTGATGCGTCAGTTCTGGTTGGCAAAGAAGGACAAAAAGAAGGTGGCACTTTTCCCTTATGTAGTAGGACAAGCATCCTGCTTGTCATTCAAGATAGTAGGCACTGGATATGAGCCAATGCCCGAAGGCTTTGACCCTGAGAATGGCACGGTTGCCAGGGCAGTTGCTACCTGCCCGGTCTGCGGCTCTACCGTGGATGCCAAGACCACTCGCAGGCTGTTTCAAGAAGGAAAAGCAGGCCAGAGAATGGTGGCTGTTATCTTGCATCATCCAAACAGGCAGGGAAAAACTTACAGGCTTGCCACAGAAGAGGATTTGGAGATATTCAAGGAGGCAGAGGAATATCTTGAGGAGAAAAGGGCAATTTTGATGGAAGAATGGGGGATAGACCCAGTACCGGATGAGCCCATACCACCAAAAGAGAGCCATAGAGCAGTTGGAAGTCAATTGCCATTATATGACTTTAAGTCTTGGGGTGACCTGTTCAACCCCCGTCAGAAACTGGCATTGATTACCTTTGTGGAGAAGGTAAGGCAGGCGTATGTAGGGATGAGGGATGAGGGAGCAGGGATGAGTGAAGAGTATGCGAAGGCAGTGGTGAGTTATCTTAGTTTTATAGTTGATAAGTTAGCATCTTGGAATTCAGTTTTATGTCCATATCTTGCATACAAAGAAGATAATCACTGGGTTTTTAGCAGGCAAGCTTTACCTATGTTATGGGATTATGGAGAAAGAAATCCATTTTGGGGTGAGATAGTTAGTATTAGAACCGTAAAAAATACACTTCCAAATATAAGTCATATTTCAACCCCCGCCACCGTAACCCAATCCTCAGCCACCTCTCTGCCATATCCTGACAACTACTTTGATGCTGTCTTCACCGATCCGCCGTATTATGATAATGTGCCTTACTCTTATCTCTCTGATTTTTTCTATGTCTGGCTAAAAAGGACTGTGGGTGACCTGTATCCTGAACTCTTCTCAACACCACTCACGCCCAAGAAGAATGAGATTGTGGCCTATTCCAATGGACCAGGCGGATGGGAAGAAGGCAAGGCATACTTCGAGGATATGCTCAAAAAATCCTTTCAGGAGTTCCATCGTGTTCTAAAACCAGACGGCATTGCGGTCATTGTCTATGCTCACAAGTCAACAGAGGGCTGGGAGACACTCATCAACTCCCTTTTAGACTCAGGCCTGATTATGACCGGTGCCTGGCCTCTGCATACAGAGATGGGATCAAGGTTAAATGCAAAAGAGACTGCATCGCTTGCCTCCTCCATTTACATCATAGCCCGCAAGATGTCCCGCCAGCCTACTGGTTTTTACATAGAGGTAAAGGAGGAACTAAAACAGCATCTTGACCAGAAACTCCATCGGCTCTGGGAGGAGGGGATTGGAGGGGCAGACTTCTTTATCGCCGCCATTGGCTCTGCCATTGAGGTTTTTGGCAAGTATGAGAAGGTGATGGACTATGAGGGTAATATTGTCCGTGCCAACCGGATGCTGGAGGATGTGCGAAGGATTGCCACTGATTACGCTGTCCGCCAGATACTGCACAATGGCTTTGCTGGTGAAATCTCTGATTTGACCCGATTTTATGTCCTCTACCGCTGGAACTATGGTGAGGCAAAGGCAGCTTTTGACGAGGCCCGCAAACTGGCTCAGAGTTGCAGTATTGATCTGGCGAAAGAATGGAGCCGAGGAGGATTTATCAAAAAGGAGAAGGAATTCATCAGGTTTTTGGGGCCGCAGGAGAGAAGGCTTGAGGATATTAAAGATTCCTCAGAACTTATAGATGCCCTCCATAGAGTTCTCCTGCTCTGGGAAAAGAGTAAGCGCAGCGAAATGGTGGCTTTGCTCTCCGAATCAGGTTTTGGCAAAGGTGAGGCATTTTACCGTGTAGCCCAGGCAATATCCGAAACCCTGCCTAATGATAGCAAGGAGAAGAAACTTTTAGATGGCTTTCTTTCAGGCAAAGAGAGGATAATAAGTGAAATCAAGGATAAATCAGTGCAAGGGAGGTTATTTGAATGAGTGGTCCATTAGAAAAAGCAATTGAGATAATTATCCGGGTAGCAGATCCTGATAGAATTATTTTGTTTGGTTCTCGATCAAGGGGAGATTATAAAAAAGAGAGTGACTACGACCTCTGTATTATTAAAAAGGGCGTAGAACATAGAAGAAGGCTTGCCCAGCAAATTTACAGATATCTCTATGGTATTGGAGCATCTGTTGATGTTATTGTTGAGACCCCTGAAAGATTTGAGGAACTAAAAGATAATCTTTTTATGGTTTACAAAAAGATTGCCATGGATGGGAAGGTGATTTATGACAAACCAGACTTTAGTTGCTGAAAAAGTCTTAAAATGGGTTGAAAGATGGATACAGGAGGCGATTGAATGAAACCATTTCATACCATAGCTGTCCCACATAGGGACATTTTAGAGGGCAGGCTCACGATGGATGTCTTTGCCGCAGACCTCTGGCAGGTGAGCCAGAACAGGGGCCCGGATGAGTATAAAGATGCCGAGACCTTTTTTAGAAAGACCTATCAAACCCAGGGGCTTACGAATCTGCTTACTATTGTCGAAAATCGTTTGCAGGGTAAGGGAGGGGATCCGGTCATCCAGATTCAGACACCCTTTGGCGGCGGTAAGACCCATGCCTTGATTGCTATGTATCATAAGGCCGTAGAATGGAATGCCAAAAAGGTGGTGGTGTCTGGCACAGCCCTCTCTACAGAAGAAACCCTATGGGGATTATTGGAGAAGCAATTGACAGGAAAGGCTGTAAGATTCTCCGGCCAGGTCTCCCCGGGCAAAGAAGCCATAAGAGAACTCCTTGGCGAAAATCAACCGGTGCTTATTCTGATGGATGAGGTCTTAGAATATGTAACCAAAGCCGCAGGCGTAAAGGTGGCAGAAAGCACTTTGGCAGCCCAGACCATTGCCTTTATGCAGGAGCTTACCGAGACAGCAGGCACCTTAGAAAAGGTCTGCTTAGTGGTAACCCTGCCCTCAAGCATCATTGAACATTATGATGAAAGGGCAGAAACGCTCTATCAGCAATTACAAAAGGTGGCCGGCAGGGTGGAGAAGATTTATACCCCGGTTCAGGAGAATGAGATTAGCAGGATTATCAGAAGAAGACTCTTTGGCGAATTTAATGAAAATGGTGCCAAAAGGGTGGTGACGGAATTTATAGAATATGCCGAAAAAGAAGGGATACTTCCGGCTGGGATGCAGCCTACTGAATACAGGGATAGATTCCTTGGCTCGTATCCTTTTATGCCCGAGGTGGTGAATGTCCTCTATCACCGTTGGGGGAGTTTTCCCACCTTCCAGAGAACCCGGGGTGTGCTCAGGTTACTTTCTTTAGTCATACATTCCCTGAAGGAGACGGGTAAGCCTTATATCAGTCTGGCAGATTTTGACCTGGCAAATCAGGAGATTCGCCAGGAACTCTTAAAGCATAGTGGACCTGAGTTTAATAGCGTTATAGCGGCTGATATTACCGATGTGGGAGCAGGTTCTAAGAGAGTAGATATGTCACTGGGCCGTGCCTATCAGGGATTGGGCCTGGGCACACGGACAGCCACGACCATATTTCTCTACTCCTTTTCTGGTGGTCAGGAGCGTGGCACAACCTCTGGTGAGGTAAAGCGGTCTGCCACCACTATCCAGAATCCGGCCGGTGTGGTGGCTGAGGTTACTGAACATCTAAAGGGCAAGCTATTTTACCTGCAAAATATAGGCGAGAAATACTTCTTTAACAATCAGCCCAATCTAAACCGAATCCTCTTGACCAATATGGAGAATGTTAAGGAGAATGAGCTTATTGAGATGGAGCTGGAGCTTTTGCGAAGGAGTATTAAAGATGGAAGATTGAAGGTCTTTATCTGGGAAGAGAATGCAGGCAATATCCCGGATTCCGAGGAGCTCAAACTTGTCGTCTTAAAGAGGGGCGATAAAGGGCTGATGGAGAATATCCTTAAAACCAAGGGGCAGACACCGAGGGTCTACCGCAATACCATCTTCTTCCTCTATCCCCTGGAATCTGAAAGGCAAATGTTTATTACGGCTATGAAGCGCAAAATTGCCTACGGGTATATTGAGCAGGATAGGGGGCTTAATCTCTCTGATGACCAGAAAAAGGAAGTAAAGAAAGAATTAAAGAAGGCAGAAGAGGGACTGAAAGAGTCCATCCGCAGACTTTATAGGGCGATGGCCATCCCTGATAAGGAAGGTCTTAAGGATGGAGATTTGGGAATACCCACCTATGGCGAGGAGAAAAGGCTTGACCAGGAGGTTTATGAGAAACTCCGTTCTGATGGCCAGATTCTGGAAAAGATTGTCCCAATAGTCCTCAAAGAGAAGTATCTGTCTGAGAAAGAATATGTCCTGACAGAACAATTGTATCAGTCATCCCTCAAGACACCTGGAGAGAGAAGGCCAATAAATAAAGCGGTCCTGGAAGATGGAATTACTGAAGGCGTGCGGACAGGGTTATTCGGATTGGGTGAGTTGGAAGGCGATAAATCAGTCTGCAGGTATTTCAAAGAAAAACCATCTATTGCCTTCTCTGGAAATGAGGTGATGATTAGTGCCGCCTTGTGCCATGAGCAAAAGAAGAAAGAAGAAGAGCCTGCACCTGAATCACCACTATATTCACAACCAGAGCCTAAATCTTTTAAGGTTGGTGAACAGGAGATTGATCTTTCTGTAAAGAAACGGGTAGAATTGCGGTTTCAGGTGCCAAAGGGTAAGGTAGCCGGTATTATGGGGGTAATGAACCTACTGCAAAGCAAGTTTGAAACCTTAGAGATAGAGCTTATGGCTAAGGATGGGGCAATCTCCCAGCAGGATTATGAAGATAAGATAGAAGAGGCATTCAGGCAATCAGGGATAAATTTAGGCATTAGGAATTTGGAATTAGGAATTAGCCCCAATCCCCAATTCCCAATTCCTAATCCCTAATTCCTTAAGTTCAATCCACAGATTACTTTGGATTAAAAAAGGAAATTCCTATACTATTAAATTAGATGAGAAATAAGTTATTTTCTTGTAGCCTGGTCAAGAGGTGAGGGTAATATGAAAGAAGCAACAATAGATGTAAACAAGGTGCAAAGTGGCAAAGGCGCAAAGTAATATGATAACTACTCACAAAATTTAGGATTGTGGAAAAGCCACAGAAAAATAAATCTTGCCACAGATACACTTTGGATTAACACTTATTTTTTTGACACAGATTAACACTGATTTCCACTGATAAAATTTAAAAATTATCTGTGACCATCTGTGTAAATCAATGTCTAAATATCTCTTCTGTGTTCATCTGTGGCTAAATATTTCCCCAAGATTTTGAGTAATTATGCAATATGAAAGAAGCAACCATAATTGTTGATGTCCATCCTGATAAATCAAGCTCTTTTTCTGAGCTGAGCTCTTTGGTGGAGACAGCCGGAGGAAAAGTCCTGGCAGAGCTTATTCAGAAGGGAAAGCCAGATGCAGCTTTTGTCTTAAGGAAAGGAAAGCTCGCTGAACTAAAAGAGTTGGTAGAAAGGTTTAAGGCAAGGCTGGTCGTCTTCAACCAGGAGCTTTCAGGAACTCAGACAAGGAATCTTGAGGAAAGGTTAGAAGCAAAGGTCTTAGATAGAACAGGCATAATCCTTGACATATTTGCTCAAAGGGCTGAAACATCTGAGGCAAAGCTTCAGGTAGAGCTTGCTCAGGCTCAATATATTCTTCCAAAGCTCACAGGTTCCAGCTTTCATTTGTCAAGATTGGGTGGTGGGATTGGAACAAGGGGGCCTGGAGAGACAAAGCTCGAGTCCGATAGAAGGAGGATACGAGAGAAGATAGCTCGCTTGAAGAAGACTATAGACATAGTGAAAAAAGAGAGGATAGAGCAGAGAAAGAATAGAAAGAAACATTTTTTGAATGCGGCTATTGTTGGTTACACAAACGCAGGAAAGTCAACCCTGTTTACAAGGCTTACAAAAAAGCAGGTTTATGCTGATAACCTTCTCTTTGCCACCCTTGACCCAACAACCTCAAAGATCAGGGTAGAAGGGAGGGATATAACCCTTACAGATACAGTCGGTTTTATCCAGAACCTTCCCACGAATCTTATCTCGGCATTTTCCGCTACACTTCTTGAGGTTATAGAGGCTGATATTATCCTTCATATTGTTGATGTGAGCAATCCTGATTTCAGAGAGCAGATACAGTCAGTTGAAAAGATTTTAGAGGAGTTAGGGGCAGCTCTTTCTCCAAGAATAACGGTCTTTAATAAGGCAGACCTTGTGGATAAAGAGCTTTCTCAGCAGGTCCGACAGGGCTTTTCAATCAGCGTCGCCATTTCTGCCCTATCAGGTGAAGGGATAGAGGAGCTTCTTGCTCAATTTCAGAATCTGCCGTAACCGTTCCGATTTAGATAAAATACTATTTCTACTTCAATCGGCTAAAGTGTTACCTATTTTTTATCTTTGACTTGATAGATAAGCTCCAGGCTTCTCCTGGCAGACTGATGAGCAGGATTTATCACCAGGGTTTTCTTAAAACAGGCTTCTGCCTCTTTCCTTCTTCCCATCTTGAAGTAAGCCACTCCTGAGTTAAAGAAAGCCTCGCAGTGGAGAGGAGAAAGTTTAATCGCTTCTTTGAACTCCAAAGCAGCCTCTTCATACATCCCTTGAGAACCTATCTCCAATCCACGACTATAATATGCATCTATATACCGACTTATCATCTCTTTCCCCTTAGAGTCAGAATTAAATTCTCGCCAGAGTAGCCTTTCCTGGCTTTTTTTAATTGCTGTCTTAAAACCTATTTCATCTATCCCTTTCTCCAAAACCCTATAGGCGATTCCTTCACGAAAGGATTGGTTATCAGGAATGAATTGTGCTGGAAAGATATAGACAGGAGAGTTTTTGATATTTTTATCAACAATATCTTTGATTCTAAACCTGGTTACATCTTCTCCCCCTTTTAAGTTGCTCAGTTCCTGTGGCAAGAGAGAAAAAGAAAGCCCGGTCTTTTCTTTTAATCCCTCTGCATACCAGTCATATTGGAGTCGGAGAATATTGATTGAAACAGTATCATCACGAAACCTTGAGCAATATTGAAGATACCAGAGAGGAAAGAGGTCATCATCGGTATAAGTAAAGAGAAGGGCATCATCTCTTAGCGATTTCAACATATTTCTTCCATTGTCATAAGCAAAATAGTATCTAACTTTATTGGCCTCCTGATAATGAGATATAAAAAGGAACAGTGGAACAAAGAGAAGAAGCAAAGAGAATCTTTTTGCAAAGGATGCGATAAAAAACATAGCCTGACCTGTCCAGAGAGAAAAGATAATGTAAGAAGGAAGGTGATAATCTTTGGTATTTGAAATGGGTATGGCATAGGTGGTAAGATGAAAGATATTAGCCAGACCGACTAAAAGTAAAAACAAGGAGAAAATAGGTTTGTTCTTCAAGGAAATAAAAAATCCACAGATAGAAAAGAAGACGAGGAGACCATATTCCGAAACAAAGACGGTTTTGAGATTGAGGAAAAGATGGTTTAAGCACTCCTTAGCTGAGAAGACCATAAAATAATGATACTCCTTTACACTGAGATGAGCAATAAACCTCTCCCATGTTTTAGGATTTCCCCAATCACAGTTTAAGGGAAGATTTTGAGATGCCCTCAAGGGAAGATAGAGCCATAATGTAAGAGGCAAGATAAAAAGCAGACCCATCTTCAGAAAATTGCGGATTGCGGATTGCGGATTGCGGATTGAAAAAATCTGTGAAATCTGTGGACTCTTTTTCTTTCTCTGTACCTCTGTGTCCCTGTGGTTCCATAATGTAGCCGAGATGAAGAATATACTCCCTGGGACAAGATAGACTGTCTGAAAGTGATGAGTAAATGAAAGACCCAACATAAAAGCAAACAAATATAAATAGTTTTGAGTTTTGAGTTTTGAGTTTTGAGTTTCTTGCCACTTGAGGAGAATGAAGATAAGCAGGGTGAAAAAGAATGCGTTTAGTGTGTATTTCTCGGCTATCACTGCCTGCTCCCAGAAGGTGGCAGAGAAGGCTAATATCAGAGAAGCAACAATAGAAGGAATTATTCTGATAATTGATAATTGATGATTGATGATTAATAATTTTAAGATGATAAAGTAGGTCATCATCACAGCAAGGGAGGCAAAGAGTGCTGATTCCATGTTCATGCGGTAGGCAATATTTCCAATAGGAATCAGGGTGCAGAAGAGCTTGCCAAGCAAGGTATAAAGCGGGTATCCTGGTGGATGGGCAATGCCTGAGGTATAGGCTACTGTTATCAGCTCACCTGAGTCATGAAAGCCGACTGTAGGAGTAAGAGTATGAAGATAAACCCCAAAAGAGACAAACAAGACCAGTAGTCCACCAAGATAATCTATCTTACCAAAAGGCTCTGAGTTTATCGGTTCATCCTTTGGCAGCCATCTTGCAAACCCCTTTCCTTTCCTCACACCCTCAATTATAATCCAACCCCTTTTTTTATGTCAATTACTGAACTTTTGCAAATTATCGAAAGCATAATCTCTTGACAGATATATTTAATAAGAATACAATAGAACAAAAATGAATTAAGGAGGAACAAAAATGGTAAAGACTATAACTGTAAGATTAGATAATGAAGCATATGAGAGGATAAAAAGCTATGCCCAAACAGAGAGAAGACCAATCTCAAACTTCATTGAAAATGCGACCTTAAACTATATTGAAGAGACCTCTTTTGCTGATGATATTGAGATGTTAGAGATATTAAGCAATAAAGAACTGATGAGAAGTCTAAAAAAAGGTTCGAGGGATGCCAAAGAAAAGAGGGGAAGGCTCATTGAATGAATATTGGATATTTGAGACAGAAAACTGGACAGAGAATATTGAAAGACTCATAAAGGGTGGTCTGGCAAAGATAAGAGATAAATTCTCTGATTATGTCTATCCTCAACTGAAAAAGGAGCCTCATTATGGCATGAATATCAAAAAACTTAAAGATTGGCAACCAAAGACATGGAGATACAGAATAGGAGATTATCGATTCTTCTATGAAATAGACGAGGAAGAGAAAGTAGTCTATCTTATTGCTGCATATCACAGAAAAGAAGCCTATAGAATGAAAAATAAGTTACTTCCAAAATTGATAGACTATCTCTGAATCACTAACCTTTGTCTTCCAGAATACTTTCCTGCTTTAAGGCTTATGAAGTATAGGCCCTGGGATAGCTTGTCTCCTCTATCATTTCTTGTGTCATAGAATAGGGCTTTCTCTTTGGTTATATATAAACCTGCTTTTTTGTGTCCGGCATCTATTGTTCTAACCTTTTGTCCAGTAATGTTATAGACCTCCAAAAGGACATCTGCATCCTCTGATAGCTTAAAGGGTATGAAGCAGGAATCTGAAGAAGGATTGGGATAGCTTTGGAGGAGTATTGATGAGAGGGGAATAACCTCTATCTTTCCTTCATCAGGGATTATCTCTGGAACAACATAGTCTTTCTCAATAAAGAGAGTCCTTCTGTTTGCTTCAGTGTCAAACTCAAACTTGATAAGGGACTCTCCCTCTGCTTTTACCCTGAAGCTAATCTTAGCAAAGAGACCTGAGTTTTCTGTTATGGGCTTTAAGGCACCAAGGGCAAAGTCTATCCTTCCTTTATTATTGTCTATCCTGTTTATCAGTACCTGTGGGTTCTGTATCCAGTCTCCTTTCTCGCAAGATTGTGCCTCTAAGACCTCTGGGTTAAAGACTAAGTGAACCTCACCACCATAAGAGTCTTTTGCACCTGAGATAAGGATATTCATGGTGACAATATCCCCTATCTTTGCATCATCTATTGAGTTTGGTTCAAACCTCAGGGTCATGGCTCTATCCCTGGTCTTTGTCTTAGCCTTCACTGCCTTTCCTCCTTGCTGTTGCTCTCCGAAGTTGTCTATAAAGATTGCCAGATCCCAGGCATTGATCTTGCCATCACCATTAAAATCACAGGCTGGATTGTAGGTGTGGTTTTCAAGACACTCTGCCAGGGGTAGCCAATCTACGAAGTTTATCTGACCATCTCCATTTGAGTCGCCCATAATCAGGGTGATTGTGCCAATATCTGTAGTATCGTTTACCTGGGTTTGGGTTATAGCAATATTAGTCTTTGTGGCTGGTGTTGCCCCAGGGTAGGTAAAGCTCAGAGTGTATGTTCCTACAAGGATATTATTGAAGATAAAGTAGGAGTTAGAATTGGTTGTGATGGTAGCACTTGTCTCAATCAAGGTTACAGTGATACTTGCAGTCCTTTGTCCTTCTGTGCCATAGTCTATCAGACAGATTCCAGCAATATTTCCTATTCTTCGTAAGGACCCGGCTGTCCAATCAAAGGGTGATAGGCTTCCTGAAGAAGCTCTTACAGTATAATTCCCTGGTGGCTCATCTCCAAGGGTGAGATAGCTTGAGCAAGTTCCATTTATGTTGGTCAGGGTTTGGGTGGAAGATAGGCTATAGCCTTCTGCTTCTACTGGAGAGGAAATAACAGCAAAGTTCACAGCAATATTAGGACAGGGGTTATGATAAGCATCCTCTATTTTGACTACAAAGGGATTTGGCAAAGTAGTTGTGCAGGTTGAGGTCTGGTCATTACCGCTTACATAGAGAAGTGCTGTTGGTGTTCCTGAAGTTATATAAACATTGGTTGCTCCGATAGTACCTAAAAAGCCTGCCTGTATGGTGTATGTTCCCATGTAATGAGCAGTAAATAGGCTGGTGGTGAAAGAGCCTCCTCCTAATGCAGAGAATGTAGCCGAGCCTGTAACATCAACATCTTCTAAGCCACATCTTGCATAAGCAGAGTAACTCTGGCTATTCCCAGCAGATATGGTCTGGTTTTGGGGTGAGACTGATAAAGATGTAGCGACATAGAATGAACCTTCCTCTTTATTAAAGGGAATAGATTCAGTATTTCGGTTGAGCAACAAAGTTTCCCTGTTATTTGCTGAGTCAGACTCAAAGACCAATGTGGATGTCCCTCCCTCTTTTCCTCTAAACCCTATTGAACACAATACCCCTGAGCCAGTCACAGAGCCAGTCATGAGACCAGCAATGTAATAGACTCTACCATTAATATTATCATAACTCCTGGTCATAAGCCCACCAGATAAGACCGGGCCAGTCCCTACCTCTATAACCTCAAGGATATTTGGGTTAAAGGATAGATACAATTCAGCAATCTTTAGCTCCTTGACATTTTCAATCATTACATCCACATCAAACTCCTGATTCTTAGCGATGAGATTATACGATGGGACTATCTTCAGGAATGTTGGGGGGAGGAGGATAAATGTAGTTGTGGCAAGGTTTCCTGATGAATCTTGGGCGGTGATTATTTTTGTGCCTGGGGTTTGGGTATCAACGATGAATGTGGCTGAAAAGGTGCCGTTGTTTGATGATACGGTTGTAGTGATGGTTTGGGTGTTGCCGAAGGAGATGGAGACTACCCTTGCACTATTACATTCTCCTCCTATAGTCACCACACTTCCTACTGGGCCTGTTGAAGGAGAGATGGAAGAGATATAAAACTGGTATTCATAAACACCCATATCAACTATGCTACCTATTATACGGGGATTACCATCTAAATCTGTTGCCGGCAGTGCTTGGGCTGAGTTTGTGCCTGAATTTATGCAAGGAGAGAGGGGTTGAAGGTGATAATTGTCCCCTCCAATGAATTGTGGGTCCTGGTATATATTACCAATACCAGGAGAACAGTTATGAAAGTTGTTTGGGCTGTTGCCATAGAAGTCACTGTAGTTTATGGATGGGTGGCTACCGCCCCAGTAACAGAAGATTCCGCCACCATCAACAGAAGCACTATTTCCTGTGATAATGCAGTTTGTAATACAAGGATGAGCGGCATGGTCAGTTCCACAGTTTATTCCACCACCACCATAAGTAGCACTATTCCCTGTAATGACACAATTTGTAATGTTAGGAATAGAAGGACCTGGACCACCACAACTAATTCCACCACCATAATAAGCGACATTGTTACTAAAGATGCAGTTTGTAATATTAGGGGAAGGAGAAGAATAACAGTAGATTCCTCCACCATGGCTATCAGCCCTATTTCCTGTAATAATGCAGTTTGTGATATTAATGGTGGAATGCTGACAATAGATTCCGCCACCACTGCCAGTAGTACTTCCATTTCTAATCGTGAAGCCATCTATGGTATTATTTTGGTACTTTGAGCTTAACCAAAATCCTCTTCCATCACCTTCACAGTCTATGATACAATTTCTTGGTCCATTTACTGATTTTACGGTAATATCCTTTCCACTCCACCATAGCCCTTTATTCCCTGTCCCAGTATAAGTTCCATCTACAACCAGAACCCTGTCGCCGGTTGTTGCCGCATCTATTGCAGACTGAATAGTCCCATACGATGAGGGCACATACAAATCTGTACCAAAGCACCTGCTCCCAATAAGCCCCAAAACCATCAGGCTCATCAATATCCTTCTCATCTTACACCTCCTTAAATTTAGACAAAAAATAAGCAGGCCAATTTTGACCTGCTTTGCTAATTCTATATAAAGATTGCTTTCTACTCTCTCTCTCTCTCTCTCTGGGTTCGACAAATCTTTCTTCATGTTGAAACAAATTTTACAAACCTATTTATTGTTTGTCAACAAAATTTTTTTAAGCATATCTTTGGCATAAGCATTCTCTGGGTCAAGCCTCAAAATCTCTTTGAATTCTCCCTCTGCCTTTGTTATCTCTCCTTTCAGGAAATAGAAAGAACCTAAATTTTTTCTGGCTTCAATATGGGTTGGGTCAAGCTCAATGATTTTCTTTAGCTCAAAGATAGCAGAATCAATATCATTCTTTTTATAAAAGATTGCAGCAAGCTCATTATGCAGGTTGATAAGTCTATTTTTATGGAGAGCAGGATTCTCCTTCAGGTAGCCTTCTATGGCTATTCTATATTCAGGTATTGCCTTGTCTATTTTGTCCAAGGAAGAATAGGCTGAAGCTATGATAAGATGGAGTCTGGGCGAAGCAGAAGATAGACTCAAGCCCTTTGCCTTATTCAGAAGATCTTCTTCATATCCCTTCCTGGCAAATAGAAAAAGGCCTTCTCTGTTAAGGATTAAACGAAAGTTTTTATCCTCTAAAAGCCTGTTTAATGTTTTAGAGGTTAAGTCTGCGTCTGTCCAGGTAGTAGGCGATGTATTCAGGATTATGCAGTCTGCTTTCTCAAATTCAGTTAAAGGGAAAATAGTCTTTCTTCCTGAAAGATAGCACCATAAGTCATAGGTTGCTGATATCTTTGCATCTTCTGGAATCATCCTCTTCATCTCAAAGAATATCTTTGCCTGCTCTGAAATCTGATAGTCTCCTTTGTTTAAGGGGATAGAAAGAAGGGTTCTGTGATGGGCAGGTTCATAGTTTACCACATCTGTAGTAATCTTTAAGGCAGGGAAGGAGAAGTAGAAATTTGAAAGTAGGCTTAAAGACAGGATGTATATGGCAAAGGAGGATGGAGCAACCTTTTTTAAGCGGATTATCCTATCTGCTCCATAGATGCCTGAAATTATCACAAATGGAATGATGGGAGCAGGATACGCACTTACTAAAATATATTGAAGAGGCATAGTAGAGAAGCTTTGCAAAAAGAATTCAGGTATGGCTATTAAAAAGATAAGAGGGCTGGCTAAAGAAGAGAAACCAATAGGAACAAGGAAATATATCAGGTTGTTAAATATAATGAGCTTAGGGCAGGGGATAGACTCCCATACCTTTTGTGGATGAAAGATGAGGTTTTTAATTATTTCAGAAAAGCTACCTCCCAGGTGAGAATATAAACTAAGATGGGTAAAACTTAGACTGCCTTCTTCAAAAAAGGTCGTCTCTATTATCCAGGGAATCACCACCTTTACTGAAAGGTATGCCCAAAGGAGACCTATAGCAATCGTAGCAAAACCCATTCTTCTCCTTTTTCTTATCAGAAATATATAAAGACCAAGAAAGGTAACAGTTATAGAAATATTTTCCTTTACAAGCAAAGAGAGGAAGAGAAAGAGAAGATAGAGCCTCCATTTCTCTTTTTGCAGAAAGTAAAATGTGAAGAGAAGAAAAGGCATAGAAAAGGTTGCCTCATGAAACTCAAGAAGATTTACCCTTCCTGTCATAGGATGAAGAAGGTATGCCGCTGAAAAAGAGAGTGCCAAAAAGTTGTCTTTGAGCTTATCCTTGGCTATCAGATAGACAGGGATAGCCCCTATTCCAATCACTATAGTCTGAAGGATAAGAATGGTTAAAGGGTTTTGCCATATAAGATAGAAGGGTGCAAAGATAAGGATGATAGGAGATAGATGCGCCCCAAGAAAGCTATAGCCAAGCAACTGAGAATAAAGCAGCTTTCCATTTACAGTATACCAGAATACCTGATTAAAGAAAGCAAAATCACCAATCCTGCTTATGGACAGATTTATGTAGTTCAAATAGGAAAGGAAGGAGTAAATGAAGATATAGATGATGACTGAAAGACCAAGAAGAAGATAGGAAAAAGGCTCTTTCAGGCGAACTGGAAGAACAATCCTTGCTTTTAGGAAGAGAGCCATGCTCAAGATGAAAATAAAAAGGAATATGTGGTATAGAATAATGTTTGGTGCCCCTGTCTTCTTAATGATAAACCAAAGGATAGGAAGAAGA
Organism: bacterium; assembly: GCA_043798435.1. Classification (GTDB taxonomy): domain Bacteria; phylum UBA9089; class UBA9088; order UBA9088; family JAGUXG01; genus JAGUXG01. The sequence goes on from JAZDOR010000102.1 coordinate 18,281, forward strand.
ATAAATGGAAGGAATGAGACTGAGTCCTTTATAAGAAGATGAGAAAACCTGAGTTTATAGATTTTTGAGGCACAGAGAGAAAACCCTACCCATACCAGTAAGCATAGAAGAACTGTAGATGGAAGAGGTTGGTTCATAAAGAGACCAAAGCTTACTGCTGAAAGACTGACTAAAATTGCTCCTCCAGCTATTAAAGCCCAATCTCCTATCACTAATCTCTTTTTGCCAGATTTTTTCTTCACGCCCCAAATTATATCAGGAAGGTCTGTCTTTGTCAATGCTTGGCAGATAGGGAGACAAAATATGGTAACACTTTAGCCAACTTCTAAAGTAATGGTAATCAGTAATCGGTGATCGGTAATCGGTAAGAGAAACAGTAACTATTTACCCATCTGAAGTGCAATATAAGGAAAAAGGGGAAATAGGAGGAAAAATGGAAAAGAAAAGATTTGTAACTATTTACCCAAGTGAAGTAAAAGGGAATTATTTACCGCAGAGAACGCAGAGTTCGCTGAGATAATTATGGATAAGGTTAAATTCAAAGTAGATATTTTATTTCTCTGTGCCCTCTGCGACCTCTGCGGTTAATCTTTTCTTCAGATGAGTAAAATGTTACGAAAAACAATTGCCTGATTACCCGATAACCTGATTACCTTTTACTTGCATTTGCTGCAAGATAGGAGGAGATGACGCCCTTTATATCCTTCTGGCTGATAATTGCCGAGCAGACAGCGATAGCCTCTGCACCCCTCTCTTTGACAGCCGCTATGTTTTCTAAATTTATCCCTCCAATGGCAACCACTGGCAGGCTCACCTTTTTCTTTACCTGCGATATGAAATCAAGACCCTTTGGAAGAAGCTCTGGTTTTGTTGATGTTCGAAAGACAGGACCTGCAGAGACATAATCCGCACCCCCTTTCTCAGCTTTTTCTGCCTCCTCTAAGCTATGACAGGTTATGCCAATCACACCAGAGAATATCTTCCTGGCATGAGAGATATCCATATCCTTTTCCCCAAGATGCAGACCCCAGGCATCAACAGCCAAAGCCACATCACACCTGTCATTGATGATAAGAAGGAACTCATCAGAAAGGCTCTGTATCTCTTCGGCTATCTTGATAAATTCCCTTACTCCAATATCCTTTGCCCTGAGCTGAATAAGCCTCAAACCAGAATCTACGAGCTCTCTGGCTACAGAGACAGGCTCACAAACAGCCGTGTCGATGATAAGATATAGCCCCAAGACAACCACTTTTTTTAAGAGCTGTTTTTCTATCCCATAGAGCTGATAGCGAAGAGAAGATAATTTAGGGTTTGAAAAATCCTCTAAAACCCGTAGGCATTCTTCACACTTAGCAAAGTTCTTGGTCAATATATCCCGCCAATCCTTCTTTTTTGGAGATGCAAAGCTCCTTCCCTCATCTCTTTCAATATCCCTTGCTGCGATAAGAATGTGTGCAGGTGGCAGGAAGCTATGAAGGTTGTGCCGTATCTGCCGTATCTGGCCTGCCCTTTTATAATCCTCTATGATAAACCTGGTTATATCTTCCAAAACCCGCAGTGACTCCCTTACTCTATTAAGGTTAGCATCAATAAGCCTTGTAGCATTACGCATAAACTTAATTATCAATTGTCAATTGTCAATTGTCAATTGTCAATTCTTGTAAGCGTTTAGCCTATTTATCAAAGAATGTAAGAAAGGGGATAAGGAGATATAGGGGATATGGAGATTATTCATTTTCTTAATTTTTTAATTCAAAATTTTATCCCCTTATCTCTTTAATCTCCATATCTCCTTTTCTTACACTCTTCTTGACTCTTGGTCATACCTTCTTTATACTAAACCGAAGATGGATAAGTTTATAATTGAGGGAGGAAGAAGGCTGGAGGGTGTGGTAGAGGTCTCATCCGCAAAGAATGCTGTTCTTCCTATAATGGCTGCCTCTATCCTTGTAACAGGTGAGGTTACCCTGCAGAATATTCCAGAGATTCGGGATGTTTCTCTATTCTGCAGACTTCTTAAAGAACTTGGTGCTAATGTATCTTTTTTAGATAAAACCTTAAAGATTGACTGTAGAAGCATAAACAAAACCCTTGCCCTTTATGAGACTGTCAAAGAGATGAGAGCAGGGTTTCTTGTGGCAGGGCCACTCCTGGCAAGGTTTGGTGAGGCAAAGGTCTCTTTTCCTGGTGGATGTGACCTTGGTTCTCGAAAGATTAATATTCATTTGAAAGGATTTGAGAAACTTGGTGCAGATGTAAGGCAGGAAGGTGGTTATATCACCCTTTGTGGAAAACTCAAAGGCAGCAAATGTTACCTTGACTATCCAACTCATACTGGCACAGAGAATATAATGATGGCTGCTGTTCTGGCAGATGGGGAGACAATCATAGAAAATGCCGCTTGCGAACCAGAGATAGCAGATCTGGCAAATTTCCTCAATAAGATGGGGGCAAGGATAGAGGGTGCAGGCTCTTCTACTATCAGGATTTCGGGTGTTTCAAGCCTTGTTCCTTGTGAATACTCTCCTATCCCGGACAGGGTTGAAGCGGCAACAATGATGATGGCAGGTGCCATTACCAAGGGTAAGGTTTTTGTAAGGAATGCACCCTCTAAGTTTTTGGGCGCACCTATAGCCAAGCTCTCTGAAATGGGCATTGCAATAGAAGAAAAGGAAGATGGAATTTTGGTTACAGGTCCTGAAAAAATGAAGGCAACTGAGGTGATTACAGGGCCATACCCTACATTCTCCACAGACCTTCAACCACTTATAGCCTCTTTGCTGTGCATAGCAAATGGAACAAGCATTATCAGGGAGACTGTCTTTGACAACCGCTTTCTCTATGCCCAGGAATTGGCAAGGATGGGGGCAAGGTTAGAGGTCTCTGGGGACCAGCTCACCATAGAGAGTGTTGATGAACTCTCTGGTGCCAATGTGATGGCTCAGGATATAAGAGCTGGTGCGGCTTTGGTCCTGGCAGGACTTTGTGCAAAAGGTAAAACTACTATTGAGCGGGTGTATCATATAGACCGCGGATATGACGGCCTTTGTGAAAAGCTTTCTATGCTTGGTGCCCAGATACAGAGAATCTCTGAAAAAAAATTGACAAGCTGAGAAGTCTGGTCTATAATTTTTTAGTGATTAACCCAAAGTTAGCAAAAGATGCTTTGTGGCTGAGTAGCATTGGATGGGTTATGGCTGTCTGTCCAGCTATAGGAGGGTTCATCGGCTATTTTTTAGATAAGTGGCTCAGGACAACACCCTGGTTCTTCATTATCTTTATTGTCATAGGAATGATAGCTGGGGTCTATGAGGCTATAAAAATGATTATCGAAGGGACAAAAGAATGAGGGATTTTTTGAAAAAGGCAGGTGTGAGGCTTATTTTGCCACTTATAATTGGAACATTTGGCTTAATTCTCTTTGGCAAGATAAACTGGGCAGCATCCTTTTTAGCCGGAGCTATCCTGGCAAGTGCAAATATTTTTATCACATCCCTTGGCAGCCTTTCTAAGAAGACGATCTTTCTCTTGCTTGGAAAATACATAATCCTTTCTCTTTTCATCTTCCTCCTTCTTTTGGCAAAATTTTCTGTCATCTTCATCGCCATAGGATTCACTATACCCCTCATTGTTTTGGCCTGGCAGGGGATAAAAGGCTAAATATTGTGTTCGTTTATGGTTCTGAGGTTCAAAGTTCAAGGTTAGAGAATAAGAGAATTAACCTTGAGCATAAAACATAGAACCTTGAATCTTAAACCCCTTTCTTTTCGGTATATAAAGAAGGCTGTTGCTTTGAGGTATAAGATGGAGAAAGATAGTACCCTTCCTTGTGGCAAAAGGCCAGGGCCAGGTTACCGAGAGAATTATTGAGATAACCGAGAACCATAATATACCCATCCATATAGACCCTGACCTGGCCACAATCCTTTCTAAGCTCAACCTTGATGGAGATACCACCCTCCCTTTATAATGCCGTAGCAAGAGTTATTGCCTTTGTCTAACAAATAAAAAAGGAATAGTTTATGAGTATAGGTCAACAAGCAATCCACGAATATCATCTATTCTGGCGGCAAGTGTTATGGGGTCAATCTGTTGCCTCAGCACATCCTCTGTCAACCTTGCCAACTCATCATCTATCTTCTTAAGGATGATATGAACCTTCTCCTTGCCTACAAATCTTCCCTCTTTCCTCTCCTCTACCTGCCAGATGCCGTATATGGCATTCTTTATAAATATGGCGACAAGCTCCTTATACTCCATCAAATGCGGGTATGTTGGGCTCTTCAGGAGCTGGTCCCCACTCTTTTCTACCTCTTTTAGAAGGGCATCAAGCTCATTCTTTGTCTCTATCTGGTGAAAGCTCTCTCTCAGTTTTTCTGCGAATGCCGATGGTTTTTCCTCTTTGGCTAAGATTTTGCCGTGTTTTTGAGCTTTGATTTTTTTTCCTGTCTCAATTTGACCATCAAACTCCCTGAATCTTGTGTGCGACTCTTCAACCTTCATAGCTTATTTTAGGTAACCGTTCAGGCTATGCATCAAAGAGTGTAAGAAAGGGGATAAGAAGATGTAGGGGATATGGAGATACTTATATTATCCCCATATCTCCCTAATCCCTATATCTCCTTATCTCCTCACCTTTTCTTACACTACCTGAACGCTTACAATTTTAGCCTCCTCCTATCCTTTTGTCAACCCTTCAATATACCTCTGGGCAGAGAATGAGGCTTCTGCACCATCGCCTGCAGCAGTTATAATCTGACGCAAAGATTTCTGCCTGCAATCACCTGCGGCAAATATTCCTTCGGCAGATGTCTTCATCTCATTGTCAGTGACAATATAACCTGAACCATCAAGATTAACTACACCTTTTAAGAAATCGGTATTCGGGGTAAGCCCAACGAAGATAAAGACACCATTACAAAGAATTTCGGAGTCTTCCTTGGTTTTTAGATTTTTTACCAAAGCATTATCTATCCCATCCCTGACCCCTGACCCCTGACCCCTGACCCCTGATTTTATCCTGACACCCTCCACCCCGCTTTTGCCAAAAATCCCAATGACCCGGGAGTCCCAGGCAAATTCTATTCTTTCATTAGAAAACGCCCTCTCCTGCAAGAGCTTTGTTGCCCGCAGTTTATCCCTTCTGTGGATTATAGTTACCTTCTTAGCAAACTTTGTCAAAAATATTGCCTCTTCAAGAGCTGTATCCCCTCCTCCAACCACAACTATATCCTTATCTCTGAAAAAAGGGCCATCACAGGTGGCACAGTAGGATACGCCCTTGCCGCAGAATTCAGCCTCGCCAGGAACACCCAGCTTTTTGGGAGAAGCACCAACTGCTACAATCACTGCCCGGGATTCATAGCTCTTATCCTCAAGGCTCACCAGCCAGCCTTCTTTCTGCCTCAGAAGTGCCTTCATATTCCCAAAGGTATCTTCTAAGCCAAAAGCCTTTGCCTGGCTCTTCATTTTATCTATCAGCTCAAAACCACCTATTCCCTCTGGAAATCCTGGGTAGTTTTCTATATGAAAAGTGGTTATTGCCTGGCTGAATACTGTTGGACTCTCAATCAACAAACTCTTTAGCCTGCTCCTTGCCGAATATAGCCCTGCTGTCAACCCTGCAGGTCCACCCCCAATAATGATGACATCATACATTTTAATGACCTCCCTATGTATACCAAAATAAATGTAAATTGCAAATTCGTAAAATGACAGAATTCAGAATACAGAATTCAGAATACAGAATAAATGCAAGTTCTTTCATTCTGACTCCTGTATTCTGACTCCTGAATTCTATTTAGTTTGTTGGAAACCTGATTTATTTGGGTATACAAACCTCAGAGGCTAAGAATAAAGGGAGAAAGTAAATCTTGCACCCTTCGTTTTCTTGCACATCCATTATATCTGCATTTAACACAAACGCCTTTTGCGGTTTATACTCCTTGATAAAAGATATAAGACTACGAGGAATCTTTGAGCAAGAAGATGCCTTTACCTCTATTGGAATGACTTCATTATCTACACTCAAAACAAAATCTACCTCTGTTTGATTACGTTTTCGATAAAAATAGAGCTTCTGGTCTATCCTCATGTTCTTCTTCAATTCCAAAAATACACAATTTTCTACCAGACTGCCTATATCCTGCCGAAACTTAAGTGGAGTGAAATTGTTTATTACTGCTTGACGAATGCCATTGTCATAAAAATAAGTTTTATGATTTCTGATTACCTCCTTCTCCTTGTTAGCGAAAAAGGAGGAAAGAAGAAAGTTTACATAAGTGTTTTCTAAAATAAACAGGTCCTTTTGAATCTGATACCGGGATGCCATTACCTTTTGAGCTATTTCATCTGTAACCAGGATATTTCCTGCCCGCAAGGCAAGAAGTTGCATCAGGTTGTTAAAATGAAGAATCTTATCCTGGCCAATCAATCCCTTTATATCTTTCTGAATATATGCAGAATAAATCCCGACCAACATCTCCTTCTTTTCTTCAATGTTATTTTCTAAAACTATTGCCGGCATCCCACCAAAAAGTAAAAAATCATAGAACTCATTGTTGATTTCAGCTATGATAGAATCAGGTAGCCTTTCTCCCAATTCTATCATAGGCAGATTCTTATCCTTAAATCTCAAATATTCATAAAAATCAAGTGGATAGATTGGTATATCCCTTTTCCTTCCGGCTAATGATTCTTTTACCTTTTTCTGTATCTCGCAAGAGGAAGACCCGGAAACGATCATCTTTATATTTTCATTTTCATCATAGAATACCTTAAGAAGGGAGTTTGCCTGGGGTAGGTATTGAAATTCATCAATGAAAAGGTAAAGTTTTTTTTCATTTATTAAAGGAAGAGTGAACTTGAGATGTTTAAGAATATCCTGATAGGATTGCGAAAGGATAGATAAATGATGTGGTATTTCCAGGTTAAAATAAGCTGTCAGTTCACCTTTTGCGGAAAGGGTTTGCTCTAACCATTTAAGTAATGTTGTCTTTCCTGTTTGTCGACTACCAATCAAAATGATAATTTCCCGTCTGTCAATAAGTTGTAATAATTTATTAAAGACTCTTCTCTCTTTAACAACCATAGTTTTCCCTCTATTTATAAAATAATTTTATTATATACACACTTATTTGTCAACATTTTTTTAGATATATACAACTTATAGCAACTGAATTCTTTCCCTTTGTGCCCTTTGCGATTTACTTTGCGTCATTTGCGGTTACTATGTATCTCTAATGATCGCTTTGTTTAATGCCAACAAACTTTTTGGTTTTCTTTGCATTCCCAGCATGCTCTGCTGTGAACAGTTATATAAAATTTGCTACTGCCGAAATAAATAGAATTATACTGACTAAGCTATTGACAGAAAAGAATGCTGTGTTTACCCTTGAAAGGTCAGTCTCCGAGATGAGGCTATGTTCATAAATGAGCAAAAGGCTTGTAGCCAAAATGCCAGCCCAATAGAACAAACCCATCTTTCCTGAGATGCCAGTAAGTATAAATGAAATTATGGTTATAAGATGAAATATCCTTGAGATGGCCAAAGCATTCTTCAGACCAAAGGAGGCAGGGATGGAGTATATTCCCTCTTTCTGGTCAAACCCTAAATCCTGAGTAGCATAAATAATATCAAACCCTGCTGTCCAGAAGCAGACACCTGTCCCTAAGACTATTGGCAATACGGTAATACTTCCTTTTATCGCTATCCAGCCTCCGATTGGAGCACAAGCTAAGACCAGACCTATTCCAAGGTGCGTCAGACAGGTGAATCTTTTGAGATAGGAGTAGGAAACAAGCATAATCACAACCACAGGAGATAGGATAAGGCACAAGGAGTTCAGCTTATAGGCAGAGAAGAGGAGGAGGGCGAGGGAGGCAAAGACCAATAACCACACCTGCCAGATAGAGATTAGCTCCTTTGGCAATGCCCTGTTGGCTGTCCTTGGATTTTTAGCATCTATCTTTCTGTCTATCAGCCTGTTCAAGGTCATTCCCGTTGTTCTGGCACCTGCCATAGCCAATGTTAAGAAGACCCAGTAATGCAAAGGGAATATCCCCTGATATGCCAAAACCCCTCCCAGATAGACAAAGGGTAAGGCAAAGATAGTATGTTCAAACTTTACCAACTCAAGAAAGAGCTTTATTCTATTGGCTAAAATTTCCATCTTTAATAATCTCTTGCAACACTTTAGCTACCCGAAGCTATAGTAAGGAAGGAAAAATAGATATTCATTGCGATAGGTTCAATTATCAGCTTTGTTGCCATCTGAATTATCCTATCTTTTATCGTGGGGTATACTAAGAGGTCTCTGCTTGCCATCTGGCTTTGGGATATAGACTCTTCTTGCTGGTTCAGGATTGCGGACGATATTCCTTTGTTTTTAATTCTTTAGGATTGCGGCTTCAACATTTTTAGATTACTCTCTAACATTACACCTCAGACTACACGCTCGCAGACATTTACACAGATTTCCATCTTTCAGTCAATTAGAGTTCAAAGAGCTTATCTTGGCACGCGAACTGTTACTTCTTTTTTGGTAAATTTAATATCTAAAAAACAAAAACAATCATTCCGAACAGTATTGTAACTGTCCCCTATTTCCTATTCCATTCCTTATTATTTATTCCTAAAATTCGTCCAACATCCATTGCTATCCATTTTTTATTTTTATGCTCTAATGTAAAAAATGTAAACGGTGAAGATTCAATTTTATCGTAAGTCCCATCTTTATAAACCTCGCCTACAAGTGCTATATGCCAACGTCCATAAAATATCAAATCGCCTTTTTGGGGAGTCATACAATTTTTTATCAATTTATTGGTTCTTTCTTATTTCAAGTGGGTAAACCAACTTTACTATAGTCCAATTTTCCTGTAAGCATATAGATTATTGTCTTGAAATTTTTGAATGTTTTATATCCTCTTGCTTTTGCCTTCGCTGCTTGCACCAAGCTGTTA
>JAZDOR010000219.1:0-16308 GCA_043798435.1 bacterium
GTTTAGAGTTTAGAGTTTAGAGTTTAGAGTTTAGAGTTTAATAAAATAACTCATAACTCAAAACTCATAACTCAAAACTCATAACTCAAAACTCATAACTCAAAACTCATAACTCAAAACTCATAACTCAAAACTCATAACTCATAACTCATAACTCATAACTCATAACTCAAAAGAGTTTAGAGTCTATGCGTCTGAGGTCTTTTGTAAGCGTATTCTATTTAATAAACAGATAGACATAGTAAAAGAGAGGAGCACAGAGGATGATTGAGTCAAAGACATCTAATATGCCACCATATTCCATAATCCAAGAGCCAGAATCCTTTGCACCCGCACATCTCTTAAAGGAGGATTCAGCCAGGTCACCCAAAAGAGCAACTAAAGAGAGCAAAACTCCCATTCCAAAAGACTCTAATTTATCAAGACCAATAGTTCCTCCCAAAAAGAGAGAGAAACCAAGAGAGCCAGCCAGACCTCCCAATAAACCCTCAATGGACTTATTGGGGCTTACAGAGAATATCCCCTTATGTCTTCCAAACCTTTTACCTATCAAGTATGCCCCACCATCAGATGCCCAGACGACACAAAAGAGATAGAGAAGAAGCAGTCTTCCTTCTTCCATATTTCTTATTATGATAAGATGGGATATGAGAAAGGCAACATATCCAACGCCAAATATAATGGCAGTTATACCAAATTTAGTTATTGCTGTCACAACCGATGGCTTAATCAAGCCAAAGAGCAAGATTAAAGACAAGACTACATAAACTATACCTCCTATTGCAGAAGAAAGTTGGTTTTGATGGGCAAAGCCAGCAAGCATTATCCCAGAGAATAGTCCCAAAAACCACCAGTCCTCTTTTTGAACCATATTATAGAATTCAAGCAGTCCAAGAACTACGATGGCACCAATAAGTATAGTAAAAAAAACAGGCTCTTTGCAGAAGACAATATATGCCAGGAATGGAAAGAATAGAGCAGGTGGAAGAAATCTCTGCCAGCTCATCTTGCTCCAAACCTCCTTTTCCGTACCGATAACTGATAACTGATAGCTATTCTTAACTGCCAGATCATCTTGCTCCAAACCTCCTTTTCCGCAAGACATAATCATTAATCGCAGAAAGCAGGTCGTCTTTCGTAAAATCAGGCCAAAGCACCGGGGTTATCCAGAGTTCAGTATAAGCTATCTGCCAGAGCAAAAAGTTGCTTATCCTCATCTCACCACTTGTTCTGATAAGAAGGTCAGGGTCAGGAAGTCCCTGTGTATCAAGATAGGATGAAAAGAGGGGTTCATGTATCTCAGAGGCAGAAATTTTGCCCTGGACTACATCTTTAACTATCCTTCTTGTTGCCCGAAGTATCTCATCCCTTCCCCCATAATTCAAAGCGACATTCAGGATGAGCCTTTCATTCTTCTCGGTTTGGGTCACCGCTTTATTTAATAAATCTATCATTTTTTTGGGAAACAGCCCTGTATCTCCACAAGCTCTCATTTGAACACCCTCAGCTTCCAACTCATCAATCTCCCTCTCCATATATTCGCAGAATAAGAAGATTAAAGCCTTTACCTCTTTTACTGACCTTTTCCAATTTTCAGTAGAGAAGGCATAGAGGGTAAGAGCTTCTATTTTCAGCTCATTGGCTGCTTTCACTACTTTCTTTACAGTCTTCATTCCCTCCCTATGGCCAAAAATCTTAGGAAGACCCCTTTTCTCTGCCCATCTTCCGTTTCCATCCATAATAATAGCAATATGTTTTGGAAAGCCTTCCATTTTATACATAATAAACCGATATATAAAATGTATGCAACATATTTTATTATATGTAAAGAGTCGGAGGAAGAAACCTGGTCAGAAACAGAATCATCTAAGGATTTCTTTGGAAAAGATATGGTTGAACAAACCCCTGTTTTCTTTATTCCTGCATGGGCTATATAAAGAAATAGCACGCTGATGACACGGATACTACGGATGGACACAGATAAAGAAAAAATCTGTGTAAATCCGTCTCATCAGCGTTATCCGTGTGTATTAAAGGGGGAATGATGTTACAGATTATCAGAACACGATTTAAGCAGGGATACAGGACAATTCCATTCCCATCTAAACCGCCGGAGATGCCGGAGCAATTTCACGGCAGACCAATGATTGACCAGGCTAAGTATCGTCAGGGATGCCACAGTTGTACAGATGCCTTAGTTATGAAGGATGAGCGGTTTGAGGTTGCCGAAAGCCTCAAGGACAAGCAAGAAATTAAAAATGTTGATTTTTTACTTGACGAGAGTGGTTTTTAAGATATAATCTTCATTATCCAAAAATCAAAATTTATATTGAGATGAGTTTTCAAGAAATAATCCTTAGCCTCTATAAATACTGGGCAGATTATGGGTGTGTAATCTGGCAGGGATATGATACAGAGGTAGGTGCAGGCACATTCAACCCAGGCACATTCTTTAAGGTTTTGGGGAAAGACCCCTGGAAGGTTGCCTATGTTGAGCCATCAAGAAGACCCACAGATGGAAGGTATGGAGAGAACCCAAACAGGCTTCAGCATTACTATCAATTCCAGGTGGTAATCAAGCCATCCCCGGATGATATCCAGGATGTCTATCTTGCGAGCTTGACTGCCATTGGGATAGACCTGTCAAAGCACGATATAAGGTTCGTTGAGGATGACTGGGAATCGCCAACGCTTGGTGCAAGTGGTTTGGGCTGGGAGGTCTGGCTTGATGGTATGGAGATAACCCAGTTCACTTACTTTCAGCAAATGGGGTCTTTGAAGCTTTCGCCTATAAGCTGTGAGCTCACTTATGGTCTGGAGAGGATTGCCATGTATCTTCAAGGAAAAAGGAGTGTGTTTGATATTGCCTGGAATGATGGGGTAAAGTATGCTGATATTCATCTTGGGGATGAAAAGCAGTTCTCTACCTTTAATTTTAAGGAGGCAGACCCAAAGACCCAGAGAGAGTTATTCTCCATCTATCAAAGGGAGGCAAAAAGGCTACTTGCTCTTGGGCTCTTCCTCCCTGCTTATGATTATATCCTGAAATGCTCTCATACATTTAATCTACTTGATAGCCTGAAGTCTATAAGTGTGGGAGAGAGAACAGATTATATTGCCCAGATACGGGAGCTTGCCAGAGGATGTGCGGCAAGGTATCTTAATAGTGTAGAGTTAAAAGGGTAGAGTTGAAAAAGTTTAGAGTTCAGAGTTTAGAGTGTAGAGTTTAGAGTATAGAGTATAGAGTTTAGAGTTTAGAGTGTAGAGTTTAGAGTTCAGAGTTGAATAATAACTCATAACTCATCACTCATCACTCATAACTCAAAAGAGTTTAGAGTTTAGAGTTTAGAGTTTAGAGTTTAATAAAATAACTCATAACTCATAACTCATAACTCATAACTCAAAAGAGTTTAGAGTTTAGAGTTTAGAGTTTAATAAAATAACTCATAACTCAAAACTCATAACTCAAAACTCATAACTCAAAACTCATAACTCATAACTCATAACTCATAACTCAAAACTCATAACTCAAAACTCATAACTCAAAACTCATAACTCATCACTCATCACTCATAACTCATAACTCATAACCCTAAACTAATTTGAGGTGACAAAATGACAGATGAATGCGAGTTTTTTGATGCCACAGAAGAGGGTAACTTTATCTGCAAAAAGATTGGCGGTTCTTACAAAGATGTAACCAAAGAGATGTGCAGGACTATATGCCCTGTTGGGATTGGAAAGAAGAGGTGTGAACATCTTAAGTTTACCTTGAGGAAGGACCAGAGCTTTTCAGCTATTGGCATAGGAGGCAGAAAGACTCAAATATTATTTGAAAAGGCTGTCTGCAAAAAGCTTGAGGAACAGATATTTGATACAAAAAAATGTGAAGCCTGCCTTGAGTTTAGACAGATAATACGCAAAGAGAAAGAGAAAGAGGAAGAAAGTGTTTCATTAGAATTGGCAAAAGATGAACTCATCCAGAAGGGCATAAAGCTCTTGATTGATGGGCTTGGAAGGGAAAATGCTCTGGAGTTTGTCAAGAAGATGAAATCTACCTCTATCTTTTCCGACCTTCCTCCTCAAGTCCAAAAAGAGCAGGAAAACCCTATTCCAAAGAGAGAAGAGAAGAAAGAAGAGGATGAGCTTTCCTTAGATAAGTGGCTCCCTACAGATTTTTAAGTTAATGGGACGCAGATTTTCGCAGATTTACAGGATAATATTTTATAAATCTTAAAAATCTGCGTTCATCTGCGTCCAAAAAAAGGAAATTCCTATACTATTAAATTATCTTTCCTAAAAGCCTTTCCAGGACAGTATCCTCATTCTCAATTGAGGAGACAATGACAACATCGTCACCTTCGCAAAACTCAATCTTTCCGCTGGGAACAAGAACATCTTCTCCGCGAAGGATTGCCGCCACGACACAGTTTGGTGGAAGGTCTGTTTCAGCCAACATCTTTCCTATCACTGGGGATTCAGAGGTGAGGTCAACCCGGATAAGGGATATCTTTCCCTTTCGTAAGGTCATAAGGTCGGTAAAATCTTCTAAGGATGCCTCTTCTTCAATAATATTGGCGATGATGGAAGTAGAGTTTACTGGAACATCAACTCCCAATGGACCAAATATATGTTCATTATCAGGGTCATTTACCCGTGCCACAGTTCTTGGGATGCTGAACTTCTCCTTTGCCAATTGACAGATGACTAAATTATCCTCATCAAAGCCTGTGACTGCCGCAATCACATCCGCCCTTTCTGCCCCAGCATCCTTCAAGTTTTTTGATTCACAGCCATCTCCACGAATGACTAATATGTCTGTCCGCTCCTCTGTTATTTCAAGGCAGATAGACTTGCTCTTCTCAATAATGGCTATCTCATGGTTGTCCTTTTTGAGCATCTTTGCCAGATGATAGCCTACCTTTCCTCCACCAACGATGATGATATACATGTTATAATCGTGAATCGCGGATCGTGAATCGCGGATCTATTTATTTTCAATTCGCAATCCGCGATCCACGATTCCAGATTCCCTATTCCATCTCCCTCTTGTTTATCGCAATCAGCACAGAGCCCTTCTTTGGAATCATCTCTCTTTCTGGGATGAGTATCTCTTCTTCGGAAATTATGGCAAAGACCCTGGTCTTCTTTTTCTTCTCTATCTTTTCAATAGAAACGCCCTCTAACTCTCCATTTACATTTATCTCAATAACCTCTATCTTTCCATCTGCCACACGGTGAATAGGATGAGAATAGATAAGATGCTCCTTTATCAATCGAGCTACAAGGGATGTTCCGCCAATCACACTAAGCCCAAGCTCATGATATGTCTCCTCTTTTTTTGGATCGTATATTCTGGCAAGAACCCTCTGGACACCAAATACCTTCTTGGCTACTTGAGCGGAGATGATATTTACATTATCTTTGTCTGTGACACAGGCAACAGCATCTGCCTTTTCAATTCCAGCTTCCTTTAAGGTCTCTTCATCAAAACCTGAGCCAGGGATAGTTATGCCATTAAACCCCTCTCCTAACTGAGCAAAGGCAGCCTGATTCCTGTCAATCACAACGACATTATGACCTTCGGAGGCTAAATCGCAAGAAAGCTCAGCCCCTACCCTTCCACAACCAATGACGATAATATACATATTATTAAATTCAGAATTCAGGAGTCAGAATTCAGGAGTCAGAATGAAAGAACCCACATTTATTCTGTATTCTGTATTCTGAATTCTGTATTCTGTCTTCTATACCACTCCACTGTTTTTTCTATTCCTTCGGAAAAACTGACCTCAGGAACAAACTCTAATAGTTTATCTGCCTTGCTCACATCTGCAGGGTTTCTTTTTGGATCTCCAACAAGTCCTGGAAGATAATTTCTTTCTAATGGTTTTTTCATCACCTTTTCAACAGCATCAGCTAAGTAGTGGACAGAAACCTCATTAGGATTGGCAACATTTATCACCTCACCAACAGCATTAGGAACCTCAGATGATTTTATGGTCAATTTGACAACATCACTGATGTAGGTGAAGTTCCTTTGTTGCTCTCCATCTCCATATATTTCAAGAGGTTTTTCTTGAGAGGCAAGATGGATAAACTTGGCAATAACCCCTGCCTTTTCAATGTCGCCAAGCTGCCTTGGTCCATAGACACTGAAGTATCGCAAGGTAACAGTTGGGAGACCATAAAGCTCATGGTATATTCTGGCATAGTGCTCACCAGCAAGCTTTCCCACACCATAGGGATGCGGCGGAGCAAGGGGCATATCCTCAGATAATAAGCCATCCCTTACCCCAGCATAGACAGAGGATGAGGAGATGTTTATGAACCTCTTGACACCACTCCTCCTTGATGCCTCAAGCGTATTCAATGTTCCGGTTATATTCGCAGCGTTGGCTGCCAAAGGATATTCAATGCTCCTCTGTGCCCTGTTCATAGCCGCAAGGTGAAAGACAACATCTATACCCTCAAAGAGACCCTGTATCCTCTCGTAGTCAGCAATATCCTCAACCTGCAAATCTGCCCCAATCTCTTTCAGAAAACCCACATTTGAGGAACTTACACTAAGGTTATCTATCACCCTTACTTTATGCCCCTGTTTTACCAACTCCTCTACCAAATTTGTGCCAATAAAGCCAGCACCGCCAGTTACAAGACAGTTCATTTTTCTTTTTAAATAACAGCGAATTATATTCTTACTTGTTGACTAAAGGCAAGCAAAAATTTTGTGGGTGTAATGCAGTGAAGATGGAAAAAAGGTAATTACTCACAATTTTGGGGGAAAATATTTAGCCACGGATGAACACTAAATAGATATTTAGACACTGATTTACACAGATGGTCACAGATAATTTTTAAATTTTATCAGTGGAAATCAGTGTTAATCTGTGTCAAAAGAATTAAGTGTTAATCCAAAGCATATCTGTGGCAAGATTTATTTTTATTTCTTTTCGGTAAATAGTTATATCTATCTTATCACTCCAACCTTTCCAATAACCTTATCCTTTCCATCATCAAGGATGTAGATATAGACACCTGAGGAGACATCCTTCAGCTCCCAGACAGGATTGGCACCAAAGTTTTCCTTCTGATAAACAAGCTCACCTGATATGGTGTATATTCTGAGCTTTGTTCCTTGTGGCAAGCTATCAAACCTGACTTTATCAACCTTCTTGGCTGGGTTTGGATAGACTATACAAGAGTTCAGGTCTAAGGCTGTTTTTTTTAAGGATGTTCCGGCAAGAGCGAATAGGGATAGGTGGGTGGTTGTGCCAAAGAGAATGTTGTCAGTGGTATCAACAGAGGAGGCTATCTCCTTCCATATATTGCCATCATACCAGTATATCCTGAGACTATCTTCTGCTATCCCATCAAGTGGTTGATTGAGATAGGCTATCTTCAGATTAAGCTCTATTTGGGGAGCAGAAATTTTTGTTGTGTCTGTATTGTAGAGTGAAATATCTATCCCGACCAATGCCTGTCTAATCCCCTGGTTTGTCCCTATCTCCCCAACAACAGATTTCTCTTCTAAGAGACCATAGGCATCTCCTGTGTATGTCCCAAGCCTTGCTGTGATTGTCGCAAACTGGGTTGTGAGTGTGGCTGACCATCCCTCAGTGCTTTTTATAAGACCAAACAAGGAGGATATTATGATAGGGATGGAGAAGGATTTAGCCCTTCCTGCCTTATCTATAACCTCTATATTCAAGGTGCAGATTCCATCTAAGATTGAATATAAAGGGATTTGAAGGGTGACTGTTCCACATTCAGAGAGTAATGGTATTATTTGATTGAACCCACCTATCTTTACCTTTGCGGATTCAGGGTTCTTCTCTGTGTATGAGAAAGAGACCGTTATTGTCTCTTTGTTGGAGAAGAACCTTTGGGTGAGCTCGATCATCTCTAAGATAGGGTCAGTGTTATCTATCGTGATTGAGTAGCTTGATGTGGCACAGTTTCCAACCCGGTCATAGACCACACACCATAAATGATGAAGACCCTCTGAACATCCAGTTATATTGAAGATATGGTCCGTAGAGCTTCCAAGATAGCTATTATCCAGGTAAAGGTTGACCTGTGAAAGCCCGCTGACACTGTCTTCTGCTGTTATCTCCACAGTGATTGTTCCAGATATGTATGAACCTGAGCCTGGAGTAAAAGATTTAATGGTTGGTGGGACTGTGTCAATAGTTACCGTTCTTGTGGCCTCCATTGAGTAGGTTGCTGTGCTTACAAGGAGATAGCCTGTTATCTCAGCATTCTTGATGTTGTCCCCTGCCTTGACAGTATAGCTTCCACAATATACCCCATTCCCTTTCTCTACCATAGATGCTGTGCCTATACCCTCTATCCCAAAGTAGGCACGACAGTTTTGGATACCAAGGAGGGTAACGGTCAGGGTATCGCCAAGAGCCAATACCTCTTGGGCATCAGCAGATAATGTTGAGATAGAGCCTGTTGTCTCTGTTCCAGAGAGGAGAAAGAAGGATAGATGGGGAAGTTCTGCAGAGACTGTGTTTTTGATAGGGTCAACGATAGAAAAAAGGCTACTCCAGACTCCATTTCCATACTGATAGATAACAAGCTCCTCTTCCCATATCAGGCTTCCATCAACCCATCCATCCTGGTCTATATCATTATAAGAAACTGTGATTGTAGATGGTGCCAAAAGGCTCTCTGTCCCAAGCCTTTTTCCATCTAAGGTGTAGGCATTCACATCAAGCAGGGTATCACCAATACGCAGGGTTGATGTGGGAATCTCTACTGGTGTATCTGTGAGGGTGGCAATATGAATGACAAAGTCTTCTTGCAAGGCATTCTCTGAAATCTCCAATACTATCCCCTCCTCTTTTACCACTGCCTCTTGTGAGCTGTTGTTTAACAGAATGAATGGGTTGCTATTTTCTGTAACAGAGAGACAACTGACTATAACAGTCTCTGTCCCATAATTCGGGGATTGAGCCATAACAACATTCCCTGTCCATACGCCTTGTGTGAGTGTGATGGTAGATGGGGAGATTACACCTGACTTACAGGATAGGCTTGCACTGCCAGAGAACCCATTTTTTATATCCCCATTCTTATCAAAGGCAGTGATGATAAGATTAAAACCTGAGCCTGTTATCTGAGGGGATGAGATATCTGAGAGGTTAAAATGGTCAAAGGGGACAACAAGAACTGATCCGTCTTCAGAGAGGTAAAAAATCTCCTTATCTTTTATATCTTTGATCTTTGTCCGTTCTCTATCAAATCTTACCCCTGAAGACCCATCCTCAAAAGCCAAAAACTCAATGGTTGCCACAGTTCCTGAGCCTGAGACAGGAGAAGAATTACCTCCTTGCTCTATCCCGGTCACAATTTTTATTCTATCTACTCTACCTTCTTCAATCCCTCCAGCAAGCCACGAATAAATGCTATCGCTTCCCTTCGTTATAGTTCCTAACTGGATTATATCCGGGTTGAAGATAAGGTAGCAGTTAGATGCGGCCGTATCTTGGACATCAAAGAGTTCAACATTACAGGTGAAACTGCCGCCCTTTTCAACCCTTATTTTGGAAGGAGAAATGGTATAGATTGTTGCCCAAGATTCAGAGAGGGAGAAGAAAAGAAGAGACCACAAAAGATACCTGACCATATAAAATTATCTGTAAGTGTTCAGGTAGCATAAGATGGAGAAATTAGGATTGTGGAAAGGGGAGAAACAGGAAAGAATACAGAATCCAGAATCCAGAATTAAGAATATTAAATTCTGTATTCTGACTCCTGAATTCTGACTTCTATTAACTTTCTCCGTTTCTCCATCTTCTCCTTTTCTCCTTTCTTACACATCTTAAAATATAGCCTGAACGGTTACCTATTTTGTTATCACCATAGACTTTGTTGCCGAGAACCTTCCAGCAGAGAACTTGTAGAAGTAGATGCCAGATGCAACCGCTTGACCCGAATCATTCTTTCCATCCCAGAATAAGGCTGACTCTGCCTTCAGATAGAACCCGGCCGTCTTATGCCCCACGCCTATCTCCCTGACCTTCTGTCCAAGGATATTATAAAGTGTGAGGCTTACATCCCCTTCCTCAGCCAACTGATACGGAATCCAGCAACCCTTTTCTGTAGGATTGGGGAAAGACTGGAATAGGGCTGAGGCTAATGGTGTCTGGGGTGTAACCATTATCTTTATTGGCTCTGGTGTAGAACAGATAACCTGGCCCTTCTCTGTAGCCATGATAGATGGAGAGAACGAAATGTATGCCTCCCCAGGTTTTACTGCCTCAAAGGTTATTGTCAGCAAGGTAAATCTGCCCTTCTTTAAGGATTCTCCAAGGTTGATACCAGAGATGAAGCTCGCTCTTCCATCAGAGATACTCTCTGCACTCCATCCAAGCCCTTCCTTCTTGATATCCACTATCTTGAGGATGTTCTGGTCAAAAACTATCTCTGACTCAAGGCATAGAGCCTCTTTATTTGTCTCAAGAGCAACAGTCACATCAAATCTCTCTTCAACCTTAACCCCATTCCTTGATGAGGAAGCCAAGAGAGAAACACCCTCTTCTCCTTTCTGCCTGGGACCTGCTACTGAGACAGCTTTACCCCTTCCTTTGAATATGTTGTCAAGGAAGATCAAAAAGTCGCTTGCGTCTACTGTCCCATCGTGGTTAAAATCAGCCTCTGCGTTGTAAACGAAGAAGGCTTTCCACATAATCCAGAAGTCCATAGCCCCAACTACGCCAGAGCTATCTGCATCTCCACCTATCAAGGTCAAGGTGCCAATATCAACATTACTAGCTATCGGTATATAAATATTGGTGGTCCCAGGGGATGCACCCGCTGTATTTGCGGTTATCGTGTAGGTTGCATTAGGAATCACATCAATAAAGATAAACCCTCCATCTATGCCATTTGTATTTGTAGTTCCAACACCAACTAAGGTTACTGTTACTGCCCAGGTTCCAAAGCCATCTATTAAGTCAACCACGACCTTTCCTGTGATAGAGCCATACCACTGCGATGCTGTGGCAGTGAATGTTACTGTTGCTGGTATTACTTGTGCGGATGCCTTCACCTGGTATATTCCCTTTCTGTCTCCTAAGGTAAGAATGGTTGATGCTGTTCCATTTGAGCTGGTTTCCGATACTGC
Organism: bacterium; assembly: GCA_043798435.1. Taxonomy (GTDB): domain Bacteria; phylum UBA9089; class UBA9088; order UBA9088; family JAGUXG01; genus JAGUXG01. Next base: position 11,138 of record JAZDOR010000219.1, read on the forward strand.
GGGATTAATGGCCTGACCTTGTGCATTCTGTGGAACACTATCTATGCTAAACCCAATCTGGAGACCCCCGACAGGGTTTCCGAAGCTGTCATCAACCCTCACTACCATTGGACTGAGTATGGATGTTGCGGTTGATACCTGACCATCCCCTGATACCTTATAAAGAGATGTGGGTGTTGCATGGTTTATGGTGACGGTTGCCATATCAGAGAGGCCAGAGTAGTCCCCTGTCACCTGATATATTCCTGTGATTGTCCCTAAGAATTGGCTGCCATAGAACGCACCACCACCTGTTGTTACGAATGATGTCAGGCTCGTAACATCCCATTGGTTTTGATAGGTATCTTTTGCTGTTGATGAATAGTTGATGGTATCTCCAGCCGTTATAGTTACTGAGCCTGGCTGGAGATTGATGGATACAGGGGTTGCATGGGTCAGGAAGACCAGGGTATATGTTGATACACCAGAAGAAGAGACAGTGATTGAGCCAGAGCAAGTAGCAGTTCCTGCAGTCAAGGTTGTCACAGAGCCTGTGTCATTTGAAAGCATCCCAATATTTCCATGAACCTGCCAGGAATAAGCAAGGTCTGACAGGGGATTGCCATTCACATCATACCCTTGTGCCTGAAAGCTCTGAGTTGTTCCCACAACAGCCGTAACAGAGCCTGGGGTAACCTGAATCCGATGAAGCAATCTCACCTGAACCCCTGCCTGATTATAATCAAAGGGTATCCTTGCTCCACTTGAGTTGACAAGGTATGTCTCTCTTACTGGTGGTAAGAAGCTAAACAAGATTTCCCCTGTTCCGCTCCCTACCGCCCTGAAGGTGATTATAGCCAGGGTTCCTGAGCCTGTGAATGGGTCATGCCCAAAGCCCACCCCAAATATGGTGGCTATAGTTCCTTGTGTATTGTTAAATCGAGAGGCAAGCCAGCATTCACCATCCGGCAAGAAATTACCCTTGGCAATTGACTCAACAGAGATGAGGGCTGGGTCAAAGTCAAGATGTGCTTCCCCTGTAACAAGGTTCTCTATGTTCTGAATGTCTACATTGATAGAAAAGGTTGTCCCTGAGGCAATAGAAGATGATTCTGGAGCAAGGAGGAGGCTTGTCTTTGGCTTCAGAAGGAAAGAGGCTGTTGCCAGATTCCCTGATTCGTCTTTGGCTGTGATGACAACTGTGCCAAAGGTTTGGGTGTCAGCTATGAAGGTGGCAGAGAAGGTGCCGTTGTTGCTTGATTGAGTGGTGGTGATGGTTGGATGGGTGCCGAAGGAGATGGAAACCAAGCTATTCTCAAAGAAAGATGAGCTTTGAACTGTTACTTTTGTTCCAATAAGACCAGAAGAGGGTGAGACTGAGATATTAGAGAGTATGATAAAGAAGGTTGTGGTTGCAAGATTTCCTAATGTATCTTGTATTGTTATGACCTTGGTTCCTGGGGGTTGGGCAGAGACCTTAAAGATGGTAGAGAAGGTGCCGTTTGCATTAGCAGTAGCAGTGGTTATTGTCTGATGTGTACCGAAGTGAATAGAGACAGACTGAACAGAAAAGCCTGTTCCCTGAATAGTTACAAGGGTACCGATTAGACCAAATGAAGGATTAAACTGTGTGATTTGAGAAATGATGAAGAATGTAGTGGTCGCTTTGTTACCAAAAGTATCAGTGGCTATGATGACTTTTGTACCAGCGGGTTGAGTAGGAACAAGAAAGGTAACTGAAAAAGTGCCATTTGTGCTTGATTGGATAGTGGTGATGGTCTTGTTTGTGCTAAAGTCTATAATAACCTCTCTATCTCCAAAGAATAATGAACCACAAACTGTAATCCCTGTTCCAGTAAAACCAGAAGAAGGTAAGACTGAGATATTGGAAGGCACAATAAAGAAGGTTGTGGTTGCAAGATTTCCTAATGTATCTTGTATTGTTATGACCTTGGTTCCTGGGGGTTGGGCAGAGACCTTAAAGGTGGTAGAGAAAGTGCCACTTTGGTTGGTTTGGATCGTAGTAATTGTCAAATAAGTGCCGAAGGAGATAGCAACCAAACTATTCTCAAAGAATAATGAACCACAAACTGTAATGGGTATGCCAGCAAGACCAGAGGAAGGTGAGACTGAGATATTAGGAGGTATGATAAAGAAGGTTGTGGTTGCAAGATTTCCTAATGTATCTTGTATTGTTATGACCTTGGTTCCTGGGGGTTGGGCAGAGACCTTAAAGGTGGCAGAGAAGGTACCTACATCACTACTTGTAGTTGTGGTGATGGTTTGGTGTGTGCCAAAGTCTATTCGTACCTCTCTATAGGTATCAAAACCACTGCCAAAGACCTCCATATTTGCCCCAACATATCCTGATGTAGGCATGAGGATAACTGATGGCAGAAGGATAAACCCTGTTGTCACTTCATATCCTGAGCTATCAGAGGCTGTGATTGTATAAGTGCCAGAAGGCTTGATATCAACAATAAAGGTAGCCAGGAAAATGCCGTCAACACCACTTATGCTTGTGGATATAGTCGCAGTTGTGCCAAAATGAATGGCAATAAGAGAACTGCTTCCATAACCCCTTCCAGATACACTGACTACATCGCCAACCCCACCTGAGGCTGGCTTAAGGGAGAATATCCCTGGAAGGACAAAGAATGAAGCTGTTGCCATAAACCCAAAGCCTGCTCCTTTTGCTGTGATGGGATTATTGCCAAAAGGAGCGGTTTGAACAACGAAGGTGCAAAGGGTATCTGAAAAGCTACCCTGTGAGTCTGCTATTACTGTAGTCAATGTCTGATGTGTGCCAAAGAGGATATGCACCACTTCACTTGCTCCAAAGCCATCACCCTTCACCTTCACTACACTTCCTATCTTCCCTGTAGAAGGGGCAATATCTATTCCTGACATTATGCAGTATGTGGTTGTGGCAAAATGAATAGCAGGAGGACACAGGTGTTCAGACTCAGGCATAACAGTAATAGTAATTGTTCCTGCTGGTCGATAGTACGGCGTAAAATTAAAATCACACCTTCCATGTATATCTGCATATGCTAAAACATTCCTATCTCCAAAAATTAAATTTAGGGTTTCCGTTCCCCCAAATCCTGTGACGCATACCGTAATCATTATACCATTACATCTTCCCTTCAAAGGAAGAATAATGCTTGGCAGGATATAAAATTGGGAGGATGCCTGCTCTCCGAGCTTTCCTGTGGCTGTGATGGTTACTGTCCTCCCAGGTTGGGCATTCACAAGGAAGGTTATAGAGAATGTTCCGTTTGCACTGGATGTGGTGGTGGTGATAGTTAGCTTTGTGCCAAAGTCTATACGAACAAGTGTATTGGCATCAAAACCTATACCCTGAAAGGTTACTTGTTGACCTACTGGACCAGAGACAGGATTAAGCACAGTAACAGAACCTGTTGCCTGTACTACCTTCGTCCCCAAAACCATCCCTAAAACTACCAAACCCATCAAAACTACCTTCTTCATCTTCTCCTCCTTAAGTTTTATCATTTATAAATATCTTTTCGATGCTTGCAATGTAACAACAACACAACTGATTCCTTATTATGAATCTCATATCTTATCCGATAATCACCAATACGAATTCGATATTCGTTTTTATAATTCTTTAGTTTTACACATCCCCATGGTCGTGGGTTATCCTTTAATTTTACAATCCTTTCGATCACCCGTTCATACACTTCATCAGGCAAATCATCTAATTGGTTCTGTACGGGTTTAGGAACAATAACTTGATAGCTCATAGAGCATGCTTCTTCTTTCGCCGCGATATATATTCATCGACAGTTTCATAATCTCCAGATTGGTATGCCACACGCGATTCTTGAATCTGCGTTTGAACAGATGAGTCTTCTTCAAACAACTTTTCTTCAAACTGCCCTACCTGTTTTTCAAGCAACTCCCAAAGAGAATATTTCTCCCTGAAATCTAATACTTTAATAGATTTAACTAATGAATCAAATGGGATTGATAATTTTACTGTAGTCTGTACCATAAATCATCCTCTTTAAACAAACATTAAACTATTTATGTTTTTAGACAAAAAATAAGCAGGCCATTATTTAACCTGCCGATAGATTCTATATAAAAATTCCTTTTGTCGTTTAAGTTCTGCCTCTCCGCAACTCTGGTAACAAAATCAATCTTTTTCATTTTAGTAAGTGTAACAACAATTCTAAATCTTTGTCAAGTCAATTATGCTTTTTAGCTCCATTATTGAGTATATTGTCTATCAATTTTAAGAAATTCTCAACGCACTTTAAGTTGATCTCCACAGTTTCAGCATCCATATCTCCTTCATAGAAACCTGTTCTATGTAAAGCTTCACCACAGCTTTCTCCATAAACCATCTCCATCTTGTTATGCTCTTTAGCCAATTTAGTAGCTGTCTTGCCAAAATCAGCGTGTCGTTTAATATCCGGGTTGACCACCTTTAATGCTGTCATCACCACACCCCAGCCCTTCTCACAGGCTTCTCTTAAAAATAGTTCATCTTTGGTGCTTTCATACCTTTTTAACTCTTCCCTTGCTTCCTCTAAGAACCTATTTGCTAACTTAAGCCTGCCATTCATTTCTCTATCTCCTATTTTAATTAAAAATATTATTTCAACTCACATCACTTTTGTCAAGGAATGAATTTTGTAAAATCCGTTGCCTGCACTACCTTCGTCCCCAAAACCGTCCCCAAAACCAAAATCCCTACAAATCCTAATACCTTCTTCATTATTCTCCTTCTTAACTTAAATTTATGTAACTATTTACTTAAATGAAGTGTAATATTAAGGAAAAAGGGGAAATGAAGGAAAAATGGAAAAAATATAATTATTTGTTTCCCATTTTTTGTAGCTTTTCCATTTTCCCTTATCTTACACAGTTTTTCCATTTTCCCGAAAGATGGGTAAAGTGTTACAAATTTATTATACACTCGATGTTCAAGTTTTTCCCGTCATCTTACTTGAATTACAAAAAAAGTAGTTAAGGAAAAATGGTTTTCTGCCGATATATAAAATAGCGGGAGTTATGCTAATTTATTATTGGAGGAAACCAAATATGTTTATCAATGAAGTATTGCCCTTTGTTACGAATTTTGTTTACGACCTGAATGAGGCATTGAAAGAAATTGCTTCAAAAGCAGGTCTGTCCAGAATTCAAAAAGGATGGTC
>JAZDOR010000220.1:0-10814 GCA_043798435.1 bacterium
ATGATTAGCATCCTTTTTACCGCTAAATATACTACTTACCTGCTTCTGCAGTTCCTTTTTCCATTTACCAATCCGATTCGCATGTACTCCATATTCCGAACTCATTTGAGATATCGTCTTCTCCTCTTTAAATGCTTCCAAGGCTATCTTACCCTTAAATTCAGATGTAAAACTCTTTCGCATTCTGAACCTCCTTTTTCTGCTGTAATTATATCTTCCTTTACACCTTATTTATTGGCTCAAAAGTGGGGACAGTTTTTCCCGACCATTATATATTTTGAGAGGATACAAATATACTGTATGGCAAAAGGGAAGGGTGGGTCAAGAACTCTTAGCATTATAAAGGGATAAACTTCTGAAGTTTTGAACTTTAGAAGTTATGAACTTCAGAATTTTTAATCTTCTCTTCTGCATACGCTATTCCTTTTTGTAGATTTCGTTACTTGGGTCCAAAAGGGATGCCTGTTCAAATTTATCCTTTGCTTTCTTTGGGTCGGATGGGAAATACTTTGACCCGGTTATTCCATAAGCATAAGCATATATCTTTAAGACATTCTTGGTGAAGGTATCCTTATAAACCTTGTCTTTTAAGCCTCTTATTAGATACGGAATTTCATCTATCTTTAGGTTCCCGTATTTTTCAACCTTAAAGAGCATCCCATGGTTTGAAAGGGAAGAGCCATAAGCTATCTTATATCCCGGGTTATACATATCCTCGCAGAAGGTATAGAAGATATTGAACCTATCAATGTTATTCTTAGCCAGGTTCTCTAACTTAAAGAGATAATGGGCATCTTTTTCTCCTGTAAATACTATAGTTGGATAATCTTTTGTAATCCTTTCTATAACCCAAGGGGTAGTGAGGTCATAAAGGTTTAGTTGAATAATATCATCCCTTCTTTTTTCAATGTGTCTAAGATACCATAGGGTCATAAATTCATGGTCTGTATAGGTGAAGAGCATTGTCTTTTCTGGAAGTCCCTTGAGAATGTTTCTGCCATAGTCATAAGCAAAGAAGAACCTGCTTTTGTTGCTTGGATAATAATTGAATACACAAATAATTACTGGAATTAAAAAAGCAAGATAACAAACCTTACTGTTTTTCTTAAAGAAATTTAGACCTATGCCAAGTCCAATAGCCAAAGATAGGAATGAAGGCAAATAATATGACTCATAGTCAACTATGCCAGGGGTTATATCTGTAAAGACAACCAGGGACAATCCAGTATTTACAAGGATTATAAAAGCAAGGAGAAAGAAGATCTGTTTTCTGCTGTGATAAAGAAGATATAAACCAAGGATACTTAAAGTGCCAAATATCAAAAATTGCTTTGCTACGAGTAAAGAATAGTGCTTAAACATAAAGAACATCTTTAATGAAGTTACATCAAAAAACCTTTTTTGAGCAAATTTTACCATTATACAATCAATAAAATTTGATAGGGTTGTAGGGTTTGCCCAATCTATCGGGGGGTGCTGAAATGCTCTTATTGGAAGGTAAAGAAAGACGGATAGGCCAAGGAAAAAAAGCCAAAATCCGTTTATAAGGAGTTTAGTATTAGAAAAAACCCTTTTATTTACCATGAAGATAAAGAGCAGAATTCCTGGAACAAGAGTAGTCATAAGGTTATGGTTGGTGAAGGAGAGACCCAGGATAAAGGAGAAAAGGAAAAAATAGTTTTTGGATTTTGGATTTTGGGTTTTGGATTTGGGATTTATGGATTCTTGCCAGAGAATCAAAAGAAGAATGATAAGAATAGAGAAGAAGGCATACATAGCATAAGGTTTTGAGTAGCTTGCTACCCGAAAGAAGGTCCAGGAGAAAGAGAATGAAAGGGCTGCAGATATTGAAAAAATGAGAGAAACTGAAAGTTTTAGTAGAAGAAAGTATAGAAAAGTTGAAGCAAGAGAAGCAAATATGGCGGAGCTTAAAGTTATTCTCATACCAATGTTTGAGATGGGAATATAGGAAAAGAGGTGATTGATAAGGGTATAAAGCGGGTAGCCTGAAGGATGAGGAATGCCCAAAACATAAGCAGATGTGATAAAATCCCCTGAATCTCCAAAGGTGACTGTGGATGGAAGAATCAGAAGATAGACTGAATATGAAACAAAAAATACAAAAAGACCTGCTAAATGTTGGTTTATCTCTACGCCTTTGCGAAGAACATTTGCCTTCCCTGTCATTTGAAAAGCACCTCAGTGGCTTTTTCTACAAGCCAGTCTGGGTCAAAAGGTTTATGAGCATACTCATCACACCCAACTTCAAAGCCCTTTCTTTTATCAATCTTCTCTCCTTTGCTGGTGAGAAAGATGATGTAACAATTAGAGGTTATGGCATTCAGCTTGAGCCTCTCTGCCACTTCAAAGCCATTCATTTCTGGCATCACCACATCAAGAAAGATGAGGTCAGGAACCTCTCTCCTGGCTATCTCATAAGCCTCTTTGCCGTCTTTAGCCACAAGGATTTTAACATCAGACTCCTCTAAAGAAGAGAGAGCCTCAGCCATTAAAGCCCTGATATGCACTTCGTCATCAACAATTAGTATCTTTTTCATTTTCTTTACCTTTTTAATCCAAAATTGGCAATCCCTAAATTGTCCATAGCCCACAGTCGATAGTCCATAGTAAAAAATCCAATCCTTCTTAAACTGTGGACTATGGTCTATTGACCGTGGACTATTTAATAAACCACCTCCTTCACTAAGAGGGGCTTTGCCTTTCCCTTCACGGTTACCTCCTTAAAGTCACGAAAGTAAAAGTCAGCCTTTGTCTCATTGGCTATCTCATTTGTTACCAATATTTGACCAGGAAGGGCTATGTCCTCAAGCCTTTGGGCAACATTGACCGGGTCGCCTATACAAGTAAAGTCCATATGCTCTAAGGAGCCAATATTTCCAAAGATGACCTCGCCTGTGTTTATGCCGATGCCAATGGAGATACCAAGGGGTAACCATTTCTTGGCGAGAATTTGGGTTCTCATCTGCATATCAATGGCTGTCTCAACTGCTCTTTTTGCGTCATCAGGCTTAGGGTAGGGGACACCAAAGGTGGCCATCATCATATCACCAATAAACTTATCCACTGTGCCTTTATGAGAAAAGACAGCGTCAGTCATTTCAGAGAAGAAGTCATTTAGAAGGTCAACGAGGCTATGAGAAGATATATTCTCAGCAATGTGGGTAAAGTTTCTTATATCAGCAAATAATACGGTTACTTTCTGCTTTCTTCCAGAGAGTCCGAGCCACTCATCTGTTTTAAGCAACTCATCCACAATATCCTTTGAAAGATACCTCTCCAAATATGCTTTATACCGCTCCTTTTTCAATATCTCCTGGTGAAGGTTTGCGCTCTCAATGGATACTGCGGCCTGATTGGCAAAGACCATAGCCAGCCTTGCCTCCTCTGAGGAGAAATCTCTCTCATCTCTCGTGTTGGAGATGTTCAAAACGCCCAGGCATCTATTGCCAATCTTTAGGGGAACACAAAGGAGATTTCGTATTATTCTTTTTCCAGAGACAAACCTTGGGTCCTCTTCTGGTCGGTTCACTATCTCATACTCCCCATTTTTCATCACACATCCGGCAACACCCTCTCCTATTTTAAGCCTTATCGCCTCTTCGGGAAAAGCTATTTTACCTCCCCAACTGGCAACCCTTACAGAAAGCTCTGTGCCATCAACCAGCATAAAGGAGCAAGACTCAACCTTAAGGGCTGAGATTATCTCAGAGAGAATCACCTCGCCTATCTCATCAATTGTTAATGCCCTACTCAACCTTGTCGATAGCCTTGAAATGATGGCTAACTCTCGATATCGCTCCAAAGAATCAGAAAGGAGACTCTTTCTCTCATACATAGCCTTACCAAGATACATCAGGAGACAAAAGATAAAATCAGACCTTTCCTCAAGATAGGCTGGCTCACCAGAGATGGCTATCTTTAGAAGAGAACCCTCTTCGAGCAGAACCTCTTTTCTTAAAACAGGTTCTCGTATCTGGCCAACAGAGATTGGGGTATCCTCTATGGCGATTCCATAAATCTCTTCTGAGATAAGTTTTTCTAAAACAGACCTTAACTCATCCTCTTGAAATATCTTCATTTTGATTTATACCTATTTTCAATTTGAAATGATAAATGCTAAATTTGCAATTTGCAATGAATATTATTTATCTTCACCCAATGTTTCTTCTACCTCAGAGAGTAACTCCCTTGGACTAAATGGTTTTGTGAGAACCTTATCTGCCCCTGCCTGTTTTGCCTTTTCTATTTCGCTCTTCTGAGCCAGGGCAGTAAGGGCAATTATGGGAATATTTCTTGTCTGGTCTGCCTCTTTTAATGCTTTACAAAGCTCAAGCCCATTCATTTTTGGCATCAAGAGGTCTAAGATGACAAGGTCTGGCAAGAGCTCTTTGGATAGCCTCAGCCCTTCTTCACCGTCTCCTGCGGTTGCAACATCATGACCTGCCCCTTTGAGCTTTGTCTCAATTATCTTCCTTATATGAAACTCATCATCAACTACCAGTATTTTTTTCATGTATACTCAAATAAATCGTAACCATTCAGCCTATACATCAAAGAGTGTAAGAAGGGGGATAAGGAGATAAAAGGGATATGGAGATTATTCATTTTTAATTCTTAATTTTTAATTCAAAATTTTATCCCCCTATCTCCTTCCATAATCCCCACATCCCCTTTTCTTACACTACCTGAACGCTTATCATTATTCCCCAATTGCCTTGTCCGCTAAACCTGTAAGGCTTTTGCACTGCTCAATTATGGCTGAGAGGCACTTTCTTGTTTCAGCATCCCCTGCCTTGTCAAAAAGTATCTCAGAATATCCCTGAATAATGGTGACTGGTGTCCTCAGGCCATGAGAGATATCTATAAGCAGATTTTCCTTAGATTCACAGAGATTTTCTATCTCACAGATGAGCATTGCATTTTCTTCAGCCGCCTTCTTCAATTTAGCCTTTATACAAGCAATTTCTGTCCTTTCTACTTCTATCCGCTTCTGCTGATGAATAATATCCTTGACCATTTTCCCTATATCATCAAGTTTCAATGGTTTTTGTAGATAATCATAGGCACCGAGTTTTAGGGCAGCAACAGCTGTTTTGAAAGAACTATGGGCAGTGATTATCACCGCATCTATATCCGGATATAGCTCTTTTAATCTTTTCATAACCTCTATGCCATCCATCTCAGGCATCATTATGTCTATGAGGGCAATACTGAATCTCTTTTGTTCTGCTTTTGCCAATGCCTCCTTTCCATTTAAGGCACTCTCTACATTATAACCCTCAGATTCAAGATATTGGCTGAATGTTCTGCATATATCCTCGTCATCTTCACAGACTAAAAGATTAATATCCTTCATTTTTCTTCCTCCTTAAATAGCTGTCAGCTTTCAGGCTTCAGGTATTTTTAATTTTATAGGTAATAAGTAAACGAATTAAGCGAATTTAACAAATTTATTTATTCTTTTTAGTTTAATTCGTTCTATTCGTTTACAGAGAATATTGGTACTTTTTAGATTAATCTTAAAAGAACACCAATTTTCCTGCTTACATTTTATAAAGAATTCTCTATGGCTGTCAAGGTATTTCAATTCTAATAACTACTATAAGGCACATTAAAGGTGTCTGGTTCTGTGCTATTTATATAGACTTTACCCTCTACCCCTTCTGTAGAAAACATCCATCCTCCATCATTAGTAGTTGGAGAGGTGCCGCAGTAAAGGGTATTACTCTGATTGTTCTTGACTGCATTTCTCAGCATAGCCTGCGGACAATTTCCATCACTAAATTTGTCCGCTAAAGCAGTCTCAAACCATTCAACAGAGGTGCCATAAAAAAAACCTGTTGGTGTATCAGCATACAACATTACTGCAAGCTTAATGTTTCTAAGGTTCATTAAGGTTGTTCTCTCTCTTGTTCTGTCAATCATCACCCAAATTCTATTCACGGTTATAGCCAATAAAGCACCAATAATAGCTACAACTACCATTAGCTCAATCAGGGTAAATCCTCTTTTTTTCATCATTTTGATAATAGAATAACCGCCAATGAACGCTAAATAAAAAATGAATTTATTAGCGTTAATTCGCGGTTAAAATATATTCACGGTTATGTTAAAAATAATCACTTTCATCTGTCGGAGTAGTATTAAAATGTTGCTACAATTTCATACCTTGTGTTTCTCTGGGCAGGCTGCTTGCCTGTTCCTTTTATCAGCTCTATCGCCATATTGGCTGACATCTGATGTGATATACCTGTGGCTTTTATCACCTTCTCTTCCATCAAGGTGCCACCAAGGTCGTTTGCCCCAAAGAAGAGGGCAATCTGGGCTAATTTATGACCTTCAGTCACCCATCCTGCCTGAATATTAGGAATATTGTCTAATATTATTCTGGCAATAGCAAGTGTTTTTAGATAATCAACCCCTCCTGATGCTGGAAGGCTTGAAAATTCTGTATTTGCTCCCGAGAATGTCCAGGGAATGAATGCTCTAAAGCCGGCAGTAGAATCCTGAAGCTCGCGAATCTTTAAGAGATGTTCAATCCTTTCCATCTTTGTCTCCATCATCCCAAAGGTCATTGTGGCTGTAGTCTTCATTCCAATTGAATGTGCCTCTCTCATCACACGAAGCCATTGAGCAGTAGTAAGTTTATGAGGGCTTACTATCCTCCTCACCCTGTCAACAAGAATTTCTGCAGCACCTGGAAGGGAATCCAAGCCTGCCTCTCTCAGCTTGAGCAAGACATCTTTGATAGATATGCCAGATGTTTTGGATAGATAATAAATTTCAGTGGGAGAGAGAGAATGGAGCCAGACATCAAACTTGCTTTTGATGCTTCTCAGAAGGTCGCAGTAGTAATCAAGGGATAACTCCGGGTTGACACCACCCTGAAGCATCACCTGGGTTCCCCCAATCTTCACCAACTCTTCTATCTTCTTTAGAATTTCATCCTTTGATAGAATGAAGGCTGTCTTTTGTCCTTTGTCCCTTGAGAAAGCACAGAACTTGCATTTCAAAACACAGATGTTTGTAAAAGTAATATTGCGGTCAATAATAAAAGTGACAGTCTCCTGCGGGTGATAGAGCTTTCTCCTTTTATCAGCAATCTTGCCCAAAGAGATAAGGTCTGCCTCAAAAAGCATTGCTCCTTCTTCTGCATCAAGCCTCTCCCCAGCGTATGCCTTCTCCAAAACCTCTATTATAGAGGGATGAGGGATGAGGGATGAGCAGTTTTTTTCATTCTCCCTCCTACCTCCTGCCTCCTGCCTACTGTCTTCTGTATTCTGTATTCTGTATTCTGTATTCTGTATTCTATCCTTGATACACACTATTTACCTCCATTGGAATCCTGCCTGCATTCTTGATAATCCTTGTTAGCCTGTCCTTAGAAATTTCAAAGGGTGTCTGGGCACCTGCAGAAGAGACAATCTTCTCCTCAAAGCCTGTTCCGCCTATATCATCCACCCCAAAAGACAGGGCGACCTCAACGAGCTTTTCACCCAAATACATCCATAACCCTTTAATATGAGGAAAATTGTCTAAAAGGAGTCTCGCGGTAGCAAACACCCTTAAATCATCAACGCCATCTGAACCTTTGCAATATGAAAGGCTTGTATTCTGCGGATGAAAAGATAGAGGCACAAAGGCTAAAAACCCTCCTGTCCTATCCTGAAGCTGCCTGAGCTGTAAAATATGATCCACCCTTTCTTCTGCGGTCTCTATATGTCCATAAAGCATAGTAGCGTTTGACCTTATACCAAGTTTATGTGCAGTCTCCATAACCTCAAGCCACCTTTTGCCACTAATCTTATTCGGGGAGATAATCTGGCGAACCCTTTCACTAAATACCTCTGCCCCACCCCCAGGAATAGAATCTAAGCCTGCATCCTTCAGCCGTTTCAGGACATCCTCTAAACTGAAAGTCTTTGAGATATGGTCTATCTCTGTAGCTGTAAAAGCCTGAAGGAAGATACCGCTACCTATCTTCTTGAGCCTTTTCAACATATCTTCATAATAGGAAAGATTGAGTTTGGGATGCAAGCCACCAACTATATGAAATTCCTTTATCCCTAACCCTAAGCCGTAATGGACCTTCTCCTCTATTTCTTCTAAGGAAAGAAGATAGCCATCATCCAAATCCCTTGAAAAGGCACACAATGGACACCTTAATATACAGATATTCGTATAGTTGATATTAAGGTTCAGGTTAAAGTAGGCATTATCCCCAGACTTCCTCTTTCTGACAATATCAGCCAATTCTCCTAAGAAGAGGAGGTCGTTTGAGGTCATCAGGGCAATCCCCTCTTCCCTATTAAGTCTCTCCCCAGCCAATACCTTATTTTTGATACCTGATAGCTCAGCCATACCTTAATTAATCTCTATATATACCAAAATAAATCGTAACACTTTAGCCAACTAAAGTAAAGACTATCCATGGAGACACAATCATTACTTGACCAATCTTCATAATATCTCCATCTTACCCCAATCTTGCCCACTGCCTTTTGGTTCTGGTTGTTGGTGATGAAAAAAAGTAACTACTTAAATTTTTTCAGGAATTTTGCTCTTCTCTTTAATTTATTAAGAATTTCTATCTTTTTTTCAAAGGGTAATTTTGCCATCCTCTGGCGATATTCTTCTTTTGTTTTAAGAATTTTCTCTCTGTATTCCCTTACCTCTTCTTCATTTTTTGCAATTAGATTATCCATAGTATTTCTCCATAAAATCCTGGAATTTTTCTTTTAAGTCATACTTCATTAAAATTTCCATCAGAAGATTTTTATTTATTTCAGTCTCATCAAGAAGTTTTTTTATTTTTAGCTTATCTTTTAATCTATAAACCTTCAAAAATATCGCTATTAGATACTCCGGCCTTAAAATTTTCAATTTTATCTCCTTATAAACTACCTCAACAGCATTTTTAACAGCCTCTTTTTCTAATTCACTAGCCGTAGGAACAAATTGAACAGGTGTTGTTCCTATAAGAATGTATTCCTTGTGGGCTTTATATTTTTTTTCTTTTAATAACCAGTCATAAAATGGCGTTAATATAATTATTTTCTCCTTCTCAGAAGGGATAAAAAATATATCAACATCATAAGTATCAAAGGGTTCGGTATAATATATTGTTGCGACTGCACCACAGATGGCATAATCAGTAAGTATGCCTTCTTTGGACATTTCACTTATAACCTTAAACGCCTTTTCCATTATTTAATTATTCCAATTTTACCTACCGCCTTTTGCCTCTGATTGTTGGTGATAAGGTAGATATAGACACCAGAGGCGACATCCTTTTCTGAGCGGTTCTTCAGGTTCCATTCTGCCTTGCCATGAGTGTTGGTGAATTCTTGTTCAAAGATGAGTTCGCCTGCGATGTTGTAGATTCTTATCTTGCATTGGTCAGTTTAGAGAATGACCTCCCATAACCACATAAGGAATCCTTAATCCTGAAAACTTGTTAGTATGCCATTTTCAAAATACAAATATGTACTGTCATAAATCCATTGTTCGTGAACTCCCCACCTTCCTACAGAACGATTTATATCTTCTGGTTTCCCCCAACTTGCCAATACTTGTTCTTTGGTCATCCCTATAAAAATCTTCTTTTCTTGTAACTATTTACCCAAGTGAAGTAAAAGGGAATTATTCACCGCAGAGAACTTTAGAGTTCGCTGAGATAATTATGGATAAGGTTAAATTCAAAGTAGATATTTTATTTCTCTGTGCCCTCTGCGACCTCTGCGGTTAATCTTTTCTTCAGATGAGTAAAGTGTTACGTAAATTGTATAAATTGGAACGGGTTTATTTTATAATTTCCCCTCGCAACATATATCGTATCCCCAGGATTTGCTGCATCTACAGCTTCCTGAATGGTGGTATAGGTTACTACAAAGCCTCCCATAGGGTTATACACCTCATTTCCATAACCCAAAGACCAAATCCCAATCACCAGAAAAACCAAAATCTTCTTCATCTTCTTAAGACCTGCAGAACCCTCTTGACTAAGCTATCAACCAGGTCAGCTATGCTCTGATTGCAATCCCAAGACCTGTAGAACCCTCTTGACCAAGCTGTCAACCAGGTCAGCTATGCTCTGAGGCTTGTTATAAAAATAGGGCATGGCTGGAAGGATGTCTGCTCCCATTCTTCTCAGGGTGAGCATATTATTCAGGTGAATCTCAGAAAGCGGGGTTTCGCGGGGAACAAGGATGAGCTTTCTTCTCTCCTTCAAAGCAACATCTGCGGCTCTTTCAAGGAGATTGTCTGAAGCACCTGTGGCTATAGCAGATAGAGTGCCCATACTACAAGGTATAACTACCATTCCATCTGTCCCAAATGTGCCACTGGCGATTGAAGCATTCAGATTATGGTAGTCTAAGCAATGGATATTCTTTCTATTGGCAAAGTAATCATCGGCGTCAATATCCAGTTCTTGCTTGAATATTTCCCTTGCTGTGTCTGTTACCAATAAAAAAACCTCATTCTCTTCAGTCAATAATTCAACTAACCTCTTTCCATAAATCACACCACTTGCACCACTAATGCCAACTATATATCGCATATTAGTCTTCATAATACCTTAGCTATCATTTCAGATTATAGCAAGATGTTGCAAAAAGAAGCAACCTTATTCTACTACCTTTATTTTATTGGTCGTAACACTTTACTCATCTGAAGTAAAGACTAACCACAGAGACACGGAGACACAGAGAATTCAATGTAAAATTATCAATTATCAATGCAAAATTATCATTGTAAAATGCTAATTGCTAATTTTGCATTTTGCAATGAAT
>JAZDOR010000222.1:0-4490 GCA_043798435.1 bacterium
TCCCTGTTGACCTGTTGCTCCAGTTTCTCCTATAGTTCCCTGTTGACCTGTTGCTCCAGTTACACCTATAGTTCCTTGTGGACCTGTTGCTCCAGTTTCTCCTATAGTTCCTTGTTGACCTGTTGCTCCTATAGTTCCTTGTTGACCTGTTGCTCCAGTTTCTCCTATAGTTCCTTGTTGACCTGTTGCTCCAGTTTCTCCTATAGTTCCTTGTTGACCTGTTTCTCCTATAGTTCCTTGTTGACCTGTTGCTCCTATAGTTCCCTGTTGACCTGTTGCTCCTATAGTTCCTTGTGGACCTTGCGTACCTGTGCCTGCTGTCAAGGCATAGGTAGCTGTGCCTGCTTGATCTGCCCTGAAGCTGTAAGCACCAGAGACTAATTGTTGTCTTGGGGTCATTTCAGGGTCTGTTTCAACCTTTGTTCCCAGCCAATAGTCTTTATCAAAGGATAAGGGTATACCACCTGTTGTGTTGCTTCCTATCACCAAATTAAAGATGCCATCCTTTATGGGGATGGTCTGGGTCTCCTGCCAGATTGCACTCCCACTTGTAGCAGACCCATAGATACTCATTTGAATAGTATAATTTCCATCAGAGACAGCTGCACCACTTGCATTAGTAAGCCTGCCCTGATAGTTCATCAGATGAGGCACGCTACCCTCAGCTTCTACTAACATTCCCAAAACCATCCCCAAAACCAATCCCACAAACACCATCCTTTTCATTCTAAGCACCTCCTAAATTTATATTTTTTGCTCTGGCAAAAAATATTTAAACAAAAAATAAGCAGGCCAATTTTGACCTGCTCTACTATATTTATAATAAAGATTCCTTAAAATACTTAGAGTTCTTACCCCCCCAGAACTTTGCCAGCAACTTTGATGGAATTAAAGTTAATTTTCATCTTAATTATTATACCAAACCCTATTTTGTTTTGTCAAAAAAATCTTTTCTCAAGATTTTTTTACCACTCAAAGCTTTGAATTACGATTACTTCCTTTTGTTCTGCCTCGGCCATAAACCCCTTTGTAGCATAATGGGTAACCAATACCCTTACTATCTCTTCCTTGTATTCTTCCTTTACTGCTAAGACCTTCTCTTCCAATTCCTCAAATATATCTGGTTTTTTTCGCCTTTCATCCAGTCTTAACTTTGCCTCTCCTACTATGACCACATCCTTACCGTTTCTTTTTGCTCTACCCAATATGTTTATCTCCTTACCACCTATTTCAGTTCTAATCATCTTATCAGTTAGATTGATTCCATAGCGGTCTTTTAATACTCCAGATATCATACGGTAGGCTTCATTCTCAAAGGCATAAGATACACTTCTTGATAAACCACCAAGCTCTTCTCTTGTGAGATCAACTTTATTTGATAAACCACCAAGCTCTTCTCTTGTGAGATCAAGTTTATTTGATAAACCACCAAGTTTATCTTCCGTCTGACCAATCTTCTGAATAAGTTCCTCTCTTGTCTGTCGTAATCCTTCAGTAAGTTTTTGTATCTCTATCTCTGTCTTCTTCTGTGCCTGTGCAAGCTCTGTTACAATTCCCTTAAGCTCATTAAAATCGCTCGTTTTTACAACCTTCTCATAAGAGGAAGCTATCGCATCTGTAAGAACCCTTGCTTGTGGTTCGGTGAACACTCTTTCCAATCCCTTTCTTGTCTCTATTGTTGTAGGCATATCTATCTCCTATTTATTCCTTCGGAATTCGCATGGAATAAAATGACCTATAAACGAAGACAAGGGCTATAACTAAGAAAACAACTCCCACAGGATTGGCATATTCCCGCATACCTTCAGCAATAGCTATTTCCATAGCCAAAAGCCCGAAAAGGGTCGTAAATTTAATGATGGGATTCAAGGCTACAGATGAGGTGTCCTTAAAGGGATCTCCCACTGTATCTCCAATAACACAAGCTGTATGCAGGGGTGTGCCTTTCTCTTTTAAGTCAACCTCTACTACCTTTTTGGCATTATCCCAGCAACCCCCGGCATTAGCCATAAAGATTGCCTGAAATAGACCAAAGACCGCAATAGCAATCAGATAACTGATGAAGAAGGCACATGGATCATTTGATTTTACAGGACTGGACAGTAAAGCAAAGGCTAAAGTAAAAGAGAAGATAGCCACAAAGATATTGAACATCCCTGCCTGGGCATATTGGGTGCAGATCTTAACCACCTCTTTGGAGCTCTCCGTGGAGGCGGTAAGGGTCGCTTTGTCATCTAATTTTATATTCTTTTTTATGTAGGCTACGGCACGATAGGCACCTGTAGTTACAGCCTGCATAGAAGCTCCTGTGAACCAGTAGATAACCGATCCACCACATAAGAAACCCAACAAGGTATAAGGATTCAGTAGGTTCAGGATGGACTCAGGTTCAACCCCTAATGTTTTTTTCAAAAGCAGGATTAAAGCGAAGATCATCGTGGTCGCACCGACAACCGCAGTGCCAATCAAGACAGGTTTTGCCGTTGCCTTAAAGGTGTTGCCACAGCTATCATTCTCTTCCAGATAATGCTTGGCTGTGTCAAAATTAGGCTCAAACCCGAAATCCTTTTTAATCTCCGAAGAGATATTGGGAAGGGATTCAATCAGGGAAAGCTCATAGATTGACTGGGCATTATCCGTAACAGGGCCATAGCTGTCAACGGCAATAGTTACAGGCCCCATTCCTAAGAAACCAAAGGCTACTAAACCAAAGGCGAAGATAGAGGAATAATCCATAAATCTATCTAAGCCGAAGGTGCTGGTATAATAAGCAATAGACATCAGACCAAAGATAGCCATCCCTATCCAGAAAGCACTAAAATTACCAGCGACAAAACCAGAGAGGATGCCAAGGGAAGGACCGCCTTCTCTGGCTGCTGTAACCACCTCCTGACAATGTTTTGATTTAGAACTGGTAAACACCTTTACTAATTCAGGGATGATTGCAGCCGCCAATGTTCCACAGCTTATTATCACCGAAAGTTTGAACCACAGGTTATCAGGATACGAGGAAAGTTGCCAGTAGCTCACGATGAAGGTGACAATGATAGAGAGTATGGAGGTTATCCAGACTAAGGAGGTGAGGCAATTTTCAAAATGAATCTTCTCTTTGCCTTTATTTACAACCTCAACCAATACCTTATTAATAAAGTAGGCACTTATAGAGGTCAGTATCATCAAGATGCGCATAAGAAATATCCAGGTTATAAGCTCGGCCTGATAATCAGAAAAGACGCCCAGGACAATGAAGCTGATTAAGGCTACACCGGTAACTCCATAGGTCTCAAACCCATCCGCTGTAGGACCGACACTATCTCCAGCATTATCACCGGTGCAGTCAGCGATAACTCCGGGGTTTCTCGGGTCATCCTCTTTGATATTAAAGACTATTTTCATTAAATCTGAGCCAATATCCGCAATCTTGGTGAAGATACCGCCACACATACGCAAGGCTGCGGCTCCAAGAGACTCACCAATGGCAAAGCCGATAAAGCAGGCTCCAGCATATTGACGGGGAATAAAGAGTAGAATTACAAGCATCATCATCAGCTCTACGCAGACTAAGCCAAGCCCGATGCTCATCCCGGATTTTAGCGGAATATCCACTAATTTTATGGGTTTATTTTCTAAAGAGGCAAATGCCATTCTGCTGTTTGCCAGGGTATTCATTCTTATGCCAAACCAGGCCACACCATAAGAACCAAGTATCCCGATCACTGACCAGGCCAGGATGAGCAAGACCCCATCAAGAGTCATATTTTGCAAAACACCAAAGTAATAGGTGATACAGACGGCAATGAATATTTCAAGGCAGATTAATAATTTGCCCTGCTGGATCAAATATGTCTTGCAGGTCTGGTAGATAATATTTGATATATCCAGCATTGATTTATGGGCAGGGATAGCCTTCACCTTGAGGTATTCATAAAGACCAAAACCCATGCCCAAAAGACAAACAAGAAAACCACCCATCAATAGATTGTATTGATTGGTGGTTAGTATCGGCATCTCTAAGGCTGCCTCACTCGCAAAGATAGGCGAGGCAAGCAAAAAAAAGAAAGCGTTTAACACCCCTTTTTTGACCAGACCGCTTTTTAATATTTTAATCATCATCTCCTCCTTAACAATCAGTTGCTTTTGTTAGCTAACTGCTGGCAAGAATTTTAACAAGATTCAACCACCTTTTGCAAGAAAAATTTGACAAACTTAAGCGTCTGTACCTGCTGGATTCAATTTTGAAAGGACACTACGGTAATATGGGAAAGAAAGGTATTCATCCAAAATGCTACAAAAACCAAGAGGATAAATATACGGTTTAGTTGAATATCTTATTTCGCAACAAGACTATTATATACTCAAGTAAATTGGGATGGCAAAAAATAAATAAAGTTTTTTTGACACAGATTACACTGATTTTCACTGATAAAATGTAAAAATTATCTGTGTTCATCTGTGTCTATCAGTGTCTAAATATTTGATTTTTTATTTTT
>JAZDOR010000003.1:0-5322 GCA_043798435.1 bacterium
TCTTGCGAAGTATTTGATCTTATCTTCAGAAATAGGTTGCATACATATTATATATCGGCATATTATGTATAAACCTTAAGTATTTTTTCAAAAGTTCAAAAAGTTTAGCTAATCCCTATTGTAGGGTGCGAAATATGGGAAATTATTGACCATCTCCTCCCCCATCTTATCGGTCAAATGCGTATATATCATCGTTGATGATATACTTGAATGTCCCAATAGAGACTGTGTTGTCTTGATGTCTCTTTTATATTGATAGGCATAAGTGCCAAAGGTGTGTCTTAGGGAGAAAAGGGAACGGGTTCCTTTATTTCCACCTTCTTTGACCGTACTCTCTTCCTAATCTTCATTTTTCTGCCCATTTGCCTTTTTAATTTGTGATAATTCCTCTTTTATGTAATGCTGTAATTCTACCTAAAAGCCTTTTCATTGTCAATAAAAATGAACCCCGTTAGAGAATTATGGAATAAGAGTTTATCGAGAGGATTTGAGTTCTCTAACGGGGTGAACCTATACCCAAGTAAAAAATTTCAGCAACAGCTACTTTTTATACGCCTGATCATGAGGACCCAAATCAATGAACTTAATGGTATTATCTTGAGATATATTGCAGTCATTGCAGAGGACTATTTTCTCATCTCCTCTTCTTCGGCATGCTTTACAATATAGATAGATAATAAGAAAATTCTTTCGAACTGGTGAGCTTAGGTATCCTCTAAGGTTGCCTTTTAATGGTTCACCCAAAGCAATAGGATTTTCTATAATCATGTCCACTTTCTTTTTGATTGCCTTTTTTATGGAACTGTACCTTTTTAGGGATTCTACAAAGGAATCAGCAAAGAGAATTTCCATCAGAAAACCTCTTTATATTTAGACCATTGGACATTGCCAGACTTAATTCTTGAAATAGTTTGCAAAAGGCTTTCAGTAAAATCTGTGTCCGCAAGAATTATCTCGGTTGGCTCATTCTCTTTGGTGCGTTTTAAGTTTAGAATAAACTGGGCAAAAATTTCAGAGACAGATGTTCGCTGATATTCTGCATAAATTTTGGCATAGTCTATTAAGTCTTTGTCCATGGTGATATTCATTCTACTTTTCTGCATGTTGATTACCTCCTAAAAGGATACTTATATTATACATCTATTATGCGTTTTGTCAATTACCTTTTTACTGTTTAAGACCATTTTAAGCCCCCTTCAGCTAAGTCAATGGCCGAAAGCATAGCTTTGGCTTTGTTCAGGCTCTCTTTGTATTCCATCTCAGGGTCTGAATCTGCCACAATTCCTGCCCCTGCCTGAATATAGGCTGTGCCTTGATGAAGAAGGATTGTCCTTATGGTAATACAAGTATCCATATTGCCACTGAAGGAAAAATAGCCAACACATCCAGCATAGACTCCTCTTCTCACTGGTTCAAGCTCATCTATAATTTCACAAGCCCTTACCTTTGGTGCGCCACTTAGTGTGCCTGCAGGAAAACAGGCTTTAAGGACATCTAATGGTAATATGCCTTCCCTCACCCTGCCTTTTACAGAGGTCATAATGTGCATCACATGGGAATATCTTTCTATAGTCATAAACTCAGGTAGAGTGATGCTTCCGAATTCACATACCCGACCAAGGTCATTCCTTCCAAGGTCAACCAACATTATATGCTCTGCCCTCTCCTTTTCATCAGAGAGAAGCTCTTCTTCAAGCCTTGTATCCTCAGCTTCATTTCTTCCCCTTCTCCTTGTGCCAGCAAGAGGTCTTGTCTCTGCGAAGCCTCCCTCTACTCTCACTAATAGCTCAGGGGATGAGCCTATCAAAGAAAGCTCATCAAAGTCAAGGAGATACATATATGGGGATGGGTTTATGTGCCTGAGGGCCCGATAGATGGATATAGAGGAAGCCTTTGTTTTTCTCCGTATCCTCTGGGATGGAACAACCTGAAAGATATCTCCTGCCTTTATATATTCCTTTGCCAGAGAGACAGCCTTTTTATAGCCCTCCTTAGGAAACTCAAATATTGGCTTAGATGGCGCTATTATTGGTGATTGATAGATTTCCTGCCCAAGGGGTTTTGAAAGCTTTTCTTCTATTAACTCTATTGACTCACAAGCCTTCTGGTATGATGCCTTTGGAATAGTAGCCACAATCTTTATTATCGCCTTTTGATGGTCAAAGATGATTATGTTCTCAGGGATAACAAAGATTGATATGGGAATCTCTAAATCTTCTGGTGTTTTGGGAGGAAGGTGCTCTATATAGCGGATGTAGTCATAGCCAATATAACCGACAGCACCACCACAGAATATTGGAAGCTGGGAAAGACTAACAGGTTTTAAGCCATTAAGAATAGTGATAAGATGGGAGAGAGGGTCTTTCCCCACTTTAAGCCTTTTTGTCTTTCCGTTTTTTATAATCTCAACCCTATCAAAGTAAGCCCTGAAGATTATTGATGGGGATACACCGATAAAGGAATACCTGCCTATCTTCTCTATAGAAAGGGCGCTCTCTAAAAGGAAGGAATAGGTTGTCTTTGTCTTCCAGAAGATAGAGATGGGGGTCTCAAGGTCAGCGAGTATCTCTTTATATACAGGGACAAGGCCTCCTCCTTCAGAAAGGCGATTATATTCATCAAGATTTGGATACATATTTCTGTAAGCGTTCAGCCGTCAGCTAACAACAGTCAGCAAAGACCATAAAATCAAGACAAATGAAGCGTTCCTATATTTACGCCTTGGATGCTTTTATATCGTAATGCCTTGTAAAAGCTGACTGCTGATAGCTGAACGCTTGCATATTTCTTCATCTTCCTATCCCTTTGAGATAGGAGAGATAAGACCTGTTCTCCGAAAGCCATCTTTTGATAATCCCTTTTCCGGCAAACTTCATAATGAATGGAAGCAAGGAGGGAAAGTATGCCTTTCGGTATAGGGAGCAAAGAGAGGATTTGATAGTATCAAAGACAAGGTTTAAGCCAGCATTTACAGCATTGGTATAGGAATAGAAATCAGAAAAGCACTCTATCATCCCCCTCTGAAGCTCATCCGCACCCATATTCTTTGGAGAAAAGACTGTATGCAAGCCATCATAGAGGCTCCAGTTTTTATGGAGAAACCTTCCTTCCTTTTCTATCTGAGTATAAAACTCGCTTCCTGGAATTGGGGTTAGAACACCGTATTGAACATAGTCTAAGCCTGTCTTCCTGCAAAAGTCCTGGGTCATCTTAAAGACATCCTTTGTATCAGACTCGCCTCCCAGAACGAACATTCCATGCACCAGGATACTCTGTTTGGCAAAAGTGGCTATAGACCGCTTTATATCCTCTACATCCTGCCCTTTTTTCATATCTTTCAAGGTCTCCGGGTTGACAGACTCAAAGCCGACATAGACAGTATTACATCCTGCTTGCTTCATTTTTTTCACAAACTCTGGTTTTTTTGTTATCTCGGTTCTTACCTGGGCTGTCCATGGTCTATTAAACCCTGAGCTGATCAGCCCATCAAAGATCTCGTTTGACCTCTTGATATTGGCGGTGAAGTTGTCATCAATAAAGAATATCGTCCCTTTTTTATACCTTGACACCTCTCTCAAAACCCTATCCGGGCTTTGCGACCTATACTTTTTCCCAAACATCGCTGTAACTGAACAGAAGTTGCAATGATGAGGACAGCCCCTTGAGGTCATTACTGGAATGTTTGATATCCTCTCAGAGGCTTTTATCAGGGAAAAATCAGGTATGGGCAGGCTATCCAAATCCTCGGGCCTGGTGCAATAAACTATTTTATCCTTGACCTTTCCTGAAAGAACATCCAAAATGTTGCCCTCTGCCTCTCCAACCACAACCTGATCAAAATATGGAGTTACATCATCTGGAAGCATACTGGCGTGGATGCCACCGATTATCGTCTTTGCCTCTAAACCATGAGCCCTTCTTAAGGCTTTATACTCCCTGGCTATCTCCTTTCCCCTATCCACTGTAGCGGTTATACAGCTCAGGCAGAGTATATCAACACCAAGAAGCTCATTAGCCTGTATCCGTCTGTCAATAATATTCTCGTTGATGATCGCTACATCAAAGCCTGCCTCTTTGGCTATTGTGCCAAGGATGACAGGGCCCAGAAGCGGAATCCTCATATACTTACTGAATACATTAGAAGATGTCCCCATTGGCTCCACAAAAAGTATCTTTTTCATTTTTTCCTCCTATTTATAAAAATAAAAGTTTACTTCAGGAGAAGCAGTTTAAGCAATAAAAAATTATTTACTTAAAACTTAGAAGATAGGGAGATGTAGTGGGATAGACCAAGCTCTCCATAGGGTCTGATGGCATAGTCAATACCAAAGGTTGGCTGAGATATGCCAAAACCTGCTGTTAGCCCAGAGCCTTCGTCTGCAGGGCCTGAGGCATAGCCTGCTCTCACTAAGAAAATTGGGGAGATTTGTGATTCTACACCAAGGGCGATGTAGAATGGGGAGAGGTTGGTATCAAGGCTGATGAGTGCAGGGAATTTCAGGTTCTTCTTGTATGCACCACCAAGCCTCAAGGATAGAGGCAATGGGTCCCCTTCTTTTTCAGACTTTGGTTTTGTGCCAAGGTTAGTCATGACAGCAGCAAGGTTCAGGTTAGGACGATAGTCTTTACAAAGAAGCCCTGCATCAAGACAGATTGATTGAGCACCCTTATCATCAATCCTCAGTTGGATAGCCTTCAGGCTTACTCCCATTGATAGCCTCTGGTTTATCCTCCTGGCATAAGAACAGGATATGGCCATATCTGAGGCAGACCAGTCATCTGTGGGATTAGCTGCGTTGTCATACCCCTTCTCATTGCCATACCCAAGATAGACCAGGCTTACCCCATAGGCTTCATTCACAGAAGACAATGCCATATTTATACTGGAATAAGCTAAGCCATCAACCTCAGTCATAGGACGAAGATACATAAACAGAGCCTCATTCTGGTTTAGTTGAACAAGACCTGCTGGATTCCAATAACAAGCGGAAGCTTCATCGACTATAGCACAGTATGCACCAGCCATTCCATTTGCCCTTGCACCTTGACCTAATTTCAAGAATGCCGCAGACTTCTCTCCAGCATCATTGCCCCATCCACCTGCTATCATTCCTGATACCAATAACATTACTAATCTCTTCATCGTTTTATTCTTTTTCATAAGCGTTCAGCCTATCTATTAAAGAGTGTAAGAAGGGGGATAAGAAGATAATTCCCGATATGGAGATTATTTATTTTTAAGGGGATGGAGATACTTATATTATCCCCACATCTCCCTAATCCCTATATCTCCTTATCTCCTCACCTTTTCTTACACTACCG
>JAZDOR010000024.1:0-7981 GCA_043798435.1 bacterium
AGAAATGGTTATGCCAGGGGATAACATCAATATGGATGCAGAGCTGATAATGCCCATAGCTATGACAGAAAAACTGAGATTTGCCATCAGAGAGGGTGGGCATACAGTTGGAGCTGGGGTTATCACCCAGATTATAGAGTAAAATGGTAGGAAGCGAGAGAATAAGAATAAAACTTAAAGGATACGACCACAAAATCATTGACCAGTCTATAAAGGAGATTACGGAGACGGCAAAGAGGACAGGTGGAAGGTGTATAGGGCCAATTCCCATTCCTACAAGAATTGCCAGATATACCGTATTGCGTGCTTCAAATATAGACAAGAAGTCAAGGGAGCAGTTTGAGATACGGGTTCACAAGAGGCTCCTTGATATTTTAGAGCCTACTGTGGAAACAGTCTCTGCCCTTATGGACCTGAACCTTCCAGCAGGGGTAGATGTGGAGATAAAGAGCTAAATATCATTGCAAATTGCAAATTTAGCATTTATCATTTCAAATTTGAATGATAAATTTGCAATGCTAAATTTGAAATAACCTGTCTTTTTTGAGCTTTGGAATTTGGATTTTTGCCAAAGCTGAGGAGTTAAATATGGCTATAGGAATTTTAGGAAGAAAACTTGGGATGAGTCAAATATTCATAGAGGGTGGAAGGGTTATTCCTGTGACCATTGTGAGGAGTGAGCCTGCAATTGTTGTAAATAAAAGGACAGAGGAAAAGAATGGATACTCTGCTCTTCAGTTAGGATATGAGGAGAAAAGAAAAGCCAATATGCCCCTTTCCGGATACTTCAAGAAACAGTCCATTGCTCCCAAAAAATACCTTCGTGAGTTCAGAATAAATGACACCTCTTCTTATGAGGTAGGACAGAAATTGGAGGTTGATATATTTTCTGAACAGGAACGAGTAAAGGTCTCGGCAACCTCAAAGGGAAAGGGTTTTACTGGTGTTGTAAAAAGGCACAACTTTTCTGGAGGGCCCGCCTCACACGGTTCTATGTCTGGAAAGGTTGTCGGTTCTATCGGTCAATCCTCTGACCCATCAAGGGTATGGAAGAATACAGGAATGCCTGGTAGAATGGGCGGGAAAAGGGTGAGTGTCAAAAATCTTAGGGTGGTGAAAATTGATAAAAATAGGGGTCTGCTCTTTATAGAAGGAGCGATTCCTGGCCCAGAAAAGGGATTGGTAATAATTCAGAAATCAGGCTAAATGTGTAAGATAAGGAGAGATGGAGAAAAGGGAGAATAGGAGAAAGTTTCTAAAATAGGACTTTAGATTAACGCGGATAGACAAGATAAAGATTAAAGAAGAATCTGCGTTAATCCTAAAAAATCCTGAAAATCTGCGTTCTAATTTTTCTCCGTTTCCCCAACTTCTCCTTTTCTCCTTTGTTGCACATCTGGACAGTAGCAAAAGCAATGAATGCAAACTTATTAAATATTAAAGGAAAAAAGGTTTCTGATTTTGAGCTTCCTGATGGCATCTTTGGTCTATCTCCAAACGAAAACACTATCTATGAGGCAAGCAAGGCATATCTTGCTAACCAAAGATTAGGAACAGCACAAGCAAAAACAAGGGGAGAGGTGGCTGGGTCTGGAAAAAAACCCTGGCGTCAAAAAGGAACTGGCAGGGCAAGGGTTGGTAGCAAAAGAACACCTGTATGGAGAGGTGGTGGTGTGGTTTTTGGTCCTAGGCCCAGGGATTATAGAATAGACCTTTCAAAGAAAGTTAAAAATAATGCCTTAATCTCATCCCTCTCTCAAAAGGCAAAGGAAGGAAAAATAATAGTTCTTAATTCAATAAATATCACCTCTATAAAGACAAAAAATGTGGCCCAGATACTCTTAAAACTCGGTCTTTACAAACCACTTTTTGTCTTAGAAGATAGAACGAAAGAGTTTATCCTAAGCTCTCGCAATATTCCAAACTTGCATTCTACAGAGCCTGAGAATCTATGTGCCTACTATGTCCTTTCCCACAAAGAGCTTGTCTTCACCCAGAAAGCAATAGAAAATCTCAAGAGCAGACTTTGTAGTTAACTCATTGCTTGGGTGTATTACAAATACAAACCTTAAAATGCCAAACAAGAAAGAAATATTGGTTTTAATTGTTTCGGCAATACTCGGTGCCTTGGTTACTGGCGGTGTTATAGGGGGCTATTTTCATTATTTCCAATCTCAAGACCAATCCCCAGAAAGACTTTCCTCAGAAAGGGTCATCCAAAAAATGATTGAAAGGATGGCTGAGGTGAAGTCTTTAGAATATTCTGGCCAAATTGAAGCAGAAGGGGAGATTGATAATCTTGCCATGCCTTTTCCATTGGGTGGGAAAGGGAACTCCTCTCAAATCAAACAACCCTCTCCAACAAAACGAAAAGGAAAATTCTCCATAGATTTTAATGGATCTTCTGACATACAGAACCCAAATAATCCAAAAATGCAATTTAAAATTGGTATAAATACAAACCTTTCGCCGAAAAGATTTACATTGGAGGTTAGAGTTATTGATAAAATTGGTTACCTAAAATTAGATGACCTTCCTGATGATTTAGGATTTGATACAAGTTTTTTGAAAGGTCAATGGATAAAGAGCGATTTTAAGGCGATAAAAAAAGAGAAATATTCTAAAGAGGTTCAAAAAGAACAAAAAATATCCCCTGAACAAAAAAAAGAGATAAAAGAAGCTATCGCAAAAGCTAAAATTTTTAAGATTACAAAAGAGCTCCAAGATGAAAAAATTGAAGGAGTAGATACACATCACTATAAACTCTCAATTAACAAAGAGGAGGTTATCCAACTATTTATTGAAATAAGCAAAATACTATTTCCAAACGAATCCCTAAATGAAAAAGAGCTTAAAGGATCATTGACAGCAAGCTTTGATAATGAAGCAATAGAATCAGTCAAAGGTGAAATATGGATAGGGAAAGAGGATTTTCTACTATATAAACTCCTTTTCAGTTCTGCAATAAAAGAGACAGAAAAAACAAAATCTGAAGGGAAACTTACCATTCAAACTCAATTTAAGAATTATAATAAACCTGTGCAAATAGATATTCCAAAGCCTGCAAAACCATTTGAGGAAGTTTTAAGTGCATTATTTGGTGGAGCATTAAGTAAAGGAATGCAGGGATCCCAACCAAACATTAAATGCCCATTTTCCGCACCATATGATGCCAATTAGCTAATTTTAATCACCCTAAAGAAAAAATGTCTAAAGTTTTTATTCCCATATGATAGAAAAATAGGGGATGACAACTATTTTATGAAACTCACAGAATACTTTCTTCCTACCTTAATCAGTGACCCGAAAGAAGCTGATACCATTTCTCATAAGCTGATGCAGAACAGATTTTATAGTTAATAAGACTCGTATGAGACTCACAAAATACTTTCTTCCCACCCTAATATCAGACCCGAAAGAGTCTGAGACCATTTCTCATAAACTGATGCTAAAAGCCGGGCTTATAGACAAGACCTCTTCTGGCATCTACTCCTTCCTGCCATTTGGGCTTTCTTGTTTGCGTAAAGTAGAAAGTATTGTGAAAGAAGAGATGGAAAGGATTGGGGCGATTGAGCTCCTCCTTCCAACACTCACCCCTTCTTCTCTATGGAAAGAGACAGGAAGATGGACAGAATATGGGGATGATATGTTCAGGGTGAAGGATAGAAAAGGGGCGGAGTTTGCCCTTTCTCCAACCCACGAGGAGATAATCTGTGATATTGTCAGAGGAAGGGTGAGGTCTTACAAGAAACTTCCTTTGGCTTTCTATCAGATTCAGACAAAGTTTAGGGATGAGCCAAGACCCAGAGCTGGAATAGTCAGGGGAAGGGAGTTTTTAATGAAGGATGCCTATTCCTTTCACGCTACAGAGGAGTGTGCTGAAAGAGCATACAAAAAATTCTTTGAGGCATACTGTAAAATATTTGATAGATGTGGCTTTTCCTATATTATAGTTGAGGCAGAAGCTGGGCTTATTGGAGGCAGTTTTTCCCACGAATTTATAGCCCTTTCTGAAAGTGGAGAAGATACAGTCTTTCTCTGTCCAAAATGTGGATACTCGGCCAGCCCCGATAGATGTGAGATAGGAAGGTGTGAGATTGGAATAAGGGAGATGGCAGATGAAGAGGATGTAGAGCCAAAAGAGGTTCATACCCCAGCCCTTACAAGCGTAAATGATGTGGCAAAATTCTTAAAACAAGACCCAGAAAAGTTGATAAAGACCTTGATTTATAAGGCAGATGAAGAATTTGTAGCCGCAATCATTTTAGGCACAGATGAGTTAGCCGAAAAAAAACTCAAGAAAGTTTTAGGGTGCAAAGAGCTTAAATTGGCAAAAAAAGAGATAATCGGCGAAGTTACAGGTGTGCCTGTTGGCTTTTCTGGTCCAATAGGGCTGAAGCTAAGGATGATTGCTGACAACTCAATTAGAGGAAGAAAGGGGCTTGTTGTTGGTGGAAATAAGATAGATACCCATATTACAGGTGTATCCTGTGGAAGGGATTTTGAGCCAGAGGCCTTTGCTGATATAAAGATGGCAAAAAACAATGACCCTTGCCCAAGGTGTGAAGGAAGATTGGAAGCCAAGAGAGGCATAGAGCTTGGCCATACCTTTAAGCTGGGAACAAAGTATAGTGAGGCGATGAACCTCGTCTTCTTAGATGAAGAAGGCAAAGAGCATTTTATTATTATGGGGTGCTATGGGATTGGTGTTTCAAGGATAGTGGCGGCAATTATTGAGCAGAACTACGATACCAGAGGCATCATCTGGCCCAAAGCCCTATCACCTTTTGATGCTATTCTTATCAACATAAACCCACAAGATGAAACGCTTACCAAACTTTCTGATGAACTTTATTCTATCTTGGCAGCAGAAGGAATAAAGGTTCTTTATGACGACCGCATAGAGAGCCCAGGAAAAAAGTTTGCTGATGCAGACTTAATAGGCATTCCCTGGCAGATAATTATTGGAAAGAAGACCAACAGAGAGAGTATAGAGCTTTGTGAAAGAAGAACAAAGAAAAAGGAGTTTGTTTCCATAGATAGACTGGTGGATATGCTCAAATGATTTATGGAATCGGGATTGATGCTGTTCAGATAGAGAGGATAAAAAAGGCAACCCAGAGGTGGCAAGACCGATTCTTACTGCGTATCTTCACCAAGGCTGAGATTGCATATTGCCAAGAGAAGGTTTTGCCATATCAGCATCTGGCTGGTAGATTTGCCGCAAAGGAAGCGGTAATTAAGGCAATTGGGATAGGCTGGCCCATTTTCAGTCTTACGGACATAGAGATACTCTCCTCCTTTGGCCCACCTGAGGTTAGATTGAATAATAAGGCAGAGAGGATAGTTAGAGAAAAGGGTATCTCGCACATCCTGGTCTCCATCTCCCATACAGACGGTAGAGCAGAGGCTATAGCGATATGTCAATAAAAGGGAACAGGTTACTTACATAGCTTCAAAAGATTAATAGAGTAAGCATCATCGGGTTGAATCTTCAATACAGATTCAAACTCCTTTTTTGCTTTCTTATAATCTTTTTCCTGAAAATATAGAGAGCCCAGGTTTCTGTGGGCAACAACATTCATTGAGTCAACCCGTATCATTAAGAGGCATATCTCTTTTACCTTATCCATCCTTCCTTCATCCCTGTAAGCTGTCCCAAGTGAAGTGTATATCTCCATTATCCTCGGATATTTTGGCGAAAACTCGGCAATATTTGTCAAAACCCTTTTTGCCCCATCTGTCTTTTTATAAAAGAGATAGGCTTCTGAAATCTTATGGAGGTTGTCTAAGGAGATACCGTTTTCTGGCTCAATCTTTAGAGCTTCAGTAAAGTATTTTTCTGCCTCCTCATAGTTTGCCTCCCTTCCATAAATGACGCCAATGTTATTGTATGCCCCAACATAGAAGGGATTCCATTCAATCGCCTTTTTATAGCTTTCCACTACCTTTTCTTTTGTATTCTCTCCTGTTAGCTCATGCTTAAAGTCATACGCCAGACCCAGAGTATTATGATTATTGGCATCCTGAGGAAATGCCTTTATTACCTTTTCTATCCTCTTTATTACCTCATCTAAATAGGCTGGTTCCCTTTTTCCTTTTGCCTCTTCAAGGAGATCTCTGGCCAGCTCTCCTTGATACCAATCAATCGTAGGGTTAAGCTGGACAGCCTTCTCATATTCAGCTATCTTTTTATTCCTCTCCGTCTCCTTTGTTCCTATCTTATAATGCAGATCAGCTATGAATGGTCTCAGGCTTGCTAAAAAGAGAAGAGCTGTGGCTAAGAGCAAAATTCCCAGACTGATATATCTTTTAGAAGAAGGTTGAGAGGCTTGAGGAAGTCTTGAGGCTGGAATAGCCATTCCAGCTAAGAGTATTGTCAAAGAGACAAGTGGATGCTGAGAAAAGCTGAGAAAGAAAGCAAATATGGCTATTGCTACACCTATTGCAGATAGAGGAAGAGGATTAAAACCCTTTTTTTGCCTTTGTGGTTCAGTCTCCACACACGCCATTCCCATCACTATCCACAGGGTAGAAAAAACAGGTGTCACCCCAAATGACATAAGGGTTTGGATAATGTATGAGATAAATCCAGAGAGGATTCCTATAGAAAGGAGAGCCTCTTCTTTTGGCAGAGAGATTGCCTTCTTTAAGCAGAGGTAAGAAAAGGAGAATATGAGCCAGAGGTAGATGAGTAATCCTATAATTCCCCTACTTTGAGCTATGTCCAGAAATTCATTGTGGGCACTGTCTGCCTTTGCGTCTCCCTCTATTCTGAAGATTCCCATTGAGCGATACTTCAGGTAAATTGAGCCTAAGGTATCAAGCCCTGTGCCAAGAAAGGGATGCTCCTTAATTATATTCAGGACATCTTTCCAGAGGTAAACTCGGACAGCTGCAGAGCCTCCAAATCCCTTAGAGGTTTCAGCCTTGTAGGCCAGGGTAGAAAGCTTTTCTGAGACAGCCTCTCCTGTTGCCTTTTTATTAAATACATCTAAAAATCTTCCAAGTGCTGAGGTTTCTGGCTTCAGATTATAATAAATAGTTGGAATAAGAAGGAGCAGAATAAGGCAAAGGTTTTTTTTTGTCGCAAACACACCTCTTTTTATCAGAAGCAGAATAAGAACTGCCAGTCCAAAGAATAAGCCAACATAACACGCCCTTGTATTAGTAAGGAGGAAGGCTGTGCAAAGGAGAAAGGAGATGGCACCATAAATAATAAGAGGCAGAAGTTCTTTTTGGCGAAGGTATTGGGTGATGGATATAGGCAATAGGATGACCAGATATCCTGAGAAGAAAGCAGAGTTTCCAAAGGTAGAGCTCAGGCGATTGGGATTTCCTGCTGCTCCCTGCCAGCTAAAGGGGTCCAGCCCAAAATGTTGGAACATCCCATAAATTGCCGTTGCTGCTCCTGTAAGAAGGAGAATGTTGAGGGGCATCTCAACAGATCTCTTGTCAAAAAGATTTACACTGGAAAGAAAAAGGGTAAGGTAGCAGATAAGGGAGAGAAGCCCTTCATAATGACGGTAGTATCCAAAGAAACTTACGGTTCTATTTACAGAAAAAAGGCAAGATATAACGCTTATCAAGAAGAAGGCTAAAATTTGCCATTTCAGTGGCACGGGCTTCAGGGTTTTCAGAGGATTAGGGGAAAAAAGTAGTTTTGTTGACCAACTGGCAAGAAGTGTAAGGGTGAGAAGATATAACGCTGTCAATTTGGACAGGTCAAAGACATTCTGGATGCGGGTGTCAAAGTAAGCAGGGATAAGAAAAATGGCACTAAAAAGGCTTGCTTTGGCTATGAGGTCAGCTATGAATGATGGGGTTATCTTTTTCATGTGTAACTATTTACCCAATTGAAGTGCAAGAAAAGAATATAAACCACGGAGGCACAGAGGTCACGGAGAGAATTCATTGCAAAATGCAAAATTAGCAATTAGCATTTTACAATGATAATTTTGCATTGATAATTGCTAATTTT
>JAZDOR010000027.1:0-10956 GCA_043798435.1 bacterium
CAAACTCTCCTTTCCAGTGCCTCCCTATCTGATACCCTGCCTGATGGCTCAATCAAGATATTTTCTATTGGAAGCCTAAGCCCTGGTCAATCTGGCTCAATAACCCTTGATTACTTCATCACAGAGTCTGCCTCCTCTACCCTGATTAACAGAGCCACAATAACTGCCACATCGAACTGTCCAGTCCAAATCCTGACCCAGGTAGCCTCCTGCTCAACCCATATTACAGGCATCCCAGGCATCTCTCTTATCAAAGAAGGCCCTGCTGAGAGCCCAACAGGGGCAACCATAACCTATACCCTATCTTACAAGAACACAGGACAGACTACCCTTTCTAATATCTCCATCTTAGATACCCTTCCCAATGGCTCAACAAAGACATTCACCATAGCAGACCTATCACCAGGCACTCTTGGTTCAATAACCCTTGATTACTTCATCACAGAGTCTGCCTCCTCTACCCTGATCAACAGAGCCACAATAACTGCCACATCGAACTGTCCAGTCCAAATCCTGACCCAGGTAGCCTCCTGCTCAACCCATATTACAGGCATCCCTGCTATCTCCATCTCTGGAACGATAAGAGACGCAAGTGGCAATCCTATATCTTCTGTCCAGGTATTCCTGACTGGCCAGATACCAAGACTGGTTCTCACTGATAAAAACGGAAGCTATACATTTACTAACCTTCCTGCTGGATGGAGAAGGGTAGCTCCACACAAGACATACTGGACATTCACACCATCCTTCAAGATATATGAATACCTTGAATCCTCTGTAGAGGACTGTGACTTTACAGGAACACTTACCAATTTCTGGATAAAGGGCAGCGTTAAACTACCTTCAGGAAAAAGCCTGGGTAGTTGCACTGTAAAGCTAAAAGGAACATCAACAGATATTACCCTGAACCTTGCCCCAAATATCAATACCTTCTACTTTGAAGGGCTTCCTTCTGGAACATACACCTTAAGCTGTGCAAGACCTGGCTTTGTTATCACACCAGGCTCTTATACCATCTATCTCTCTTCTAATATCTCTACCATAACCTTCACAGGCTCAGCCACAGCCCTTTACTCCATATCCGGAACAGTAACAGACTCCTCTAATCATCCAATTTCAGGTGTTAGAATCTTCCTCTCTGGACAATACCCAGGTCTTGTTCTCACAAACTCAAATGGCACATATTGCTTCAATAGCCTGTATCCAAACTACTGGTATAGATTAAGTCCTTACAAGAAGGATATGAGTTTCTTTCCAGAGTATGTAATTATAGAACAGCTTATCGGGAATACAGTAGTAAACTTTACAAAACAAGAAGGAAAAGGCTCCTCCCCTCCGGATGATGGAAAGAGGTCACTATTTATAAAGACACTTCCAGATACAGAGGTCTGGCTCAATAAGATAGGGTCAGAAGAACCTGAGTTCTTTGGAAAGACAGATGCAGAAGGGAATATCCTCTTTGCTGCAGAAGAGGGTGAATATATCCTGAACCTGAAGAAAGAAGGGTTCAAAAATCTATCTAAGAAGATTGAGATAAAAGAGACTGCAGAAGATATTGAGATAAGCTTAGAACCAGAAGAAGAGCCTGAAGTCTCTTGCTCAACAATGCTCTACACACCATATCCAAATCCAGCTAAGGATAAGCTCTACATCCCTTATACCCTTTCCGATGACAGAGAGGTTACTATTGAGTTGTATAATATCTTGGGTCAGAAGGTTAGAGAGGCTAACCTTGGTTTCAAGAAGAAAGGCAATTATACAAAGCAAGACAGAGCCGGAACAATAGAGACATCAGATATTGCCACAGGGATATACTTCTTACAGTTTAAGGCAGGAAAGTATAAGGAGATTAAGAGGATAGCTGTGATGAAGTGACCAAAATACAAAACAAATTATATTACAAAGCCATTAGGATTTCTGTAGGGATTGAAGAAAAGAAAGATTTCTTGACAAAAGATATGCAAAAAGGGTATAAAATACTTGATAAATTGTATGAGTGGAGGGAAAATGGAGATAGTAGAGAAGATAAAGAAGATTATTCAAGAGCTTATACTTCCTGAACTGGAGATAATCAAAGGAGAGAATGCAGAGATTAAGACAATCCTGCAATTTACAAATAAACGGATAGATGACATAAATACCCATCTTATTGACCAGAGCAGACGGATAGATGAGACGAATAAACGGATAGATGATTTGAGGGTGGAATTAAGGGACGAAATAGCTAAGAATAATATGCGGATAGATAGGTTATATGAGGTAATTGTTAGAAGAGATGAACATGAAAAATTGGAGATGCGTGTTATCACACTTGAGCATGCATGAAGTGGTTGAGATGAAAAAGATGTCCAGCAAAGATTGGCCGCATAACTTAATTTTGGCATTTTACTTAAAAGTGCGGAAGGGCTCTTTTCCTCTAAAGCATGTTTCAACTTAAGGGGAAAGGTTCCTTTTATCCTAAGAAAAAGGAAGTGATAAAAAATGAAAAAGCTATTAGTAATAGCTATGATGATAGCGACAACTGCTGTAGTTTACAGTTTTGAGCCACCTATAAACAACTCAGACGACAACAATATGCCAGTTTACTACTACGATGCCAATAACGATTTTCTCCATCTTAACCGCGCGGATACAGATCCTATTAACCCCTCATACGCAAGAAGAACCCTGTTCTATCCTGGTGATACAGACTGGAGGTCCGTAACAGAACATCTCCGCTTGCAAACAGACTTTGAGAACATGCTCTATTACAAGCGTATCGGACACAGGCTCGAGTTGGAAGTGAGCGACCTTCTTCTCTATTGGCATGTAATGAACCCAATAGAACAGACAGGACAAGCGTCTATGAGGCTCTATGCAGGACAGAATGTAACAGATCAATCTAACAATGGTATAACAATCTCAGCAAGGTATCGCACTACTGATCTCAATGACCTTACTCCAAATGGAAAAGTCTATGTTCAAGGCGCAGAGAACCTACTGAATGAGAACAGTCCATATAACACGATTCCCACATTCTATGCCTTGTTAGAGACCTCAAGGATACCAGATCCAGCCGAGATGATACCAGCATCCGACTTTAATGGACCAGCACCAGGCAATGAATACGCACTTCCCAATGGCGAGACTGTTACTCGCTACCTGTGGTCAGCTGTAGATATAGATGATGACACACCCGAAAATACTACCTACAGGGATATCTTCACCATCATAGCTGAGAGTGTAGATTAAAGGAAAAAGGAACAAGAAGAGAGGGAAAGGGCATTCCCTCTCTTTAATATAGAGGTAAAAAGATGAAAAAGATAGTTTTAGCCCTTTTACTCATCCCTTTCTCTCTCTACTCTGAAGAGCCAAGGGATTACAGGCAGATGGACTGG
The DNA here is from genome assembly GCA_043798435.1 of bacterium. GTDB lineage: Bacteria > UBA9089 > UBA9088 > UBA9088 > JAGUXG01 > JAGUXG01. The sequence continues at coordinate 3,378 of JAZDOR010000027.1, forward strand.
AATAAAGGCACTATTTCAGACCTGAGCCTTGGTCTTCTCTCCATAGAGGAGTACCAGAATCATATCCCTGCATCCCTGAAGCTAAAGACAAAGGGACCAAGGTGGTATAGGGAGGACTGGCTTCCACTAAGATGCTCCTCAGTATTTGCCAGGGGTGATCTGGATAGGGATGGAGACACAGATATGCTCCTTAGTGAAATGTGGTCACCAGTCTCCTTCTCCACACTTACAGCCTATGAATATACAGGAACAAAGGCTGACCCCTCCTGGCGCAGAAGGGATGAATGGAACTTTTATCTTTCTGAGAATCCAAACACTAAAGGATATGGCTCTCCAAGGCTGATTGACTTTGACAAAGATGGGGATCTTGACCTTTGGTTAGGTCTTGGAATGTTTCCAAATGGAAAAACCACAGATGCTGAGATATATGCCTTTGAGAATATTGGAACAAACTCTCCAATATTTAAGAGAAATAGGGAATGGGAGCCACCAGGAACACCAACTACCTATGGTATAGACTACACCTGCCCAAACCTTGTTGATAATGACAAGGATGGAGACTATGATATCTTTATGACAGGAGGTCGTTATACTGATGCGAGGGGACATACTATAATCTGTTGCACATATAAAAACGATGGAACACCCTCTGCTCCAAAATGGGTGATACCTACTAATGATAACAACTGGTATCCACCTGCTGTTGCAACCGGTCATGATGGTCATACATCAAATAATGTCAATCTAACATTCTTTGACTTTAAGTTAGAAGGCTCAGTTGGTGATGTGGATATATTAGCTGGTAGAAACGATGAGATGTATATAATTTTATACAAAAAGTATTGGCCTTTTTTCCCTGGTTCTGTTATGTGGACTCAATACACGGGTGGTCATATGGAGCTTGCGACTGATCCTATTCCAATACCAGGGAGGTTTTTTGGTGATGCTCCCTGGTTTTGCCTTGAAGATGCAGATGGGGATGGAGATGATGACCTATTATGGAATGATAACGGCACATTTAACTACTTCTATGAGTATAAAGGAAGCACCTGGACAGAATCCTCCTGGTCCAATGGGAAGCCTTATCCAAGGTGGGATATGTGGTTTAAGACAAAAGAAGACACACCCTTTATTGGTATTCTGTGTACCCCTTTTCCTGTTGATATTGATGGAGACGGAGACTATGATATCTGTTTAGGAAATGGAGGGATGAGTGATTGTGAAGGAGGATATATGATGATGTTTGAGAATATTGGCTCAAGGGAGTCTGTTGGAGGAGCCTGGAAGCAAAGAATGGATTGGAGGCTAATGGACAAAAGTCTGTATAGATGTATTCCAAGGTTCTTAGATATGGATGGAGACGGAGACTATGATTACATTTTTGGAGCGTATACAGATCTTGCACAAAACCTTAAAACAGTAGTAAGGGTCTTTGAAAACAAAGGGAATCCCAGCTTTCCCATCTTCGATAAGGATGTTTATTATGACCTACCCACTTGTGATATTAACGCAGTTTGGCAAATACCCTGCTTTATAGATATGGATAGGGATGGAGACCTTGATATGTATTATGTCTATGATTGGTATTCTGGTTATCCAAACGGCAGGATGATTCGGATGGACTACTATGAAAACGATAATAACCAATGGATAAGAAAGAAGGAGAATGACTCGCCTATACCTGTTGAAACCTGTTGGTTTGAGCTTGGAGCATCCATTTCCTTAGAAGATATAGACCAGGATGGAGACATAGATATGGTCATAAGCCGGGGAATAGGAAAAAAATCTGAGATAACCTTCTATGAGAATATCGGAGGATCCGATCCATCACTTATTAAGAATCTTGTCAAGAATGAGGAGTGGGCTAAGATACCATGGGAAGGTGTTTATGCCGACCCTATGACATGCCTTGCTGATATGGATAATGATGGAGACTTAGACCTCTATATAGGAAATTCTCCAGGAAATGCCTTTTATTTTGAGAACATAGGCGACCATTATCAGATAGGAACATATACATCAACTATTTTCTCAAAGAATGATTGGAAGAAGATATTCTGGAATGAGACCATTCTGGATAATACCTCCATAAACCTGGAGATTAGAGAAAAGAATGGCTTATGGAAAAAGGTAAATAATGGAGAGGATATCAGCTCTCTAAAGAACAAGGATATCCAGTATAGGGCGATCCTCTCTACATCTGACCCAAAGAGATCTCCGGTTCTATACGAAGTAGCCTTAAAATATGAAGATTCCCTGATCTCTATATCTCCATACTCAGGCCCGGTGGGACAGATAATAACTGTTCAGGGAACAGGCTTTGGTAGTAATCGGATTGTCCGGATTGACTTTGGAACAAACAAGACAATAGCCATAACGAAATCAAACAATGGGACATTTTCCCTAACCTTCATTACAAGCACCCAAAAGGCTGGCAGTACGATGATTACGGTCTCTACCATTGGTGAGACTTTCACTTGTTTGTTTAGGATAATCAGTAAGATCACTGTCTTTCCAACGATAGGGCCAATCGGAGCATTAACTACTGTTCAGGGAACAGGCTTTGGTAATGAACAACCTATCCGCATTGACTTTGGGACAAACAAGACTATAACTACCACCACATCAACTACCAATGGCACATTCAAAGCCTCTTTTATTATTAACACCCAATCACAGAGTTCTTGCCTAATTACAGCATTTGGTCAATCCTATATAGAAACCGCTATCTACAAGATTAGTTATGGTTCTGTAACAATTTTCAGTCCTTCAGGAAACATTACTGATGTTTATCCAGGGATTCAAGATGGTGTGGATAACTGTCTTTCTGGAGGCACAGTCTCTGTTTCTGCTGGGACCTATACAGAGACTGTTTATATCAATAAGGGGATTGCTTTAATTGGGATAGGCACACCTACGATTACTGCTTATGGGCTTGGAGAAACAAGTGTAGTAACCTTTTATGGCGTCTCAACGAATAATGCCTCTATATCTGGATTCAGAATAACTGGGGCAACAGGGTACGGGTCAAATGGTAATGGGATATACTGCAATCAGGGCAGTCCAACCATTAACCACAACATCCTGACAGGAAATAGCTCTGATGGCATCCACTGCAATCAGGCTAATCCAACCATAACCAACAACATCCTGACAGGGAATGGCTCTTATGGCATCCACTGCCATAATTTCTCTTCCCCAACCATAACCAATAACATCCTGACAGGAAATAGCTCTGATGGCATCTACTGCTATTACTCCTCCTCCCCTTCCATAACCAACAACATCCTGACAGGAAATAATTACCGGGGCATCTACTGCTATTACTCCTCCTCCCCTTCCATAATCAACAACACCCTGACAGGGAATGGCTCTTATGGCATCCACTGCAACTCCTCCTCCCCAACCATTTACAACAATATCATCACTAAGAATGGCACAATAAGCACTTATTATGGCATCTATAATAATTCTGGTACCCCAACCATTAACTACAACTGTGTCTTCGGAAATGGCTTGGGTGGCAATAGGAATTATTATAACTGCTCTGCTGGTCCAAATGACATCTCAGTCGATCCCCAATTTATAGGAAATGACGATTTTCACCTCCAATCTACCTCTTCCTGCATAAATGCAGGTTCAAATACAGTGCCAGCGCTCCCTCTGACAGACAAGGACGGAAACCCAAGGATAATGGACGGCACAGTTGATATGGGTGCTTATGAATATCAAGGAAATGCCTTTCCAGATATAATCCTGCATAAATCCTCGGATAAAGGCTTTGTGGCAAAGGGAGGAACCATAACCTACACGATAAGATACGAGAACATAGGAGAGGCAGAGGCAAGGGATGTGATGATAATTGAGGTGTTACCAAACAATTGCAAATTGCAAATTGCAAATTGCAAATTTTATTATGTAAATGGCAAATGGCAGGAGACCCCCAGTTCCTCTGCTACAAAGATAAAATGGCTTATCCCACAGATTGCACCAGGAGCCTCAGGGACAGCAAGCTTTACTGTGGAGGTTAGATGAGAAAAACTAATTTCTTATTTATCTTTCTATTCCTGATTGAGAGTGTATATGGTGCAAAGATAGCCATTGTTCCTACTAAGATAGAGTTAAAATCATATCCAGGCGCTGTAGAGGATTTCGCATTCACCATACAGAACCGAGACAAAGATAAACCTTTATTTTGTAAAGTATATACCCAGGATTTTGCAATTACAGAAAAAGGAAGGTTGGATTTCTTTGAGGTGGGAAGTGCAAGTTGGTCCTGTGCAGGATGGATAAAGACAGACAATAAAGATGTTTTTTTTACCATAGAACCAAAAGGATTGGAGGTTATCCGGGGCTATCTATCTATTCCAAAAGATGCTATTGGAAGCTACGGAGGAATGGTGATCTGTGAGATTCTTCCGCATCCCTATCAATTAAAGGAGAGCCAGGGGGGTGCCTTTATTCATCTTAAGATTCCCATCCCTGTGTATATTGATATCGGAGAGAGAATCATTGAGAAGATAGTCATTGGAACAATAACCTCTGAGAAAGGGTTGTTCACTCTTTCTGTTGAGAATAGAGGAGAGAGAAATGTGGTCCTACAAGAAGGAAACCTGACCATAAAGACAAAGGCAGGGGGTATCATTAAAGAGATTCCTCTAAAGGCTGAAAGATACACACTTCTCAGGGACTCCTCAAGAATATTCAAGGCAAACCTAAAAGATATTCTTCCTGGTGGAAAATACAAGATGGTTGCAAAGGTAGGATATAGGGGCATAGGAGATGAAGAGCCAAAAGAGATATTCTCTACATCAGAGATAAGCTTAGAGAGGGGAAGGATTTACTTTGAAGAGAGAAAGGAAGAGAAGAAGGGGATAAAGGCACTCATTATTCCCTCTGATATAACCCTTGCTCTCACCCAGGGAAGGTTCAAGTATGATATAATAAAGATTCAGAACCAGGAGACGGAAGAGATTTTTGTTAAAGCAAAACTCTCTGAGATATCAACAGATGCAGAGGGAGAGATTGTCTATCCTGAAACAGAAACATCCTATTCCTTATCTTCCATAATTGAGGTATTTCCAGAATCATTAAAGATTCCAGAGAAACAGACCGGGATATTAAAATACAAACTGGCAGTCCCCAGAGAAGAAAAGGGTGGTAAGTATGGAGCACTGATTCTTTCTCTCTCTACAAGAGGAAATAGAACGGACACAAGGGTTATTCCTCTGAGCCTCACCATTGAAAAGACAGAGAAGGCCGAAGTGAAGGTAGAAGAATTAGAGGTAAAATCTCAATCCTCTATTATCAAAGCATCCTTTATGGTGAAGAACATTGGGAATGTAAAGGAAGAAGAGCAAGGAGAGGTTGTTATCAAAGACAAGAATATCCTTCATAAGATACCATTCTCTTTCCTTCTCTTTCCAGGGGAGGAGAAAAGGATTACCCTATCATCTCCTTTGGTCCTGAAGAAGGATAGATACACTGCTGAGATTCTTATCAAAGAAAAGCCTTTCCAAACAACTGAGTTCTCTGTAAAATGAAGAAGATTCTTCCCATAATATTGTTAATCTCTGGATGTGAAGGAAGGGTAGAAATAAAACCCCTAAAGCAGAAGGAAAAAATAGTAGTAGCTCCATCAAAACCACAAGAAAAAAAGCCAATATCTAAACCGAAGTCAAAAACAGAGCCACCAAAGGTTGTTCTGCCAAAAAGACCATTTCTTCCCACAACACCTACAACAAAGATAGCTCAAACAGGAACACCAACCACAAAATCTTCAGAACCAAAACAAGTTTTAGAGTCAAAGCCGACTCTAGAGCCAGAACAGCTCCCAGAGTCAAAATCCATTCTACCACCTGAAACAGAGACAATAGAAAAACCAACCCCTCCTGAGGAGGCAGAAACAACTGTTGAAGCCCATTCTTCAGGTCTAATCACCAACACCTTCATTGATACGGATATGAAGGATGTCCTAAAGGATATAGCCTTTCAGGCAGGAGAGGAGATAATATTGGATGACACTGTTAGGGGTATTGTGAGTGCAGAGTTTAAGGAATGCTCATTTGAAGAGGCTCTGGAGAAGATTCTCGTTCAAGGAGGATATGCCTACAAGAAGATAAAGGACTATTACCTTATTGGCTATCCTGACCCAAAGAACCCTACCTTCAGACACTTAGCCGATGTTGAGACAATAAAGCTTGATTATCTTGAGGCAGCAGATTGTGTAAAGCTACTTCCAGATACATTTTCCCAATATATAAAGGCTGATAAGGAGACAAACTCTCTTATCGTCACCGCTCCATCTCAGACCATTCAGACGATAAAGGGGCATATAAATAAGTTAGATAAAAAGCCTGGGTGTGTGAAGATAGAGCTTTTAGTGGTAGAGATGTTCTCTGAGACAAGAAGGACCCTAGGTATGGAATGGGGGTATAAAGGAGAAAAGCTAAAGGAGCTATCAGATATTCTTCCTCTAACAACATTCAATACTGACAACAAAAATGTGCTCCTTCAGATAAAAGGATTGATAGAGGAGGGAAAGGTGAAGATACGGGCAAACCCTAAGGTGACAACCCTTGATGGAAAACCTGCATCTATCTCCATTGGAAAGGAGGAATACTATCTCTCTCCTGCTTCAATCTATCAGCCTTACGCAAGTTTTAATACCATAAAGAGTGGCATAATACTTAAAGTAACACCGTTCATCACCAAAGAGGATGGTATAAGACTTGAGATTGAGCCAGAGGTGAGTGATGTTACGGAGATAGGACAAGAAGGGCTTCCAGTAATAAGCAGGAGAACAGCAAAAACCTCTGTCATCATAAAGGATAATGAAACACAGGTTTTGGGAGGGCTTATCGCAGAGAGCAAACAAGAAAGAAAGAGCAAACTTCCGATTTTAGGCAGCATCCCAATCCTTGGCAGGCTCTTCTCTATAAATAGCAAAAAGAACTATGAGACAGAGCTGGTTATCTTCATTACACCTTCTGTTGTGAAGCCCTAAGATGACTCAATTTATTTATAGTTAGTTACATAAATCTTTAGAATTTGGAATTTATTTGGGATTTGGTGCTTGGTGCTTTGAATTTATGTTGTCATATTGTAGCAACTTATGCGGGATACTATATTTAGGCATAGCTTACTACTTATAACTATTCATATGGATGGACTGATTTTAATAGATAAACCTGCTGGTCTAACCTCCTATGGGGTTGTTGATAGGATAAAGAGAAAGGTAAAAAAAACAAGGGTTGGCCACAGTGGCACCCTTGACCCTCAAGCAACTGGTCTCCTCCTTATCTTGATTGGTCGGGCAACAAAGGTTGTTGAGTACCTTTATGAGCTTCATAAGGAGTATGTGGCTGGGGCTGTAATTGGTATCAGAACAGATACCCAGGATATATGGGGTAAAATAGAAAGCCAGGAAGGCGCAGACCAGATAAAGAGAGGCGATATAGAGGCGATTATTCCTGAGTTTTGCGGAAAAATTAAGCAAACCCCACCGATGGTTTCAGCCTTGCATCATCAGGGAGAGAGGCTATACAAGCTGGCTAAAAGGGGAATTGTTGTTGAAAGG
>JAZDOR010000043.1:0-3703 GCA_043798435.1 bacterium
TCGTTTCGCAAGTTCATCTCTTTTATTGGTCTCCATATTTCTCTCCTCAAATTTGAAATGCTAAATTTGCAATGAATTTTTATTTCTCTCCTTAAATTTGCAATTTGCAATGCTAAATTTGCAATGAATTTACTACATTCCCAATATATTCTCTTTGTAAGCATCATACAGCCCTCCTTTCATCTTGATCAGCTTGATATAATCAAGGAATAGCTGGCTATTCTCGGAAAAAACATTGCTCTGCTTGGTGAACAGGTCTCTTTGATACTCTAAGAGGTCTTTGGCTGATATAAGCCCTCTTTCATACTTTATTCTGGCTATCTCATAGAGCTTCTCGGAAAGGGATATATCATCTTCAGATGTTTTGAGCCTCATTGCCCTATTATCTATATCGCCCATAGTTTCGGCAATATCTATCTTGATAGAGGAAAGAAGGTTCTTTAGCTCAAGTCTTGCCTGAGATAGGTTTATCTTGGCTTCTTTAATCTCTTCTTTCTGTATCCCCTTGTCGTATAGAGTAAGAGAAAGGGAAAGGGAAAGTTTTTCTTGCCTTTCTTTTTTATCGCCAGATATAGAATATGAAGGAATAAATACCGGCAGATTCTTTGATTTTGCCTCCTCTAAAGCTCTCTTTGCCTGCTCAATCTCAATCCTCTTTCTTTTTATTTGGGAAAACTTCTCCAAATCCTCTAAATCAGCCGAGGCATAGTCTCTTACCTTCTCAATCTCATTGTTAATATTATCCTTTTGGCTCTCAACAACTGCCGTCTGTTCAATTCCAAGGAATAGGCCAAACCTATTTAATTTATCCTTTTCCTCTTTTTTTAGGCTTTCTATCTCATTAAAGACAGAGGAGATTTGAAGCTCTATCTGCAGAATATCCATCTCAGGAATTATCCCTTTTTCTGCCTTTAGCTTTGAGATTTCAAGGCTGTCCTGTAGGTCTTTTAGCTCCTTTTCCTTTATTTCTAAGCTTATCTTGAGATTCTGGAGGTCATAGTATTGTTCTACACAAGAGTATATTGTCTCGTTTATTTTATCTTCTAAATCTATTCTAGCGATATTAAGACTCAGCTTTTCATTTGCCAGTGGCTCTTTTGCCTTCTTTCTCTGATACCTTGATAGAGGCTCCTCTGATTCCAATCCTACCTCCCATTTATTGTCTTGGCTGCCCTGGAATCCTGTTGTTGTTTTAAGGTTTAGTCTTAGCTTTCCACCAAGAGGATGTGGTCGGCTAAGGGTAGAGTCTAATTCTAAAGCAGGTTTATCTTTGGTCTTTGTAGTAACCCTTCTTTCTACACCCTCTTCATCTTTTTCCCAGGTTATCTCTTTTGTCTCTCCCTGGGTTATCTTTGCTTCTATCTCTGGATAGAATTCGCTTCTTTTTGCCTTATTGAGGCTTATCTCCTCTTTGGATAAGGAAAGCCTCTCTGATTGAAGGGCTACATTATTCTCTAAGGCAAGCCGGATGGATGTAGGAAGGTCCAAGGCTGAAAGGAGGCTTGTTGGAAGAAGGATAAGAACCAAAAGTTTATTCATATTTAACAGCCTGTGCTGGAGAAATTTTGGATGCGCGAATTGCCGGATATAATCCACCTATTACACCTACAGCCATAGATGTCCCAAGGCTAATGAATATACCATAAACAGGAATTACCATATTCCAGCTGGCATAGTAGCCTATAATCTTTATACCCATTATACCAAACACCATCCCAAATATTCCACCTATTCCTGTGATAACTAAAGCCTCTATTAGAAACTGAGAAAATATATCTTTTTTCCTTGCGCCAATCGCCCTTCTTAGACCAATCTCACTTGTGCGCTGGGTAACAGACAAAAGCATTATGCTTAAGATGCTGATAATGCTTGCGGTAAGGCTAATTGCTCCAATAGTTCCGATAAAGGTATTTGCTTGGCGGGTTTGGGTATCCATTGCGTCAATAAGCCTATCTCTACTATACATCAAGAATTTTTTATCCTTGCCATATTTTTGTTTTAAGAGATTTATAATCTCTAATGCCTCATTTTTTATACTGCTATGCACAGTGATGTTTTCTTCTCTATTAAAATAAAATTCACCCTTTGCAATTTTTTCATTCCATTCTTTTTCAGAATTTCCATAATCTCCCAATCTTTGTTTTGGTTTTTCCTTCATCTGGACAGAGATATATATTTGCCCTAAATAACCTTTATTTTCAGGGTCTTCTGGCTCTACAAGTTCTAGTATTACTGGACAAGGAATAAATACACTACCATTGTCTTCAAATAAAAGATTATAGGAAAAATCATATTCTCCTGTTTGATTATCCTTTGAAAAAGGTATTAAAAATGGCTTTATCCTTGCAAGAGCGCCAATAACAGTAAATGATTCCATTATAAGTTTTGATTTTGTTTTTGGATTTATAACATAAGGTTCATACAACCTCAATTTTTTACCAATTATCTTCTTTCCTCCCAAAAGCCTATAAGTGGTATTTCCTAAAACACAAACCCTTCTCTTTAGTTTTACATCTAAATTATTGATAAACCTTCCTTCAATTACCTTTAATCCCTTTATCTTCTTATAATCAGGTAAAATTCCCAACATATTCCCTGGCGGTGGTCCCGGAAAATACTTTTTTCCTTCAATCTCTACCGAGCCAGCTCCACCACTTGTATCTCCATAACTTAAGGGTGAAATTGCCTTTATAAACTTACATCTTCTTTTAATCCAAGAAAGGTCTTCAAGGGAAATAAGGCCTGCCCTCTCATCCCTTTCTCCAGTCCTAATACACATCCCTCCAAACAACTCCAATCTCCCTGCACCCATATTCTCAATATTATCTAAAACCTCTCTTTTTCCAGTTTCTGTGATGGAAAAAAGAACAGTTATAGAAAATGTAGAAATTAAAATAAAAAGAAAGGGTAAAAAAACTTGCTTATTAGAAAGGGATAGAGACTTAAAATATTTCTTTATAATTTTAAGCATCTTAAATAAAATTGAGGGGAGGATAATTCCTCCCCTCTTCCTTTCCTTGATTTAGTAGCCCGTACAATTAAGGTCCAGTATATAATTGTACCATGGTACACTCCAAGATTTTGTATCAGAGTACCTACCTACCTTTGCATATGACTTTGCACTTCCGCTGCTTATCCGACCCAGATTTACGATATAGTATCCACTACTGCCCGTTGTAAAAACCCTTCCTGCATAATCATAGGGTTTTGTTTGTCTCTTTATGCTTGTCAGTCCTCTTGTATAGTTGTCACTATAACGCACCCTATGTGTTACATTTGCTCCCTCTACCTTCTGTGGCACCATAGCCATGCAGATCCCCATCACAGCTGTTGCTGCTAAAACCATACTTAATCTTTTTAACATCTTAACTTACCTCCTGATTTTATAGCTATAAACTGTAAGGATTTTTTCTCTTATTGCTTATAGCTTATGATTTAAAGTATCTGTTTTAGAAGGTAAGTCAGGTAGGATGGAGTCGCCATAGGTATAAAGATGTCAAGGAGCAGATATAGGCAGGATTATATTGGTAAGCTAATAATAGTAGAGTATTACTCTCTCTCTCTCTCTCTCTCTCTCTCTGGCAATCTCATTCTTCATCTCCGTAATCATAGTGGTCAATAGCATAAACCTCACCTTAAAATATGTCAACTTTTTTCTTTGACTAAATTTGAGTTCCCATTATTGAGTATATTGTCTATTGAT
>JAZDOR010000050.1:0-2003 GCA_043798435.1 bacterium
AAACTTCGCCAAAGAAAAGGCTGGTTTTAGAAGGGTTGAATTAAAATAATATCCTCTTATCTCCATAATCTCCATATCCCCTTTTCTTACACTACCTGAACAGTTACAAAATATTAGTTTATGTGTACTATGAATTACGAACCAGTAATCGGCTTAGAGGTTCATTGTCAGCTTGCTTCTCATTCAAAGATATTCTGCCCTTGTCCGACTAAATTCGGGGCTTCACCGAATACTCAAGTCTGCCCTGTCTGCCTTGGTCTTCCGGGTGTTCTGCCTACTTTCAATAAGAAAGTCTTAGAGCTCGCCATAGTTGCCGCTCTGGCTTTGAATTGCAAGATAAACAAAGAGTCCAGATTTCACCGCAAGAATTACTTCTATCCTGACCTGCCAAAGGCATACCAGATATCTCAGTATGATGAGCCATTAGCTGTGGGAGGCTCTATTGAGATTGATGGAAAAAGGATAGGGATAACCCGTCTTCACCTTGAGGAGGATGCAGGAAAACTGATGCACGCAGAAGGAGCATCCCTTGTTGACTTCAATCGCTGTGGAACGCCTTTGATAGAGATAGTCTCTGAGCCAGACATAAGAAGCCCGGAAGAGGCTTATGCCTACCTTACTGAAATAAAGGCAATCCTTCAATATACTGAGGTCTCAGACTGCAATATGGAAGAGGGGTCATTACGATGCGATGTGAATGTTTCTATAAGAAGAGAGGGAGAAGGTTTTGGAGAGAAGGTGGAGATAAAAAACCTCAATTCATTCCGTGGGGTTGAAAAGGCTCTGCATTACGAGATAGAGAGGCAGACAGGGGTTATTGAGGAGGGTGGTAAGATAATTCAAGAGACAAGGCTCTTTGATGAGAAGAAGCAGGCTACATTTTCTATGAGAACGAAGGAAGAGGCAAAGGATTATAGGTATTTTCCTGAGCCAGACCTCCTTCAATTAGTAGTGGAAAAAGAGCAGATAGAAAGAATACGGGCCCAAGTTCCAGAGCTTGCCTCTCAAAAGAGGGAAAGATTTATGAGAGATTATGGGCTTTCTAAGTATGATACAGGGGTTTTGACATCAACAAAAGAGCTGGCTAATTTTTTTGAAAGCTGCCTTGCGGATTACAACAAGCCAAAAGTGGTGAGCAACTGGATAACGACAGAATTTTTGGCTTTATTGACTGAGACCAAGAAGGAATTGAAAGATTCCTTAGTAAAACCGAAGCTCTTAACAAAGATGCTTCTGCTGATAGATGATGGTCTCATAAGCGGAAAGATAGGCAAGGAGGTCTTTGCTGAAATCTTTGCTACAGGGAAAGACCCAGAGGAGATAGTCAAAGAGAAGGGTCTTGTCCAGATAAAGGATGCGGATAGCCTTCTGGCTGTGGTTGATGAGGTGCTTTCAGAGAATCCGCAGGCTATCAAGGACTGGCAGGAAGGAAAGAAGAAGGTATTGGGTGCACTCATCGGTCAGATTATGAAAAAGACTCAGGGAAAGGCAAACCCAGCCCTTGTCAACCAGCTTATCCTTGAAAGGCTTGGTTAATATTTCTGTAACCATTTAGCATTGTGTAGATGTAACTACTCACAAAATTGGGGAAAAGCCACAGAAAAATAAAATAAATTTTGCCACAGATACGCTTTAGATTAACACTTATTCTTTTGACTTTGGATTAACACAGATTACACTGATAAGAATTAAAAAATTATCTGTGAGTATCTGTGTAAATCAGTGTCTAAATATCTCTTCTGTGTTCATCTGTGGCTAAATATTTCCCCAAGATTTTGAGTAATTACGTGTAGATATGCCCAATGAAAACGGGTTTGCGAAAATTTTAGATAGACATTGTGCAAAAAAGTTGTAAACTATTGTCGTAACACTTTAGCCATCTGAAGTAAAGACTAACCACAGAGACACTGAGACACGGAGAAATAAAATATAATCACGAAAACACGAAAGAATGAAAACCAGAAAAAAATATTTTTAACCACAAAGAACACGAAGAACACAAA
>JAZDOR010000059.1:0-7330 GCA_043798435.1 bacterium
AGAACTATAAGAATAATTTTTAATATCTATCTTTGTGCTCTTTGTGAGCTTTGTGGTTCAACTCTCTTTCTCACTTTCGGGTTTTCTCCCTTTCGGGCTTTCGTGTTTCTTCTTCTACTTCACTTGAGTAAATAGTTACAAGAAATAATTGAGTTTATTTTATACCACATTCTTTTGTTTGTCAAGCAAAAATTAAATTTTGATTTGCCATTATCAATTTATTCTCGGTATGAATTTCATCAACCTCAAGACTGAGTCCTGTTGCTAAATCATATTCAGGGGACCAAAAAAGCTCTTTCTTTGCCTTAGTTATATCAGCCAATGTATCCTGGACATCACCTTTCTGCTCACTTGTCATTTTTATTTTTAAGGGTTTTCCAATGGCTTTCTCTATCTCTTTCACTGCCTCTAATAGGGTTATCCTGTAGCCTCCGCCAATGTTGAACGCACCGCAAACATTAGATTCAGCAGCCAGAATATTGGCTGAAACAATATCCAGGACAAAGGTAAAATCCCTTGTCTGCTTTCCTTGTCCATAAATCTCAATCTCTTCTCCTCTTAATCCTGCCTTTATAAACCTATGAAATGCCATATCTGGCCTCTGCCTTGGCCCAAAGACTGTGAAGTATCGTAAGGAGACAGAAGAAAGCCCATAATTTTTCTGATAGAGGCTGACTAAGTTTTCTGCACAAAGCTTAGTAGTTCCATACGGAGAGAGAGGGTTGGGCAGGGTCTCTTCTCTGGCTGGAAGAATATCCACCGTTCCATAGACAGAGGAAGAAGAGGCAAAGACAAACCTCGCCAGCTTGCTCTTTACTGCCTCTTCCAAAAGCCTTTGAGTGGCAAGGATATTACACCTGACATATATCTCAAACTCTTCTCCCCAGCTTTTCCTGACCCCAGCTTGAGCTGCCTGATGGAAGCAACAATCTACCTGAGAGAGAATTTTTGAGAGGTCAGTCTCCAAAATATCAGCCTGAATAAAGGAAAAGCTCTTCTCTTCTCTTAAGCGGGCTATATTTTTCTCTTTCATCTGCCTCGGATAGTAGTCAGTAAAAGAGTCGATGCCAATAACAGAATCTCCCCTCTTTATAAGCTCCTCAGCTAAGTGTGAACCAATAAAACCTGCTACACCAGTCACCAATGCCTTCATTTTCCCATCTCCATAAGCTCCTCAGCTAAGTGTGAACCAATAAAACCTGCTACACCAGTTACCAATGCCTTCATTTTCCCATCCCCCTGTAATCGTAATCATTCAGACTATATTTTAAGATGTGTAAGAAAGGAGAAAGGGAGAAGATGGGGAAATGGAGAAAGTTAATAGAAGTCAGAATTCAGGAGTCAGAATACAGGAGTCAGAATATTTTTAATTCTGTATTCTGTATTCTGGATTCTGGATTCTGGATTCTGGATTCTCTCCCGTTTCCCCCTTTCCCCATTTCTCCTTATCTTATACTATCTTCCCATCCCCCTGTAATCAAAGCCCAAAGCCTTCATTCTCTCTGGCTCAAAAATGTTCCTTCCATCAATAATAATAGGATTTTTGAGGAGGCTCTTAATTTTTTCAAGATCCATATCTTTTATCTCCTTCCATTCTGTCAGGATGAGAAGGATGTCAGAGTCAGAAGCCGCCTCATAAGGTGTTTCTACATAGACCACTTCTTTCGGAAGAACCTTCTTTGCCTTTTCTATTGCCTCTGGGTCATACGCTTTAATTTTTGCCCCCTGGGTAAGCAAATCTTTGATAATATCAATGGCTGGAGCGTTTCTCATGTCATCTGTATCTGGCTTAAAAGAAAGACCCAGTATCCCTATTTGCTTCTCATTGAGAACCCATAATACCTCAGCTACCTTAGAGACAAACCTCTTTTTCTGATTCTCATTTATCTCCCGTGTAGCCTTCAGGAGCTTAAAGTCATAACCATAACCCTCAGCAATGTGGATAAAGCCAGCTACATCCTTTTGAAAACAACTGCCACCATAGCCTATACCTGGTTTCAAAAAATCCTTTCCAATCCTTGGGTCTAATCCCATCCCTTCGGTAACCTTTGAAACATCCGCACCTGCTTTTTCGCAGACTTCACTCAGAGCATTGGCAAAGGATATCTTTGTGGCTAAAAAGCTGTTTGAGGCATGTTTGATAAGCTCAGCACTCCTTATATCAGTGACCAGGATTGGTGCATTAAAGGGTTGATATAGCCTTTTCATTATCTTCTCTGCCCTCTCACTGGCAAGACCTATCACAATCCTATCAGGATTCATAAAGTCTGAAATGGCAGACCCTTCCCTTAAAAACTCAGGGTTTGAGACAACATCAAACTCGATCTCATGGAGATTATATAGCCCGATTGTCCGTTCAACCCTCTCCCCTGTCTCAACAGGAACTGTGCTTTTGTCAACAATGACCTTGTATTCCTTCATACACTCGGCTATGTTTCTGGCTACCCTTTCAACATACACAAGGTCTACTGCACCTGTAGGAAGGGGTGGGGTGCCTACACAGATAAAGATTATCTCTGATTCATTAACAACATTAGAGATGTCAGTGGTAAAAACTAACCTCTCCTTATTTTTAGAAAGAAGCTCAGAAAGCCCATTTTCATAGATTGGAGATTCTCCCTTTTTTAATCTGGCTATCTTCTCCTCATCACTATCCATACAGATGACAGAATTTCCTATCTCTGCTAAGCAGGCTCCTGTTACCAACCCCACATATCCTGTGCCAATAATACCTATCTTCATTTGGACGATTATACTCTATGTCAGGTCTTTTTGTCTTTTAAATTTTGTAACTATTTGAGGCGTGGGCAAAAAACATTTAAGTATTTTTTGTAAAAAGCCGATATATTATATATAAAGGAATTAATCAAAGAGGGTTTATTTGAGGATATGCTACGGAAAGCCGCATAGGGTAGAGATGAAAAGCATTCATTATAACGGTAGGTAAGGATTATAGTTAACTCCATAAATCTTCGCACAAATTTTCTCACTCTGGAGCCACAAAGAACACAAAGATTATAATATTCCCCTTTGTGACCTTTGTGTCTTTGTGTGATTATTTATGGAAGATACTATAAAATGTTGGAGAATCTTTATAGGTTAGGGCTATTTTTCCATGATTTGAAAAAACCCCGCAAGATTCCAGCCTTTGTGATAAGCGTTGGCAACATAACCACAGGTGGGACAGGAAAGACAGAGATAGCCCTCAAAATAGCCGGGCATCTTGAAAAATGTGCCATATTGAGCAGGGGGTATAAGGGAAAAAAAGAGGGGCTGGTCAAATCAGGCGATAGCTTTTTGGATATTGGCGATGAGCCAGCAATGATGAAGGCTATGTCGGATATTCCCATCCTTTGCGGCAAGGACAGGGTAAAGCAGGCAAGATGGGCGATTGAAAACTTAGGTATAGAAAGGTTTGTCCTGGATGATGGCTTCCAATACAGGGGTTTGGTGTATGACCTGAATATCTTGCTGATAAACGGGAATAACCCATTTGGCAATGGACATCTGCTTCCTTGCGGGATTTTAAGACAGCCGCTATCTTCTATCAGCCAGGCAGATATTATCCTTATCACCAAGAAGAGGAATGCTGGAGCTATTGAGATAATCAGAAGATTCAACCAAAAAGCACCAATCTTCTTCTCTTTCTATAAACCAAAGGCTCTGATAGATACAGAAGGCAACAAGATGCCGCTTGAGACTATCAAAAATAAAAGGGTGCTTGCCATTTCAGGCATAGCAGACCCATCCTATTTTGAAGAACAGCTAACTTCTCTTGGAGCATCTCTTGAATATATTAGATTCCCTGACCATCATTCTTTCAGCAGAAAAGATATTGAGACAATAAAAAAAAGAGCAGAAGGGTTTGACTTTGTAGTCTCAACCCTGAAAGATAAGGTGAGGCTTTCTGGGAGATTAGAGGCATTATTCCTCTTAGTTGAACCGATAATAGACGATGGATTCGTAACTATAGTGAAAGAAAAGTCATTAGTCAATAGTCATTAGTCATTCGCAACTATTTACCGGCAGTGAAGTAGAAGAAGAAACACGAAAGCCCGAAAGGAAGAAAACCCGAAAGGAAAAAGAGAGTTGAACCACAAAGCACCGAGAAGAGCTCAGAGAAAGATGAAAAATATTAAAAATTATTCTCATAAATCTTTGTGTCCTTTGTGATCTTTGTGGTTAAAAAGATTTTTTCTGGGTTTCATTCTTTCGGGGTTTCGTGATTATATTTTATTTCTTAAGGTCTCCGTGTCTCTGTGGTTAGTCTTTGTCTCAGTTGGCTAAAGTATTACAAATGAAACAAAAATTCCTTCATATATCCCTCTTTATTCTTGGGCTATTCCTGATCTTATTCATAGCTTGCTTCTACCTGCAGATTATAAAAGGTCCTGCCTTCAAAAGGCTTTCTGAAAGGAATAGGATACGGCTTATTCCAATTCCGCCAGACAGAGGAATGATCTTTGATAGAAACGGAGCATCTCTGGCTATCAATCAGCCCTCTTTTTCTGTCTCTCTAATCCAGGCTGGAGTATCTTCTGATGAGCTGAAAAGTAGCCTTAAAAAGCTTTCATCCCTGATAGAATTTTCAGAGGAAGAGGCATTGGAAAATATATCAGAAAAGAGATACAGGCCATTTGAGCCTGCTGTCATTGCTAATTTCCTCAGTAAAGATGATATCCTGAAAGTAGCTGGTTCTTTCCTTGATATTCCAGGTCTTATTATTCAATCCCAGTCAAAGAGGCTATATCCAGAAAAAGCCCTTGCCAGCCATTTATTGGGATATATTGGCCGGATAAATGAAGAGGAATATAGCGAAATGGAAGGTTATAGCAAGAATGAGTTGATTGGAAAGACTGGAATAGAAAAATATTATGAAGAAGACCTGAGAGGAAAGGGAGGGGGTGAGCAGGTTGAAACAGATGCAAACGGCAGAATGACCCGAACCTTAGGCAAAAAACTCTCTGTTTCCGGGGCAAACCTCTACCTCACCATAGATGTAAAGATTCAGAGGATAGCAGAAAATGCTCTGGGAGAAAACGCGGGCTCTGTTGTTGTTCTTAATGTGAGGGATGGGGCTATTCTTGCTTTAGTGAGCAAACCTGATTTTGACCCAAACTATTTTACCAGACCATTAACAGCAAAGGAGGCAAGATCCCTTTTTCAGAGCCCATACCGCCCAATGTTCAATAGGGTCATACAGGCACAGTATTCTCCAGGCTCTCTTTTCAAAATGGTAGATGCTTATGTGGGTTTAGAGAAGGGAATAATTGACCCGCGAGAATCTTTTGAATGTAAAGGCAGGTTCAAGATAGGAAACAGGAATTTTTCCTGCTTTGAGGGCCATAACCACGGTAATGTCAATCTTATCTCTGGACTTGCCCTATCTTGCAACATCTATTTTTATAAATTGGGACTTAAGATAGGAGCAGAACAACTCATTGACTCAGCAGGAAGGTTTGGACTGGGGAAAAAAACAGGGATAGACCTTCCTTCAGAAAAGAAGGGGTATATTCCTACGCCTACATGGAAGGAGAAGATATTCAAAACAAAGTGGTATCAAGGGGATACAGCCAACCTTTCTATTGGTCAGGGCTATCTTCTTGTTACCCCTATCCAAATGTCTGTTCTTACAGCAGCTATAGCCAATGGAGGCAAGGTGTTCAGGCCATACATTGTGAGCAAGATAGAGTATCCAGACCGAAGAATAGAGAGAAAAAGACCTGTAATTCAAAGAACAGTCTCTATTTCTCCCAGAGCAAAAAAAATGTTAGATGAGGGGCTTTCTGGCGTTGTTGAGTATGGCACAGGTCAAATGGCAAAGATTGATGGCGTCCATATAGCTGGAAAGACAGGAACAGTCCAGAACTCCTTTGGAAAGGACCACGCCTGGTTTGTCTGCTATGCACCGCTTCCAAATCCAGAGGTAGCGATAGCTGTCTTAATGGAATATGGAGGACAGGGTGGCGTAGATGCCGCTCCTATTGCCAGGGAGATACTGAGTGAATGTAACATTTTAACCAACTTAAAGTAAAGGTTTGGATTGGAAATGGCAATGTTCAGCATCAATTTCTCATCTCTTGAGAACCAGATACCTATTTTCTCTTTGTCAAATTTTCCTTTGACCTTTGAGATGATATGTCTCGCATTCTTTCTCTGAAAGATTAATCTTTACCTTCTTCTTCACTTCAATACCCAGCCTTAAAAACTATTTTCTGTGGATAGATACACTTTTTTTGGAGAAGAATCAAAAATTCTTTTTGACCTTCTTATGAAAAGGATATTATAATAATCTTCTTTTACTAAGGTACTAAGGAGGTAGAAAATGAGAGTAGGGATAAATGGGTTTGGTAGAATAGGCAGGGCTGTCCTGCGGGCAGGGATTGATAGGCAAGGGATAGAATGGGTGGCGGTGAATGACCTTACAGAGGCAAAGACTTTGGCACATTTGCTGAAGTATGACTCTGTCCATGGTAAGTTTCCTGGGTCAGTTAAAGATGAGGGAAATAGCTTGATAGTGAATGGAAACAAGATACAGGTTCTTGCCTTTCGCGACCCAAAGGAGCTTCCCTGGAAGGATCTGGGTGTAGATATTGTTATTGAATCCACCGGGCTATTCACCAAGAAGGAGCAGGCAGAGGTTCATCTTACAACGGGTGCAAAGAAGGTGGTCATCAGTGCTCCAGCCAAAGGGGATGTGGCCACAATAGTGATGGGTGTGAACGAGGAAGATTACAACCCAGTAATCCATCACATCCTTTCCAATGCCTCCTGCACGACCAATTGTTTGGCACCATTAGCCAAAGTCCTGCTTTCTAACTTTGGAATAGAAAGGGGGTTTATGACCACCATTCATTCATACACCAATGACCAGAGAATACTGGATTTGCCACATAAAGACTTAAGAAGGGCAAGGGCAGCAGCTCTATCTATGATTCCTACAACCACAGGTGCGGCTAAGGCGATGAGTCTTGTCATCCCTGAATTAGCTGGAAAGTTAGATGGATTCAGTATGCGGGTGCCAACACCAAATGTCTCTGTAGTTGACTTTGTGGTGATTAGTCAGAAGGAAGCTACAAAAGATGAGGTGAACAATGCTTTCAAAAAGGCATCTACTGAGGGACCTCTATCCAAATACTTAGAATACTGCGAAGAACCCCTTGTCTCAGGAGACTTTAACGGAAATCCTGCCAGCTGCATCTTTGATTCAGCATTGACAATGACGAATGGAAATCTTATCAAGGTTATTGGCTGGTATGATAACGAATGGGGATATAGCTGTCGGGTGATTGACCTGATTGAGTATATAAAAGAGAAGGGAATATAAAAT
>JAZDOR010000084.1:0-16708 GCA_043798435.1 bacterium
ATCCTTTTGAAGGCATAACCAAATCCACCACGAAAGGTTGAGCCTGAATAAGGAGAAAGTTCTATCTCATCTTCTGCTAAAAGCTCCAACCTGTATATGCCTACATTAAAATTGTAAAGCACAATTACTCTAAATCCTCCAATCTTTTTGACATAATCTTCCCCTCCTGACCAATGACTTCTCTTCTTTCCCTAATGACTATTTTTTCTTACAACTCCCCCCAGTTCTTGCCGCTGGATATGTTGACAATAAGTGGAACCTTCAGTTTAACCACATTCTGCATAGAATCTATAATTATGGGTGAAACCTCTGCAAGATGATTCTCCTGGACCTCAAAGATGAGCTCATCGTGCACCTGGAGGAGCATCTTGGCGGAAGGAGGAAGGTTTTTGGCTATCTCAAGCATCGCCTTTTTTATCAGGTCAGCCGCAGAGCCTTGAATAGGCATATTGACAGCCACCCTCTCTCCGAACTCCTTTTCCTTTCTGTTCTTGCTGAAGAGCTCAGGGAGTAGCCTTTTTCTCTTCCACATCGTCTCTGCATAGCCTTTCTCTTTGGCTAAAGCCTTTGTCTCCTCGATATACCTTGCTACACCCTTGTAAAGATTAAAGTATCTTTCAATCATCTCTTTTGCATCCCGCGGGGAGACACCTATCTCCTTGGCTAAACCATAGGAGCCCATTCCATAGACTATCCCAAAGTTGACTGCCTTTGCCTGGCGTCGCATTGCTTGAGTGACAAAAACAGGGTCTATGTTGTATATCCTTGCGGCTGTGTCCGTGTGGATGTCCTCTTCTTTTAGAAACGATTCTATCAAAAGCTCATCGGATGAAAGGTGGGCAAGAATCCTTAGCTCTATCTGGGAATAGTCGCAAGAGAGGAGGAGGTATCCTTCTTGAGCCACAAAAGCCTTTCTTATACCCTTTCCAAGGTCAGACCTTATGGGAATATTCTGGAGGTTTGGATTACTTGAAGAAAGCCTTCCTGTGGCTGTTATTGTCTGGT
Organism: bacterium; assembly: GCA_043798435.1. Classification (GTDB taxonomy): domain Bacteria; phylum UBA9089; class UBA9088; order UBA9088; family JAGUXG01; genus JAGUXG01. The sequence goes on from JAZDOR010000084.1 coordinate 1,006, forward strand.
TGAAGGATGTATGAACCCTACCACTTGCATCTATCAGCGGCAAGAGTCCATCAATATAGGTGGATTTCAGCTTTGCCAACTCTCTATATTCTAAAAGAAGTCTGGGTAATGGATGGAGGTTGCTTAAAGTTGTTAAAACGCCCTCATCCGTGGAATACCCTGTCTTTATCTGTTTTACAGGGGGAAGCCCCAACTTTTCAAATAGAATGACTGAAAGCTGTTTTGGAGAATTAAGGTTGAATGGTTCTCCTGCTGTTTCATAAATCTCCTTTGAGAGGGATGTTATTTTGACCTCAAGCTCTTTGCTGAAAGATGCGAGATGCTCTTTATCCACACTTATTCCCGCAATCTCCATATCTGCCAAAACCTTGATAAGCGGCATCTCTATCTCATAAAACAGGTCAATCAAATCCTCGTCCTTCATTCTTTGTTCTAACCTTTCCTTCAGCAAAAATATGGTCTTTGGGGAAGGGTCTTGCGATGGGAGATACCTCATTATTATATTTTCTAAGCTATGCTTGGAGCCTGGGGCAAGTAGATACGAGGCTACCTGAACATCAAAGAGCTTCCCAGAAAGGTTTATATTCTGCGAAAGGAGGCTTTTCAGGTTATGTCCATACTTCTGTATCTTCTCATCAGAAAGGATATGGGTTATCTTTTCTATATCAGAGAGAGGAAGGCTGTAATTCTCTTTTCCATCAGAAAGGAGCAGACAATCTTCCTTTTGAATGATAGATATAGCCTCTCCTTTAAGTTCAGAAAAGGCGGAATATGAGGTAGCTTCTTCCCTCTTTAATCCAAACTCCTTTATCAGAGATCCAAATTCATGCCTTAAAAAGATAGAAAGGAGTTTTTGTCCATCTAGCTCTTTTACTTCAATCTCCTCTAATCCAATCTCAAGAGGGATGTTAGAAGAAAGAAGAACAAGTTTTCTTTTTGTCGCCACATCGTTCTTTGCCTCTTTCAAAGCAGAGACAATCCTTGGATTTCCAATTCTTTCTATATTTTCTAAAATGCTATCTAAGTTTCCAAACCTGTTAATAAGCTCAATAGCCGCTTTTGGACCCACCCCTTTTATCCCTGGCAGATTGTCTGAGGCATCCCCAACAATAGTCAGGTAGTCCGCAAGGGTCTCTGGATAAACCCCAAACCTCTCTTTCACCGCCTCTCTCGTATAAACAACCTTCTCAAGAGCCCCTTTTTTAGGCGAGGATACCCTTACCTTTTCATCAACCAACTGCAAGATGTCCTTGTCCTGGGTGACAATCACTATCTCATCCATATCTTCCTTGAACCTTGTGGAAAGGGTAGCAATAATGTCATCAGCCTCAAACCCGGGGACGGCAACAGAAAGGACTCCTAAGGCTGGTATTATCTCAAATATTGCCTGCATCTGTCCCCTCATCCCCTCAGGCATCCTCTGCCTTTGAGCCTTATATTCTGGAAAGATTTCGTGTCTAAAGGTTTTGGCAGGGGAATCAAAGCAGACAACAAGGTGTGTCGGCTTTTCTTCCTTGAGTATTGCGGAAAGCATCCTTATAAATCCATAAATGGCATTCGTAGGCATACCCTTGCTGTTGGATAGAGAAGGTATGGCATAAAAGGCACGGTATGCCATTGAGTGGCCGTCAATGAGGTATAGTGTTTTCATTATTATTTATTATTTTTGCTGTATCTGCACACTTCGCTCTTCGCGTCGCTTCTGTTTCTCTGTCTCGAACTCGATGTACCGCCGGAACCACTCTGTCCAACACTTTTGGCCAGAGTAAGGCATATACGTGTAGCGGTTCGGAAATACCTCAATCCACCACGTCCAGTCTGCCCGAAGAACACCGTACTCCAGAAAGAACGGGTGCAAGGTTCCGTCGCCATAGATGGGTCGTGAGAACACAAATGTTCCTGGGTTCTTCTGGGCGTATATTTCCATTGCTCGGAATTTTTTGCCCAGATCGCTCCATCCCCGGTTGATAGCTCGCCGTTGCGCAAAAATTCCGTTATCGATATGCCCACCGAGAGAATGAGCGATGTAGTGCCCCTTGTCGAACGGATATTTATGTACCGACTCGCCGAACTCGCGAATGATGCTGTGGCCATGCCATTGTAATCGTTTGTCATCACGGTTCTCGGCGGTGGGGGTCGAGAAACCATGGACGACGACGATACGAGTGTCATCGCGATGCATCACCCACCAACGATCTCTTTTGACTGAATCAAGCGTGTGATCTACCACATAAACGAAGGTTCCCCACTCGTAAAAGATACCATCTCCGTCGTTATCGTAGCCAAGATCTTCTAACCTTTTAACATACATAGCGAACCACTCGGATTGCATAATTGCCCGACACTTAGCGAACTCCTCAGCTGTCCGATTCGGTACGACTTCTTCCAGCAGGTGCTGGTAGTTAATGGTCGGGATGAGATGACGATCATCGTCCGTCATGGATATAGTACCTTTTGGAGTAATTTTGTCATATGACCACCTCTGGATAATTGAAAAAATCAATCACCTTCTTTCTTCATGAGTTTCAATTAAAAATACTGCTAATGTTGATGCCGCGCCTACAGATAGTTTTGCATGTCGTGGACCTAACCCCTTGGTAGTAACATCTTTACCATGTCCAGTCCCATATTTATTTCTTAATTCTGCGATGCCATTCGTTATTGTGGATAGATTACTTAGCAATTTCTTAATGGTGTCAGAAGCCTTAGCACTATCTGGAATATCGTCTGGGGTAAGTTTAAGTTCCTTTGCTGTTAGTTTAACCAATTGAGGTAAATCAGGATTACCTTCAATAGGGATGTTATGTTCCTTTAATATTGTTTTACAGATTGTTTCAATAAGTTCTTTTGAAGTACCGATAGCTAAACCAGGATCTTCGTATATAGAGGACTCCATCCTTGTTATCTGGCGAGCAACATAACTGGAATCTCCCTCAGCAAACCGTTCCTTTAAAGATGAAATTGGAACTTGTGTTTTAAGCTGAATTTGCCGTGCCACAAAAACAGGTCGTCCAGCTATTTTTGTCCGTTCAACAATCTCATAACCGTTATTTTGTAGCAGATGGTTATAGTTTTGTCGTAGTCTTTCTACATCCTCTATGTTAGAACGAACAACAGGATGTATTGTTTCACAAAGAAACCTTAGAAATAGTTCATCGTCACAATGCAACAAATTGAATCTATGGTCATTAAATACCCAATCGTTTTTCCAGTCATCCGGATTATTAACTCTATGTTGCCAAATATCGCCATATGCATCATTGCATCGGTAGTCTTCCGACGGAAGAGACTGAAGATCAAATATTCTTGATAGAAAATCTGCTTCTTCAAGATGTCCTGCCCAACTTATGTTTTCGACTAGCAGTGAGTCAAAAATATCGCGGCGGGTGGCCTCAGATATTTTCATTTTCAGCTCCTTTACTCAAGAATTTATCGATAAGGTATAACGGCTCGGGGATAAACTGCAGGTGTCGAAGGCGACCGTCTGCTTCATCCCCTTGTTAGCCAAGCTTGCACACCGTGTTCATGGACTGTCCTGAGCATAGTCCGCAGTTCCTCTTCAATGTTGACCCAAGCATCATCACTGTTTGGCCATTTCTCGACCGGCTGAGCACCTATAGGTAATGCCTGAAATTCCGCAAAAGCCGAATTCTTGTAGGATATGGGGCGAACAATTATGGGGATAATGATAGCTTCCCCCCTCTTGTACCGGTCAATTGCGGTTGGAAACTCGACATCAGTTATAAAGGTGGAATAGATGAGATCGGGACTGACAAGAAAAACGATGATGTCTGCATTTTCAAGCTCCGACCTAATCTCAGCCTCCCATTTTTGCCCCGGCTCAATGTGCCGATCCGTCCAGAGTTCCAAGACACCCTCACGCTTCAACAAAGACAGCACCTTTTGCAGCCTTTCTATATGTCGCTGGTCTTCATGAGAATAGCTGACAAACAGACGGAGCTTCTTGGTTGCTACTTCCTCATGTTTAGACACTGCAAGAGACGCATCGCAAAGTAGGTTGAGCGGAATCGCCAGACGAATAGCCTTGTTGGTGTCGAGATTAGTTTGCTTATTAGAGATTTCCAATGGCAGGTGCTCAAGTAGGCGTTGAAGTCCCAAGAAACCACTCGCATTCTCTGAACAGAGTTGGGCGAGACCCAGAAAGTAACCTGGTGTCTCCTGTGAATAGCGAGACTTGAATGTACTCGGCATAACATTCTGGTACCAAAGCCGCCGGCAATGTTCTCTCAACGCACGCATTAGTCCGGTCCTCCAGAACAGAAGGTTCTTTTTTGCCTCGTTCATGATCATAGCTGGAAATCCCTTGTCTTTTACTCCATCAGAAGCAATATTTGAATATTCAAAACAGAGTAAATGGAAAAGGTCATCCCATTCGGTAACGGCATCTATCGCAGTTTCGAAATCGATGTCTCTAACGCTCATCTTAATCATTGCGACGATTTCATCAGTTGACATTGTCAGTAGATCAGCCACCAATTTCTTCTCAGTAGCAGAGGTTTGCCAAATACGGTTCTTCAGATGGGCGTCACGGAATGGAACATGAGATTCTGCCTCAAGTTCCCGACCCAGCTCGAGTGTATCTACAAGAGAAGCTTCCCAAGTGGTTGAATCTATTCGCGGGAAATAGGGACGTACTTCGGACAAAGCAGCTCGCAACTTGGTTGCATATGGATAAGATTTGCGTGGAGGAAATACGCGATCCGCCATCGTCCGGAATTCAATGAGTGCGTCGTATGAATCTCTGAGAAGAACTGTCGCAACCCTTGAAACTGCATCGTTATGTTCTGCACCCCTCCTTTGGGATGCCGATAGCTCAGACATCACATCGAATAGAGTATGTCCCTGAATCCTCTGAATCCGAAGACCTTTACCACGGAGGTTCTCAAGAGGACCACGAATTTCTCCTGGCCGAAAATGACGAAGCTCTTGTCTAAGTGAATGACCCAAACTAAGCCACCGCGTTTCAGCTTCAGTACTCTCAGGATTGAAGCAGATCTTGCATACTTCATCATTTGCCAGTCGGGACTCTTCAGTTCCGTCGTGGTCAAGATTAGAAGACAGAATTGCGTTTCCTTTGTAAAGGCTCGGCCAAAGTGGACTTTCACTGGGTATATCTTTTGCCGAAAGCCAACATGTACTGGGTTTGTAGGAGATAGAATCGAAGTACTTGATGAACGAAAGCACAAGATCTGGTTCTTGAGAATGCAAGAACTCTACTGATCGGGTGGAGTCGTCGTGCCCCGTACCGGATCCATACGGTCTTAAGAGAACTCGATCCGATCCAACAATACCTATATTCCAAATCAGGTCTTCTTTGTGGAAGCCAACCATTAACGAATTGGGATCATGGCGTAGTTTCGCGATCTCCATCAACGCAATGGCAAATTGACGTACCTGACTTCGAACTCGCCAAATCTTCCAAGAACGCGCGACTTCTTTGTCCATACGAGAAAGGAACGGCGAATCATCCATGCTAGCCAGAAGAATTCTAATTGTCGGAATACGAGTTGATCGAAGAAGGCAAGTAAACTGACTGTCTGCTGCCGCGGGGTTGTCCAATATTGAAATCACGCTTGTGCGGAAACGTCGAGGACCACCGAGACGCATGAGACAGATCTCTGTGGCGGCTTCGTGACCTTCTGTGAGAAGCCTCATGAGTTCCTCGTCGGCGTCCTGTTTGTCTCTTTCAATCATAATTATCACCTTTATTTAACAATAAAGTTTAGCGGCGGCGGGGATGATTAGCACTAAATTTTGTAAGCAGAACAAACTTTGGTTAACCTCAAAACCTTGAAGCAGTTAGCCCCCACCGTCCGTTGCAATAATTGGTCAAACATTTAGCGGTAACTGTCTCCTATTCTCTTTATTCTCTTAAAATATAAGGAATATAATTCTGAGGTATAGGCTTTTCATTTTCAGCTTACAAATTCAAGTGGGTTGCATTTAATGCAATCCCCAGCATTTGTGCTATATCATCGAGTTTTTGTTGGACTTCAGGGACAATTTCGTCCGGACGCATCTGTTCTGCGATTCTGTAATATTCATCTTTGGATAAAGGTAACTGTGCTGTCTTGAAGAAATCTGGTAGTATTGTTTTGCTTACTGGGATTTCGTTTAAATAAACATGTTTTCCAAGCGGATTACGTAGCACCTCACCAGTCAATTTATCCTGCAAATATTTTTCTGGCAAATCTGCAAATATCGGTATCAATTTGGAATGGACAAATCGCAATAATGCCTCTGGATGGATTAAATAGCTTTCTGATTCATAGCGTGTCCATCTGCCTATTATAAATCCTTCTCCTGCAAGTTCATGGTCAGGCAACTTCCTGTTATCGCCGTCTAATAGCAGATAACCTTTAATCTGCGGCTGGATTGCCTGCAATGCAAAAAAATGGGCGCGGGCCTCTCTTGGATTTCTCCCTCGATTATCTTGCCACATCGGGGAATTGGTAAACCACTTGTATAACGGATGCTTCAAGACAAATGACCAGGAACACAAAAGATTAAAATCTTGTTCACTTTCAACATAAAGCACGCCCGCTGTTTTTTCTGCCTGCAATATGTCCATTGCCGTAACTCTTTTCAGCGCCTCGCGTACTTGATCCCTCTCTACATCACAGTTCAGCAGATGTGGTTTGTCATAAAAAGATAAAATTCTATCAGGACTTGTAGCGTCAATCAGAACCTCTGAATGAGTAGCAATAATCAATTGGCAATCTCGTTTGTCTGCAATTGCTTGGAGTTTTTGGTAAATCTGTTTTTGTAAAACAACATGTAAATGAGCATCTGGTTCATCTAAAAGAAGAATTGAGGCAGACCGTGCATAAAAAAAGGCAAGCAGCATTAATACCTGATGGAATCCGCTGCCCGCGTTGGCAATATCAAGGCGCGAAAGTCCGCCCAGCCCTTTCCCTTTCGGTATTCCCGGCAGGTATTCACACAAAATAAACGGTTTCCCTTCATATTCAGGTGGCAATAACTGATAACCAAAAAGTTCCTCTATTTGCTTAACCAAATCATCCCATCCCGATTTATTTTGCTTATAGACCTCTACAAGCAGATTTCGGACTATATCGCCTGGTTTACTTTGTCCGATAAGCAGGTCTTGATATTCACGCTTATACTCTGTTTCTTCTACACCAATGCCTGAAAAGGGTGGCACATGAACAACATTAAGGTCCATGGCTAACCTGGGTATGTTATCTATATGTTCAGGAGACGGTCTAACTGAAATCATTTCCTCCCCTCGATAACGAAATTCAAAAGTCATTTCCCATCCGTTATCTTTTGTAACCCCTTTTAAGGTAATAGTCATCACACGAGGGGTGCCCAATTTTTGTTCTGGTTTTAATTCGTCCTTTTTAAGAGCGGTTGATGTGTTCGTCCACAGAAGATTCATCTCACGCAAAGGTATTGCCGTAAAATCCTTTCTTGTAATTACTACTCCGGTGCTCAGTTTTCTCTTTGAGGCAGAGCGTTTTGTCAACCATTTCTGCATGGCCAAATTCCAGACAGCAATTGCCTGAAGCAGTGTTGTTTTACCTGAGTTATTAGGTCCGGCAAGGATTATATTCTCGCAAAGATCAAAGGTTTCTTCCTCAAACTGCTTGAAATAACAAACCTTAACCAGCTTTATCATCTTCTATCTCCTCTTGTAATCGTTGGTAATGTCAAAAACTTTTCCTTGAATTTCTCTTAACTTTCTAGAAGAAAGGGGTCATAGAAGAAAGGGGTCAAATCTTTATTCTTGATATTTAGAGCTGTATCCTTCTTCAATCTCACGAAATTTTTTGACAAGTTCCTCATCTTTTTCTACCCTTATCTTTAACCGTTTTCTCCCCTGAGATACAGTGCTGTAATCTATCCCTCCAAGCTCCTTTCCTATCTTTTCTTGAGATAAGCCTGTATACTGCGTTTGGATATTCAATTCTTAATTGTCTTGCCATGATGTTCAATTTATATCACAGATTCCTAAAAATGTCAAGAAGATTTGACCCCTTCAAACAGTTCTTTGCCAAAGCTATAGCTGTGACAAGCCTTGGATTTCCAATTCTTTCTATATTTTCTAAGATGCTATCTAAGTTTCCAAACCTGTTAATAAGCTCAATGGCAGCTTTTGGACCCACCCCCTTTATCCCTGGCAGATTGTCTGAGGCATCCCCAACAATGACAAGGAAGTCCGCAAGGGTCTCTGGATAAACCCCAAATCTCTCTTTTACCGCCTCTCTCGTATAAACAACCTTCTCGGCAGCCCCCTTTTTAGGCGAGGATACCCTTACCTTCTCATCAACCAACTGCAAGATGTCCTTGTCCTGGGTGACAATCACTATCTCATCCATATCAGCCTTGAACCTTGTAGAGAGGGTGGCAATAATGTCATCAGCCTCAAACCCGGAGACAGCAACAGAAAGGACTCCTAAGGCTGGTATTATCTCAAATATTGTAAGCGTTCAGGTAGTGTAAGAAAAGGAGATATGAAGATAAAGGGGATATGGAGATATTTTTTTGTGTCCCAGTCTAATAATTTTGGAGTGAAGTGCAAAGTCATATTATCCCCCTATCTCCCATATCTTCTTATCCCCCTTCTTACACTTTACAAAATAGGATAATCCCCTGAAAAGCAGGCGGTGCAATAATTCTCTGGGTTTTTTACGCAGGATAGCATCCCTTCGAGCGACAAATACTCCAGAGAATCAACGCCGATAAAATCCCGTATATTAGAAATGCTCTTCTTTGCGGCAATAAGTTCCTTTTCTGTTGGTGTATCTATACCATAGTAGCAGGGATGCTTGACTGGTGGAGAAGAGATTCTGAGGTGTATTTCACGAGCCCCAGCCCTTCTGATCATCCCTATTATCTTCCGGGATGTTGTTCCCCTGACAATAGAATCATCAACCACAACCACTCTTTTTCCAGCTATAATATCAGCCACTGGATTCAGTTTTATCTCAACGCCTGCCTTTCTCATAGAATCTTCAGGATTGATAAAGGTTCTGCCAATATAATTGTTTCTGACAAGACCCAACTCATAAGGGGTGGTTGTCTCTTCAGCGTAACCCATAGCGGCTATTGTTCCAGAATAAGGCACAGAGATGACTACATCTGCAGGAATACTTTTTTCTACACCAAGCCTTCTGCCTAACATCTTTCTCACAAAGTAGCACACCTCAGAAAAAACACGGCTATCAGGCCTGGCAAAGTAGATATGCTCAAAGATGCAGTAGCTTTTTCTTATGGGATAGGGAAGCTCATAATCCCCAAGGAGATAAGTCTTTGCTGTAAGATGCTCTTGTGGGGATGGCTGGACATAAAAGATAGAGGTCATTCCAGAGTCATCTATAGTAACCATTTCACCTGGCTCAACATCCCTTATATATTTTGCCCCGACCAGATCAAAAGCAGATGTCTCAGAGGCAAAGAATACGGTTTTCCCCCTTGAACCAATAGCTAATGGTCTGAACCCAAAAGGGTCCCTGACTGCCACCATTTTATCCTTTAGCAGGAAAAGGAGAGAATAGCCACCTTTTATCAAGGAGAGAGAAGAGATTAAGGCAGAGATAAAATTATGGGTTTTAGCCCTGGCAATTCTGTGCAGGATAACCTCAGAATCTGATGTTGTCTGGAAGATAGAGCCTTCCCTCTCAAGCCTCCCTTTGAGATGTCCGCTATTTAGAATATTTCCATTGTGGGCTATGGCAATCTGCTGTCCCTCAGAACAGGAGATGAGAAGTGGCTGTGCCTCCTCAATTCGAGATAGCCCGGCTGTGGAATATCTTATGTGACCTATACCTGAGCTACCCTTGAGCTTACTTATGTCATCCCTGGTAAATGCCTGGGCAACAAGCCCCATTCCCCGATGGAGACGAAGTGCCTTTCCATCAGACACAACTATACCTGCTGACTCCTGGCCCCTATGCTGAAGGGCAAATAAGCCACGATAGATAAGAGATGATGCCTCCTTAGCTCCCCATACACCAAATATACCACACATTTTGTTTACCACAGAGAGACACAGAAAATTCATTTCAAATTTAGCATTTTAATAAAATTCAATCTGCTTTTGATAAATGAATTTTCTTATGTCTTCGCGGTTTATATTCTTTGTTGTTTCTATCTCGGTAAATAGTTACTAATAATCTTACCTTCATCTCCCCCATCTACCCTTGAATCCTTGAACCCTTTTTTAATTTCCCTAACCAGAAAAATCAAAAAGGGTGAGGGTGCCGTTTAGATTGGCGGTGATGAACTCATTCCCATTCTTTGGGTTTATGGATATATGATGAGGTGTCCATAAAAGGTTTATACTCTGAAGTTCTTCCCCGGTCTCCGTATCCCAGAGCTTCAGGGTCCTATCTGCTGAACCAGAGAGTATCTGTCTGCCATCAGGAGAGAAGACACAACTCAAAACACTATTCGTATGCCCCTTAAACTCCCGTATCACATTTGCGGTCTCTGTATCCCATAGCAGAAGGGTCCTATCTGCTGAGCCGGATAATATCTGCCTGCCATCAGAAGAGAAGGCACAACTATTGACCACATTCTCGTGTTTTAGATTAGGTGAGCCCAGAAAGCCTTTTAACCTGTGTCCAACACTATCCTGATAATACCTAAAATTCTTATCCTCAGGATAATATTCTGGTGTATCAAGGTTGAGTAAAAATCTATTCTGTATCCCCCATTTTTTAATATGCCACTCTTCTGCCCAGTCATCTACCTGTTTTTCGGAGATTATATTTTTGAAAAAGGATATCCTGGCATCCTCAATCTCAGAGGAAGCCCCAAAGAATTCATCAGCAGGTATATACCTTAGTAGTGTCGGTCTGGATAGCTTGGATAGCCCTTGATAGCCTTTCAGCCCTTCCTCCAATACCTGCTTTCTCTCAGAGAGGATAGTTTTGACTAATTGTTTATAGACCCATTCTATCTTTGGCAATGCCTTCTGGGCCAAAATATCAGGGGGCAAACTATCCCCCTTGGCCTTATTGAAGAACTCTTTTAGGGCACTGAGCCTGTAACCTTTCTTCATACTATCCCATATCCTGAGAAGGAAGAACTTGAGTAAGATATCATACATGGTGTATCTTGAGTCAATCCTTCTGAATATCTCATAATAAACCATAAGCAATAGTCCAGTCAGGGGTGTTCCAGCTACCTTTTTGACCACCTCCTTCTCTGCCTCCATCAGACTAACAAGCTCATCAGGGGATAATGTACCTGGAGATTTACCAGCAAATAAGAAGGCAAAGAGGAGATACTTTAAGCCAATAGGGGCATCATATCTTGCTTGCTCTAACTTATACTGCTTCTCATTACACCAGATTTCAAAGTCTGGCAGGTGCTTACATTCAACATAAACCATCAGTTCTTTGGCTATCTTAAAGGTGCTATGAACAAAGTAATGGAGTATGGTTGTCTTGCCTGCACCAGGCAAGCCATAGATAAAGCCTTTATTAAACCGCTGGAAAATACCCTCAGCTGTAAGTTTATCTTCCTGTTTTTCCTCTTTGGGTTCTTCAAGGTAGTCCTCTACCTTCCATGCCTTTATCTTTGGTCTTGTTTTCAAAAACCCGCGTGATGATGAGCCCTTTTCCGATTTAATGGTCAGGTTGATAAAGTTTTTCTCAATATCAATCGGGTCATATACGCCAGCCAGCACCCGAATCTTTTGGGTTTTATTATTCAACTCTGTCAGTCGGAGTTTAAGCAGGTCACTTGATTTCTCCTCACCTTTCTTTGGTGGGATAAGGCGATAGACATGGACATCAGTCACAGAAAAGCCTTTTAAGGGCATAGTGATATGTTCCTTGATGGCTTCTATATGGAAGTCTTTAAGAATGGGCTGTAGCCCTTCAAATAAATGTGAAGTAACTATTAACTCCTCCTCATGAGCCTCTTTTTCCAGACGAAATACCTTAATCCCACAAGAGCCGGCAAAATCTATCTTTTTACCGCCTTCATCTAACCAGAAGCTAAAATAGCCACAATGTGCCACCATTCTCAAGCAGACCTTAAATCCTGAGTTATCTGCTATCTTTTTTTCGCAAAACAGGTCAAGAGTGATTTTGAAGTCAAATTTAGCGCCAGTGATTCTGGAGAAAAAAGCCTGTGCCTCTCTGGCAAGCCGCAGGAAACCATTCTCAGTCACCCAGAAGATGAAATTAGCCTTATACTTAGCCAACTCATCCCTGCCAAGATTTATGTAACCTAAAGCCTCCGGAACCCCCTTTTCTAAATCATAAAAGCAGATGACAGTGGATGAAGCAGGGTCAATATCTTCCTTTCTGATTATTTGAAGCGGGCTTTTGTTAAAGGCACAAATGATAGTAATTACTGAATATACTCTGGGAAAGGTATTTCGTCAAGAGATTTTTCGTATTCCACTAATTTATTCTCGGTATAGCTCTTCCGGCTCAAATATTCCATCTTCAGTGATTATCCTGGTGATGAGGAGGCAGGTGTAACATCAAATGCAGGGTTTATAACAGGAAAGTCATAATGTGTAACCTCATTTTTGGGTCTTTCTTCAATCACAATCTCATCTCCGCTTGGACAGTCCATATCGAAAGTTGAAGATGGGGCGGCTACATAGAATGGAAGTTCATTAATAATTTTTAATCTGTAATCTGTGGCTTTCAAAAAGATCGGCTGAATAGTTACTTTTTAGATTTACAATATAATTTGTTTTCAGTCATTCTTTGTGCCTCCTTTGAGAACTTTGTGGTTAAATATTTCCGAAAAGATAAGGAAAGAGAGATATGAAGATTATTCATTATTTTATCCCCTTATCTCCTTAATCTCCATATCCCCTTTTCTTACACTACCGCAGCGGTTACGATATCTTGCCAATTTTAGTATAGCAACTTATGCAAGATACTATAGTTACCAGCTCAGTCTGATTTAGTCATCTCTCGGATAATATCGCTGATTGACAGGACACCAACAGCCCTTCTCCCTTCTGGATGAAGGACAATAAGCCTGTGAACCTTAAGCCCTAACATCACCTCTGCTGCCTCTCTCAGCCTTGAGTTGGGTGTAATGCTTCTAAGGTGAGAGGACATAATATCCTCTGCCCTTGTCAGGTCTAAGTCTTGATCCATCACCTTCAAAAGGTCCATCTCAGAGATAACACCAATCACATCTCCGTTATCATCCATCACAGCTACGGCGTGGATTTTGTTCTCAACCAATGCCCTGGCCACCTCTTTCGCACTGTCTGTGAGATGGACAGAGACAACCCCTCTGGTCATTACATCTAAAACCTTCTTATCTTCCATTCTTCACCTCCAAATTTTATTTTTGATTGCAACTTGGTATAATTCTCTGCATATTTTATCTACCTCCTTTTCAGAAAGATACGAATGGAGCGGCAGGCATAAAACCTCCCTGCTCAACATTTCTGTTACAGGAAGAACTGCAGTACTTTTATAAAGTGGCTGTTTATGGACTGGGGGATAGAAGTATTTTTTTGTCTCTACTGCCTTTTCCAATAAACCCGACCAGACCCTATCCCTGTTCTGGAGGCGGAGACCAATGTAGTTGTAGTTAGAAATAGCTTCCCCTGTCTCTTCCTGAAATTTAAGGCCAGAAAGATTCTCTTTATACCGATGAACAAGCCTTTTTATCTTTGCAATCCTTTCATCTAAGGTAGCCAGAGACTTTATCCCTATCACTGCATTTATCTCCGTCATTCTTGCGTTCATACCAAGATACGGAAAGTTTTCTCCATCCCTTCCATAATCCCTCATACAACGAAGTTTCCTTGCAAGCCCTGAGTTATCTGTGAGAATTACACCTCCTTCCTGAGCAGAAACGAGCTTTGTTGGAGAGAGGGAGAAGACTTCAGCCCTTCCAAAACTGCCTGCCTTTTTTCCTTTATAGACAGAACCAAACCCCTGAGCAGAGTCAAAAATCAGGCAGAGTCCATTTTTGTCTGCTATCTCCTGCAACCTGTCCATATCCGGTGGATTTCCAAAGGTATAGACCGCCAATATTCCTGATGTATCTTCTCTTATCGCCTCTTTTACCTTTTCTGGGTCAATGCAGAATGTCCCTTCTAAGCAGTCAATAAAGATAGGTTCTATGCCGCACCAGAGAAGGGGAATGGCTGTGGCAGGAAAGGTGAATGATGGAATAATGACACTTCCTGATAAGTCAAGTGCCTTTATCAGAAGGATAAGCCCGTTTGTGCAAGAAGAGAGACAGATGGCTTCTTTTCCAACATATTCTCCTATCCTCTCTTCAAACTCCTTAACATAAGGACCGGATGTAATAATTCCAGAGGAAAATATTTTTTTCAGGTCTCCTTCTATTTCAGAGACAGAAGGAAGCCATGGTCTGTTTATTTGTAACATTTTAGTTAAGAACTTTGGTAATCAGGTAATCGGTAACCAGTAATCGGTAAGAAAAACAATTACCTGATTACCGATTACCCGATAACCGATCACCTTACGCTTCACTCTCGGTAAATAGTTACCTTTGTTTTAGCCAAAGGAAGCCAGGGTCTGTTTATTCTAATCATTTCCTAAAAGCTCCTTTGTTTTAGCCAACGGGTTCTTGGCAGAGAGAAGTGCTTCTCCAACAAGGATAGCGTTTACCCCTGCCTTTTCTAAAAGAAGAAGATCCTCTCTCTGATGTATCCCGCTCTCTGCGATTGTAACCATTCCCTTTGGGATATGGTTGATAAGGTTTAGTGTGGTTGATAGCGAAACCTCAAAGTTATTAAGGTCTCTATTGTTTATCCCTATAATTTCAGCCCCGGCACCTATTGCCCTTCGTATCTCTTCTTCTTTATGCACCTCAAAGATAGCTGCCAAACCTGCCCTTTTTGCTTCTCTATGTAGTTCTGCCAGCAACTCTCCCTTGAGTATCCTCACAATCAAAAGAAGTCCATCAGCCCCTGCGGAAAAGACTCCTCAATCTGCCAGGGGTCAATGATAAAGTCCTTGCGGAGGATAGGAAGGCTTGTGGCGTCTTTTGCCTCTCTCAGGAAACTCAAATCTCCAAAGAAAAAATCCTTTTCGGTAACACAGGATATAGCCGATGCTCCACCCTTCTCATAAACCTTTGCTAAATAGCCAGCTTTCCTCTTTGGCTTGATCTCACCAAGGCTTGGCGAGCCATACTTTATCTCAGCTATAAGATTTATCCCTGCCTTACTGATAGCAGACTTAAAGTCACGCAGGACTGTTCGTCTCTCTGGCAAAGGAAGTTGTTTTTTTCTCCCTATCTCCTCTTTCTTCTTCTCAATAATTTTGTCTAAGATCATTTTTTATAGCTCCCAATACTACTCCGACAGATGAAAGTGCTTATTTTATAACATAACCGTGAATATACTTTAACCGCTAATTAACGCGAATTAACACCAATAAATTTCTTTCTTAACCGCGAATTAACGCTAATTAACACTAATAAATTCCTTCCTTATCGCGTTCATTAGCGTTCATTAGCGGTTCATAATCGTAAGTGTTTGAGTGGGACTAATGGTGCAATAAATACAGGTAAATTTTAATGTATATATGAACAAATATATATATCAATAACGCGTTGTGCTAGTTAAAATAAAATTTTATTAAAGCTTTTTGGTTTTTATGCCGATTATCTAAATAGGAGGGGATAATCATGAATGACATAGAAACCATGTTTACTGCAGTTTATACATTGGTAGATGACCAATGCAAGG
>JAZDOR010000127.1:0-4405 GCA_043798435.1 bacterium
ATAGGAGAGCCCATCTATCAGGATTTTATTACTGAGAAGGCTTATTCTCTTGTCAACTCTGACCTTGGTGATGGGGTAACATACAATTGGTTCTATGCTGAATACCTGACAGAGTCCCCTACTATGCCAAAAATAGGAACGGGTGGAGGATTGATAGAGTATAAGAAGGATACAAGTGGCAAATGGCCTGAATTCTCATCAGACTACATAAAGCTTATGGATAAGATACAGAAGAGAATCTCTCCAAAGCCCTTTGGTGGTCTTGCCAATAATGATGTAATTCCATACATCATTAAGGACAAATGCAAATTCATCTTAGCTAAAGATACGATTACTGTTGAAAAGAAGAAAAACTTGATTAGAAACTATTTGGGACCCCCTATTGGATATTGGAGGGTTGAGGGTGCAAACTATCTTATCCAGCATAAGGCATTGCTTCATACTATCCTTGGTGATACCCCTGCGATTAGAGAAAGAGACAGAATCTTTGGTCTCTCAGAGTTCTACATAATCCAGGAGCCAAACCTTGATTACTTTTCTTCATATCTCGGTACACAATCTACAAAGGCTGATTGGTTCAAAGGGATTGAGGCAAAGGTAGGCTCACCTTTGAACGACTGCTCAGTCTTTGATGAAGGTTGGGACCCTTCAGTACCAGAGGCAGAGAGGCATTCCTATGATAAGTATATAGTCTATATCAGGGAGTATACCAATGCCTTGATCCTTATCAAACTAAGACCATCCTCTGTCTCAAAATCTTATGGAACTGACAGTGCCACCTCATATACCTTTGACAGAGACTATTTTCTCCTTCACTCAGATGGAAGTACAGAGGGTCCAATCAGAACCATCAGCTTGCCCAATTCCTCAGGTGTTATTCTTTTGAAGGAGACACAGGATACTACACCTCCTGCACCTATTTGCGACCTATCTGCCGATGCCTCTACCCCAAAGGCAGTATTCCTTACCTGGACAGCAAAGGGTGATGATGGAGATACAGGCAGGGCATCTTTCTATGATATTAGATACTCCCTGAGTCCGATCACAGAGGAGAACTTTAATTCTGCTGAGCCTGTCTCCTTCCCCTGGCATCTTCTCCCTGAGCTATCAGGGGCTATAGACGGCATTACAGCCTGCAATCTCCTTTCGGATACCACTTATTACTTTGTCCTGAAGGTGTTAGATGAGGCAGACAATGCATCTTCTATCTCAAATTGCGTCTCTATAAGGACATTGACGGAACCTATCCCAGGTGGGAATTTTCCTCATATAAAAACCTATCTATCCTTACCCAGCGCAGGCTTGACTGAAGAGCAGGTCAAATGGGAGGCAGATCACTTTGATTTTGTTGTATTTGGCGGAGACATACCAAGAGGCAATCTACCTACATATAAGAAGTATAATCCCAAGATATTAGGGGTATGTTATACCTGCCCGGATAGTATCTATGATATAAATTCTAATAATAGCTATGCCAATAGGCTGAAGAAGAGGTGCGAGGAGGCTCATGTTGATTTTGAAGATATGTTTGTTCACTTTGCTGAGGATACAAGAATAAAAATGGGAGGTGTAGAAGGCGTAATAAATGGCTGGGACACTGTAAATGATAGTGATAATAATGGCACAGTCTCAGATGATGAACTCCCTTTCATAAATGGCAGCGCTACAGCAAGAAACAGAGAGGAGGCTCGGGTCTTAGGTGGCTGGGGAGGATGGGCAAGAACACATTTTAAGGCAAATATGGGGCATTCTTTCTACAGGCAGACTCTGGTTGATTTTATCCAGGAAAGGATGGAACAAGACCTTGAAGGAGGGGTTAAATGGGACGGGATATATTTTGATTGCTTGGGAACAGATGATCTACCCGTCCCTGGTGTTATAACTGGAGGGGAGATTATTGAATACCCGGACACAAGGAATTATGCAGAGGATTATATTCAGTTTTTGAATGAGACAAGGAAAAAGATTAAAAATAAGATTATGAGAGGTGCAGCGGCAGATAAGCTCTTCATTGTTCATTCTAAGATTGATGCCATTGGTTCAGAGTTCTTCTTCAAATCTCTTTCATCAATAGATACCTTTGAATCTAATTCTAATCTGCTCAATTTAGAGAGAATTTGGGGACCAAGGTTCTTTATAAAATATTGGATGAGTTTCTATGAAAAACTTGGCACAGAGACAGAGGAGATAATGAATAGGGATAAAATCCTTGGGCTGGCTTACTTCTATCTCGTTGCTGCCCCAAGGTATGACTATTATCAATCCTGGAGTGGACCCTATGGCTCTGCGATGGTTTCAAAATGGTGGACCAAAGCCTGTGAGTTTGATGTTGGAAGCCCTTTAGGAGACTGGTATGTATTCGCAGAAGGAAAGGACCCGTCTGACATAGAGAAGAACTATAAGGTTTATGCCAGGAGATACACAAAGGCTCTTATCTTAGCCAAGCCTATACCTGCATGGAACTATAAGTCTTATGGCACAGACTCTACTACCCTGCATATCCTTGATAAGACCTACCGTCCACTTAAAGCAGATAAAACCCTTGGAGAACCTATCTCTACCATATCCCTCAGGAATGCAGAGGGAGCTATCCTTATCCCACAAGACTCCCCTTTAATCACCCTGAAGAAGACCTGCGATAAGAAGTATGCTGCCAAAGGAGGGACACTGACCTACACCATCACCTATACTAATGAAGGCTCAGGGACAGCAACGGATGTGGTGATTATTGAGGTATTGCCAAACAATTGCAAATTGCAAATTGCAAATTTCAAATTGCAAAATGTAGAGGTGAGTTATTGGATGATTGACCATTGGCAGGAGACCTGCAGTGAATCTGCCACAAAGATAAAATGGCTAATCCCTACGGTTGCATCAGCAGAGGCTGGTTCAATTAGCTTTTGTGTGAAGGTTGAGTAAGTATGAAATATAAAATTAGAATCTTGACAATTTATTAAAAGTATGATATTCTTTCTATAAAGTAAGAAATAATGCTTATAAAATAAGAGGTGATATAAATGGCAACGAGTGTGGTTTCAACAAGGGGGCAAGCTGTTATTCCTGTAGAGATCAGGAAGAAGTATAGCCTTGACAAGAACTCTATGATTGAGTGGATAGACATTGGTAACGCCATCCTTCTCTTTCCTCAGGGAGGAGATTTGATTGAAGATTCTTTTGGAATGTTGAAAGGGGCAAGAGTCAAGGTTGAAGACATTCTTTCCTCCCGCAAAAAGGATAGAGAGATGGATGAAGATAAAGCAAGGAGGGTGTGATGGAATCGTATGTCCTGGATACTTATGCCCTTATCCAGTATTTCAAAGGAGAACCAGGTGGGCTATTGGTTAAGGACCTTCTAAAGAGTGCAGAAAAGGGTGAGGTTAAACTATATGTTCCTATTGTCAATGTTGTCGAAACTTACTATATTGTCTTTCAGAAGGATGGTGAGATTGTCGCAGGCAATCTTTTGGCAAGGATAAAAAGGATGCCATTGACCTTAGTAGAAATTGATGATGAGAACATCATTCTTACTGGAAGATGCAAGGCAACAAAGAAGGTCTCTTTTGCTGACTCCTTTGTAGTTGGCTGTGCTATTCAGAAGAATGCTATTATAGTCACTGGAGACCCAGAGTTTTCTGAAGTAGCTGATATTGTGCAGATTAAGTGGCTACCACAAAAAGCAAAGATATAGAATATAAGTAACCGTTCAGGCTATACATTAAAAGTGTGAGGGAATAAGTAAGGAGATAAGGAGATAATATAAGAGAGATATGGAGATAATAATAATCCCCTTATCCTCTCTGAAATTGAAGGGAAGATTACAGGGCTATCATTCCCAAGACAGATTGCAGTAAGGGGATATGAAGATACTTGTATTATCCCCACATCTCCCTAATCCCTATATCTCCTTTCCTTTTCTTACACTACCGCAGCGATTACTTCGTATCTGAAAGTTACAGGTGTAAAGGTGGCGATTCTTGTAAACTTCGCCAAAGAAAAGCAGGTGAGATGGGCACAACAAGCTTTACTTGCGAGGTGAAATGAATATGAAAAAGATAATTTTGGTGATTGTTTTGATGTTAGGAGGAAGTGTCTGTTATTCCCAGCACCTTGGCCATATCAAAACCTTCGGTTTTTCTCCGGAGGGAATAGATAAATCATGGGAGGCAGAGCATTATGACCTGATTGTTGACTCAGCCTCTTTACCTGCATATAAAAGTCTCAATCCGGATATGCTTGGTGTTACAGGCAAGATAATCCTCTATGTAGGGACACAAACCTCAGATTATCAAGAGTTAAAGGAAAGGTATGATAATGCAGGCAGAGATTCTGAGAATATCTTCCTGCACTTTGGCACAAACACAAAGCTCTGGTTATCCTCCAGGGGTTTGTATTTATATATCCCTGG
>JAZDOR010000172.1:0-11382 GCA_043798435.1 bacterium
AAGATTAACCTTTAGGGGCGCAGAGGGCACAGAGAAATAAAATATCTACTTTGAATTTAACCTTATCCATAATTATCTCAGCGAACTCTGCGTTCTCTGCGGTGAATAATTCCCTTTTACTTCACTTGGGTAAATAGTTACAATATCGGGATGGTTCACCTTTGTTTGAAATCTTGCGGTTAAAAAATGGAGTTGAAATTAGAAATTTGAAATTAGCAGAGGGAGCAGAATCTTTTCTTCCCAATTTCCAATTTCCAATTTCCAAAAGAAATCATAAGGAAAATGATGAGAATGAACCATCCCCTTCTTTCTTCTCTCTCTTATAGCAGTTACTCGGTCTGAGTAGCATATACATTCCCTACATCAATGAACATCTCCTCGCTCTCTGGTATCTCTATCGTAGAGGTATAGTCTCTCTCTTTATACCTTGTCTTAGCCTGATACCTTCCGCTTGGAATATTCTCCAAGTAAAACTCTCCATTCTTGCCAATAGGCACATTAACCTCTTTTGAGGTATAAATAATAAGCGTCGTCAATTCAACAGGCTTTTCTCCATCGCCTTTTATGACTATCCGACCCCCGATACCTTGAACCCTGGCTGCTCCAAAATCTATTTTAACCCCACCCCTATATGGAGTTGAAACATATTTTGTCGGCTCTGAGACATTATATTCAATCGGAAGCTCTTTGCCAGTCAGGTCAAGACTCAGTTGGTTAGGGCTATAAGAAGAGAGCCCGCTGATAAGGCATTCACCCCTGTTATTTGTTCTTCCAGCAATAGAGCCTCCCCGATAGATCTTTGCTCCTTTTAGCCCATCTACCTTGACTAAGGCAAAACTGTCGTTGATTGTTCGGCAGGGGTATGGCCGAATCCCGCCGATGAATACCACTGAACCATCAGTAGTTAACTCATAATTAGTATTCTCAGAAGAAGAACATCTTGCCGAGTAGTTGCCATAGGGGCCTTGATACTTAAGCAAAAGCCTTTCTTCTACCTCACCATCAGATCTTTTTTCTACAGAGGCACTAAAGCCAGGACCTAATTTGGGAGTGCTCTTTAAGGAGAATTCCTCTACTTGCTTACCATTACTTGTATTTACCCTATATCCTGCTTGAGTATTTTTGCCAGGAGAGAAAAAGAAATATACCATAACATTATCTGTAACCCTTCCCTCATCAGTTCTATTGGCTGAAATATTCAGGCACCCAGAGGAAACAGACTTGCTGTAGTTCACGGAAAACCCTCTTTTTTCTTTCTTAATATACCTTTTTTGGGTAAAGGAATTTGTGGATAGCCTGCCAAACCTGCCAAGAGAAAGACCAAGATTTACCCTCCTATCAACCTTTGCCTTATCATCTGAAGCTCCGACAGAGAGATTTGAATAATTTTGGGTATAGACCTCAAGATTTGCCCCAAAGCTCACCCTTCCAAATGCTACCTGGTAATCATAAAAGCAACCAGCCCCGGAGAGACCCTCTGATGTACTCCTTGCTACTCCCCATCTCATAGTATCTCCATACGGGAGAAGATGCGTAAATTCTATGCCTGAGTTTGCCGTCTTCTCATCTGCCTCTACCCTTACCTTGCCTGTAATATTTCCAGTTAAGCCCATCCGATAAGAGAAGATACCAGCCAGGCCTTTGTATTCCTCCCCCTGCCTCTTGGAACCAAGGCTTAAAGAGTAGTCTTTCAGTCCTGGTTTGAGCAGAAAGGATGCCTGGTATAATTTAGAGTATAGCTCCTTTGTTACACCTTTATTATCCATAATGACAAGTTTCAGTAATTCCTGACCTTGCACTGGAAGATTGAGAAGCTCAACCTCCCCTGGCTGAAAGCTCTCTTTAGCCATCAGCCTTTTTCCTAAGTAGGCATTTATTTCAGATGGCTTAGATAAGGCGAAAAAGAATGAAGGCAGGGGATAGCTTACAAACCCTGGCTGAATAGCAAAATCCCTTTTTATCTGACAGCCTAAAATCTGCTTTCCCCCACCAAGCCTGCCTGATGAGGCATAAAGGTCGCCACAGCTAACCCTTGTCATTTCTCTTTCAAAATCTCTGACTATGCTGGTGTTTCCCCTTTTGATATTCTTATTATCCCAGGAAAAATCAGAGCTGACCAAATAATCACTCATCTTGAGGAATAGCTCATTTGAACCAACTAAGCAATGATAACTTTTGTCTTCTGAAAAGGAGTAGTTCAAACGATAGTTGGAAAAGAAGGAATTTTCCCTGGGATAGGTGGGATATGAGATTTTAGGAGAAGAAAGGTCAATAGAATGGGTTTCAAACAGTCCTAAATCAGCGGTTAGATACAGGCAGGCATTTTTTTCATCAATTCTATAGAGGAGCTCTGGATATAAAGATTTGAGGGATATGGCTCCGTCTTTTATCGGATACCTATCAATTTCCTCTTTGCTGAATCCAAGAGACAAGAGGTCATCCTTCTGGATACATACATCCCTATCCTCTAAAATCAGGAAATAATCACCCCTATTTTCTGTATTCAGAAAGATACAGAGAACTGCCTCTTGTGCCAATAGAATGCCTGGTAAGAGAAGGAAGAGGCTAATTAACCAAAATCTTATCTTTATAAACACATCCTTTGAAATCCCTCTTATCCGTGAATACATCTATCTCTACTGACCAAAGATTATCAGTCACTCCCTCTTTAAGGTCAAGCCCATAGCCCCTTTTACATCCAGCCAATAGATACCAGCCTGGTATCTCATTCTGAAAGAGGATATTCTTATTCTCATCATAGCCTCTTACCTCAATCTTCTTTATGACAAGGTGAAGATTGCCTGTATTTTGTATCTCAACTGAAAGTTTATTTTCTTTTAATTTTACCTTCCCTATCTCACAATTTATGGCATCCTTTTCTGGAGAGATAAATATTGGTATCCCATACCTTAGATGCATTTTGAAGCCCATCTTCTGCGTTTCAGCCTCAGGTTCTGCCTCCTCTCCCTTATTCTCTTCGATGGGTATCTCTTCTAAGTAGAGCCGATAGGTCTGTTCTGTGTTACCCGGCTTTTTCTTTGTGCCAATGCGGACAATTTTATTCTCTTTAGCTCCCAGCCTGAATATCTTTGGGTAGAAGATTATATCATTGCTCTTCTCATATTTATCCTTTCCTTCCTCATCCTGGGTCCACTTAAAGAGATCTAATTGAACGGTTATATCCCGCTCCCATTTATTCTGCACAGTTAATGAATCAGTCATCTTTCTCTTGTTAAGAAAGACCCGTTGGGGGGTAACCTCAAAAGCCTCTGCTGACAAATAAGACAGAAGAAAAAAGACTAAAAAAAGACTCTTTTTCATAATTTCTCCTTGTTAAAAGAGCCCTCTTCCCTAAGAAAAAGGGCTCTTTTATCTTCTTTTTCCCAACATTATCAATAATCTGCTGTAACAGTTATTGCATCGGTGAAATTGCCCTGTGCAGGTGATTGTCCCAAAGGTACTCTACCATAGATAGTATAACTTGCTGTATTGAGACCTCCAGCTGCCCAAGTAACGATAACGCTAGTATCTGAACCATCTCCCCATATTATTGTCCACAGAGCATCGGTGTAGAGGTTATATTCCAGATCAGCACCCAGCATTCTTTGGGTAAAGTCAGGAGCAGCACCTGTGCTAAGCGTAATGTTTACAGGCAAAGAGTTGCTTGATCTTGTTAAGTTTATCACCCCTATATCAGCAAGCTGGGCGCCAGAGTAAGGACCAAAAGCAATATCATCAGAGACATTTACTGAAACACTCATTGCAGCGCTTGCACTAACATTCAAGACATCTGTTCCTGCAATAGCATACCCTCCCCACAACATCATAGCTACTATTAACAATCCGTATTTTTTCATTTTTTTCTCACCCCCTTTTTATCAAAATTTATATTAACGCCTTTCGGCAAAACTTCATTTTATAATCTTAACCAAAAAAAATAACTCTTGTCAAGGGTTTTTATTCATAAGTGTAAAAAGGAGGATAAGGAGATAATGGAGATTAGGTATGCTTACATTTTAACAAAGGAAGTATTGGTGATTCTGGTCTGGGTTTTAGCCTCTGGTCTTTGCAATCAACTACAAGGTCCATCTCTTCTAAGGCTATCTGTCCAATAAGCGGCTCACACAGGGGTGGACCAACCACACAATCCAGATTGGCAGCCCTGTTACCAATAGCAAGGGTTACCACACCAGCCACATCCCTCTCCTCTTTTCTTTCATCTGCATAAGTAACAATGGCCTTCCTCAACCTTTTAAGTCCAAGTTCCTCCACAATATCCTGTGGTAAAAGAAGCAAGGTAGCTCCTGTATCCACCAAAGCAGTAGTAATATACCTTCTTATGTTTTCTTCAGGCAGTTTTCCCTCCTCAAAGTTGCAACGGTCTACAAAATTTTCTAACCTTACTTCACACTTAACCTCACCCATTTTCAAACACCTCCTTAAACATAAGCGTTATAAGATGGAGAAATTAGGATTGTGGAAAGGGGAGAACAGGGGAGAATACAGAATACAGAATCCAGAATACAGAATATTCTGACTCCTGAATTCTGACTCCTGACTTCTATTAACCTTCTCCGTTTCTCCAATCTTCATCCTTTCTCCTTTCTTACACATCTTAAAATATAGTCTGAACGGTTACCCTTAAACTAATCTTTTGCCAAATCAATACACCCAATCTTTAGCATCTCCTTGTCAAAGACAAACCAAAGCCCTTTCTCCTTTTTCACACCTATGAGGCTGGTTCTAACAAGTTTTTGGACACTGTCGTCAATACCTGCACAGACGATTAGCTCATTCTCAATCAATAGCTCCTCGCTTTCAAATACCACTTCATTCAAATAAGAGATAGTTGCCTTGACGCTTCCTGTGTTTATTCCCCTCTCTTTGAGTTCAACATCCAATGCCTTCTTATAGATTTCAGGAGATAAGCCTCCACCCAATTCTCTATAGACTGAAAATCCTGCGGCAGCTACTTTAATCTGGTAATCCTCTGCTTCTGCCTTTGGCTCATAAAGGCTCAATTCTGAAGCCAAACCAAGCCTTTCCCTCTTACGATTGATATACTCCAAAAGAGACACATCCTCCTTCAGGAGATGGCTAAGAAGGAGTTCGTTACAACTGCCTTCTAAAAACCCTTTTACCTCCGGTCCAAGGGGAAGATGTGATTTAACCTGAACCGAAATTCCGCAGGCAATAGCACCAAGCATAAGAGAGATATTCCTCTCACTCCGCCAACTTGGAAGGCTTAAAACAACAGGCAAAGAAGCCAAATCCGTATCCTTTGCCATCTCATTAAATAGCCGAATTACCTCACCCTCTTTGAGACACCCTCCAAGATAGACTACAGCAGGGAGATTCTCCTTCTCACAGAAACCCTTTAAGAATTCACCTGTCCCAGGGGCGGGTTTATCAAGTAGCCCTGTCTCTAAGATAGAAGAAATAGAGCAACCAGTAAGAAGCACCAATATATCATTAGCCACCAATTCTTTGATAACCTCTTTTCTTGTATCTTCTAAGGTTGGGTTTGGACAACCAGAAAGCCATGCAATTCCTCTTATGTTAGAATTAAAGATAGCCTCCTTCAAAATCCTGGGAGAAACCTTAGATTTTGAGACCATTCCTTTGAATCTAAGGGTTTGAGCCCTCTTTTTTTGAGCCTTAATCGCCTTTTCCACAACATCTTCTTCTGGGTAATGAATGCAAATGGTATGATAACAAGAAGCAGCATACTTTATAGAGGGAGGAAGCTCGTCAGACAATATCACATCTACCAATCCAGAAGCAATCAATACCTCTAAAGCTAAAACCGAATCTACCTTAACTATATTTATCTCATCTGAGTCTAATTTCACTTCTGACTTCTGTATTCTGTATTCTGTATTCTGTATTCTGTATTCGCCCCAGACTATGACATTTGGCTTTTCTTCTGATAAGATTGCCGTGTCTACCTCTGCCTTTTCGGCCCTTTCATCATAAGGTAATAGTGCTGATGAAAGCACACCGCCAAGGCTTGTTCGGATGGTCTGAAAAAGGATGTGTTCACATTCCTGGTCAACGCCTATACTGACCCTGTGGAGTAATTCTACTATTTCCCGATGGACATTCCTGGGGGTAAGATGCAGACGATTGAGCAAGTTTATCCTTTCTGCTGGTAGAATCTTACTTAAATCCAACCCCTTTTCGCCTTGCGAAGAAAACCAATTCCCTTTCTGCTTATTGCCTAATATGGAAAGGGCAGCCGCAGATAGGGATGATGCCCCAGAAGCAGCCATTCTGCCAAGGTTTCTGGCAGAGATAGTAGAACCCGTGGCACCACAGACACCCTCTTTAACCTTATCCGTGATTCTGCACGGCCCCATATAACACGCCCGACAACAGGCACCCTCTTCATAAAACGGACAGGTTTTATGCTTTTCCAATCTTTCTGTAAAAGTCATATTTTCTTTACCTCCAATTTAATTAGATTGCAAAGCTATAGGCGACAGATTCTTTCTTTTTTGGTAACTACTCATAAAATTTAGGATTGTGGAAAAACCACAGAAAAATAAAATAAATCTTGCCACAGATACACACAGAGAATAAATCAGATTATTAGACACTGATTTACACTGATACTCACAGATAATTCTTAATTCTTATCAGTGTAATCTGTGTTAATCTGTGTCAAAAGAATTGTGTCTATCCGTGTTCATCCGTGGCTAAACATTTCCGAAAAGAGTTTGAGTAATTACTCTCTATAATTCAATGGTATAGGAATTTCCTTTTTTGGACTTTAGATGAACTTTAGATTTAAGGGATTTTTTTATTTATTATAAAAATTCATCCTGATAATCTGCGAAAATCTGCGTCCCATTAACTTGTTGCAAATTGTGTCTTTGTGCCTGAATATGCTATCGTAGTGGTCTAAACTTCTGGATGCGGTTGTTGTCAGTATCAGCTACATAGACATTGCCGGATGAATCAACAGCTATCCCATGAGGATAGTTAAAATGCAATGATATCGAAGGCTGCTTCCAGACAAATTCATACCCTCCTTCAGCAGCCTGTGCTATCTGACCATAAATCCCCAAAACCAACACACTTCTCCATATTTTCTTCATAATTCTAATACCTCCTAAATATTATTTATTTAATCTATAAACTCCATTGGATACTTCTATCTTTTTGTAACCCATTTTATCTAAAAAACTATCTACGCTTTTGTGAAAGTATCTTAACATCTCTTTTTTATTCATATCTTTTGTTTCCTCATATACTGCTTCTTTCCACTCCCATACCTCTCTTAAAGATTTAGATATTTTCATTCTCCCATCACCTCCATAGGTGTTACCAATCTTAATGGATAATTATATCCTTCTTCAAGATTAATAACAATTATTTTCTTTCCTTGTTCATATTTGCTAAATGCTTATAATTCCAACTAATCAAGGCATCACATTCATTTATTGTGGTAATAGCAATATGCTTTGCATCCTCAACCTTCTTTTTCGGAATGGCTTTTTGGGTTAAATACTTATCTGATAAATCTACTGCTTCCTCGGTAATAGGAAATATTTCTAAATTATATTTAGCTATAACCTCCAAAAGCATCTTTCTCTTCTCCAAATCTTTAGTCTTTTCAATCTCTTCAATAACCACATCGGAGATGTAAACCTTAAATTTTCCTTTTGCCACCAAATTTTCAAAGAATTCTTTCGTTATCTTTTGTAGTTCTGGTTCATCTTCCGCAAAGAGAAAGTTAATGGTAGATGTATCTAAATACAATTTTAGTTTTTTCATCTTAATTCTATCTCAACTTTGGTAAAAATCCAAATTCCAAAGCTCAAGCCATTACGGCTTCTACTTCATAGCTTAGAAGTGGAACGGATATAGTAGGTGCTCTATCTATACAATTACTGTCCTTAATGAGTTCAGCAATATGTTCTCCTACCTCTTGGATAACAACTTTCTCCCCACATTGAGGACATACCCCTGCTGGAACATTTTCAATAATTACCAATTTGTTCTTAATCCAGAAATCTTGGTGGATATTCCTCTCTTTGAGAGATGTGTTACAGATTTCACATTCTCCATAGTTATACATTTTACCTCCTCCTAAAAATATTATAGAGCATATACCGTGATAAAAAGTAATTTGTCTGTACTTTTGATTCTACAAATGATACCAATCTCTCTTCCATCCATGGTTTGACCCACAATTTCATATCGTATACCTCTGGGAGGGATGTGTAAATTTTCGTCTAATCCTGCCTGTGGCTATAGCTCTTTTGACATCCGCAAATTCAAGCTCATCTGCTGACATTTCTTCAAAGAAGTGTGGAATTGCAAATTCATATTCTTTGTCAATAACCTTTTTGCGTATTTTGTCAATTATACCCACAATAGTACGGATTAGGATGCAAATGCCTTGATGTTACCGGCTGATTAGTGAATCGGTCTAAACTTTTGGATGCGGTTAGACATTGCCGGATGAATCTATGGCTACTCCAGACTGCACTTTTGTAAAAATGCAAAATTAAGCATATAATAAGTCATTTGAGTTAGCCATCACTTCAAATGGGTAAATATTAATAGACCCCTATAGATGCTTATCCTGTATTGGTTAGTAAGGTTACCTTTGGTAACCCAAGTTTATATTTCTTCTTAGTTTTTTCAGATTCCTTATGAATCCATTCTACTTTCTCCCTGACGGTCATATCTTTTGTTTCTTTATAGATACTTTTTCTTATTTCATGGACTTCTGCCATTGATCTCGGTTCTTTAATCTTCGTTTTCAATCACCTCCTCAGGACTTATGAGTTCGATATCCTTGTATCCTTCTATCTTATTAATACTATTGACTCCCCATCTTGTTTTCAGTTTAACAATATGTCTCATATTCCAGCTAACTAATGCATCAAGATTATTAACAATTGCATATGCAATATGCACGGCGTCTTCCTCAAATTCTCTGGGAATAATTTTTGCCTCTATGTATTTCTCCGCAAGGTAATATACCTCTTCACCACTTGAAAGTTCTTTGAGTTGATATTTCTGGATTACTTTGAGCAATTTATCTTTTTTCTTTTCATCCTTGGTTTTGTTTATTTCCGCAATAACCAATTCAGAAATATAGGGTTCATACTTACTTTTTGCTATCTCTTCAAATAGCCTTTTGGTAATATCTCTTTTTTCCTGCACATCATCAGCAAAAAGGAAATTTATCACTGAAGTATCAAGGTATATTTTAATCTTTTTCATTGGTCTTTTTCATTATCTAATTTATTTTGCAATTTGCAATGCTAAATTTGAAATGATTGTGTCTTTGTGCCTGAATATGCTATCGTATCGGTCTAAACTTCTGGATGCGGTTGTTCTCACTATCAGCCACATAAACATTGCCGGATGAATCAACGGCTACTCCAAGAGGTATGTTAAACTGACCATTCTCAGTTCCCTTACTTCCCCATTTGGTTGTAAAAGTTCCGTCTGAGTCAAACTTCTGGATGCGGTTGTTGTACTATCAGTTACATAGAGATTATCAGATGAATCAACGGTTACTCCAGAAGTATAGTAAAACTGACCATTCTCAGTTCCCTCACTTCCCCATTTGGTTATAAAAGTTCCGCTTGAGCTAAACTTCTGGATGCAGTGGTTGTCAGTATCAGCCACATAGAAATTGCCGGATGAATCAACGGCTACTCCAGAAGGAGAGGCAAAATACCATGATATCGAAGGCTGCTTCCAGACAAATTCATACCCTCCTTCATCAGCCTGGGCGACCTGACCATAAAGACCCAAAACCATTCCCAAAATCAACACAAATCCCAATATTTTCTTCATAATTCTAACTCCTCCTTAAAAGTAACTACTCAGGTTTAGGGGTTAAAGGGTTCAAGGTTCACGGTTAATTCTCTTATTCTCTAACCTTGAACCGTGAACCTCAGAACCATAAACGAACACAATTTTTTGCAAACCTGATTTGTTTGGGTATAATAGTACAGCTAATGTTCCTTTCGGTTTTAAGCCATATCTTTTAGCAACCTTTCTGGCAGTGGCATCATCAATCAATACAAAGTCAGCTTTTTCACTAAGAGCCAATTCAATGGTTGCCTTTTCTCCTTCTTCTATCTCTGTTTCGTTTTGAAGTTTAATCGCCTGAACTTGTTTCTTCTTAAACATCTCACTTAAAAAGTAGTCACGAATTAGATATGCATCTGGAGCTCCTAATGCTATCCCTGAAACCACTGTCTCTTCATAGACCTCTTGAGCCACAAGAATAGTTTCATAGAGCTTCTGAAGTATGTCAAGCCGTCCAAGTTTACCGAGCACTATCAATGGTCCAGCATTACTGACAACTTTCACTTCTTGAGCTCCTCTATCATCTCCTCTGTGACACGAGGCTCAATCCCTCTTCTACACGCCTCTTCAGTCATCTCTCTTAGTGTCAAACCAGCGATTTTAGCAGTCTTCCAGAGAGAAATATCGCCCTTTCTGAGCATAATAAGAGCCTTTTCTATACGCATCTCACGCAAGCCGAGCAGAAAAAGCTGTTCGACTTCTTCTTCGGATAACCCTTCCGCTTCCCTGGGACGTTCCACAGATACTTTCATCAGTTATACCTCCATGAAATAGGAAAATTTAGGAAAATTGGGACAGCAACCATTTATTTACACTTTATATTTTATCCTACCACATTCTAACTGTCAATCTTTTTCACTTGACCTTTATGGTGAAGCTGACTGAGCATGATTGGGAGGGAGGGATTGAGGGGATGAGCCATTTTATGAATCTGTGCCAGGATTGCTATCATTTCCTGTTGGGCTTACATAAACAACTACGGGTGTAGCTAATGGAAGAATATTTACTATTCCATCGCTAATCGCATTATAGCTATATGGCATATCTTCGGGCAAGAAATACCAGCCATCGCTACTACCACCCCAGCCAAAATTCAGATGATATTTTTATAGGCACCACTTAAAGTCCATGCTCCAGAGCCATTTGAGCTATATGCCATCCTGACGGATATTCCACAGGCAAAAGATAAAGCGGCATTCTCATTTTCGTTATTGGTATAGGTAATATTTGACAACTTCTGATTAAGTGTGACAAAGGATGAAAAGTCTAAGGTGCTACAATCATCATCAATAAGGCATTATTTTCTTGTTTCAGTTTTTGTGAAGTTATAGGCAAAGCCTTAACCCTATTCTCCATATCCTGGATGAGTAAATGGAGCAAAATATTCTCAACAGATTCTTCGTAACTATTTACCCAAGTGAAGTAAAAGGGAATTATTCACCGCAGAGAACGCAGAGTTCGCTGAGATAATTATGGATAAGGTTAAATTCAAAGTAGATATTTTATTTCTCTGTGCCCTCTGCGCCCCTAAAGGTTAATCTT
>JAZDOR010000173.1:0-4990 GCA_043798435.1 bacterium
AAGATTAACCGCAGAGGTCGCAGAGGGCACAGAGAAATAAAATATCTACTTTGAATTTAACCTTATCCATAATTATCTCAGCGAACTCTGCGTTCTCTGCGGTGAATAATTCCCTTTTACTTCACTTGGGTAAATAGTTACTCAAGATATGTAGATGGGAACCACAGGCAGAAGATATGGGAGGCTCACAGATGAGGTATAGGGTAGTTGATACAATAGAGCCAAATAAGGGTTACTGGATAAAGGTCTATGGAGAACAGGCAACGATTACCTCTAAAGGCGAAAGCCAAGAAGACTCAGTTTCTATTCCTCTATATTCTGACTGGAATATGATTGGCTGTCCATTTACCAAACAGGGGATGATAGATTGCGACGAATATACCCTCTGTACCTGGACAGGAACGGAGTATACCACAACTACACAGCTTACCCCCTGGCAGGGATACTGGGTAAAGGCTGAGACAGAGACAACGATAAAATGCAGAATTCAGAATTCAGAATTCAGAATTCAGAATTTGGAGAAGGAATTGAGTTGGAAGATAAAGCTCTATGCTACATCAGGGAAATATAAGGATAACTACAACATCCTTGGGGTGGCAAGGGATGCAAATATTGGAGTAGACAGGTTTGACCTATTAAAGCCACCGGCAATGGAAGGGCTTTATTGCAGTTTTGATGGAGGTCTGGCAAAGGATATAAGAGAAGAGGGAGCAGACTCCTACACCTGGAACCTGAATATTCAGAGCCAATCCCCAACAACCTTAAGCTGGGTAATTGAGGGTGTTCCAGAGGATTATGAGGTTTGGTTGATAGATGGGGATAAGGCTGTGGATATGAGGAAGAATACAGAATTCAGAATTCAGAATTCAGAATTAAAGATTAAGGTAATGAAGCCGGAGGCTGGGCTGGTGATTGAAAAATTGGAGATAACAGATGTAATAAGCTATCCAAACCCGACTTCAGGTGAGGTAACCTTCAAGGCAAACTTACTTACATCAGGGGCTGGGCTTTCTG
Source organism: bacterium (assembly GCA_043798435.1). Lineage (GTDB taxonomy): Bacteria > UBA9089 > UBA9088 > UBA9088 > JAGUXG01 > JAGUXG01. The sequence goes on from JAZDOR010000173.1 coordinate 1,015, forward strand.
CTAAGCTCTACAATATTCTTGGACAGGTGGTCAGAGAACAGGAGCTTACACCCTCTTCTTCCAAGTCCTGGGCAAGGTTTGACAAAAGTAGCCAGAGCTACATTTATGAGTCAAGCTATTCCTGTCAAAATAATTTCAACCAAAGGCTGGCGAATGGCTTATACTTCTTCCAGATAACAGCTTCAGAGAATGGAAAATCAGTCAGTAAGAATAGGAAGAATGGTGATAAGGTGATAAGTAGATAATCTTTGTTAATCAAAAAAGGAGGATAAAGGAATATGAAATTAGCATCAAAAGAAGGTTTGGTTTTTAGCCTTTTGCTTTTAGCCGTAGCAGGTTTTTCTGCGACTATTGAAAAGATAGATGTTTGCGGCAGTAAGAGGGTAGAGAAGGAGAGGATTCTTGCCTCAGCAGGGGTAAAAGAGGGGGATGAGTTTTTAGCTAAGAAGACGGGAGATTGGATAAAAGCTATTTATAAAATGGGCGAATTCTCTGATGTCTCCTGTGAGATTACAGAAGAAGGCTCTGTTACCCTCTCTTTTGTTGTCCAGGAGGTGCCCCTGATTGGAACAATTTCTCTGTCAGGCCAGAAGGAAAAGAAAAAGGATGACATTGAGAAGGTCTTAGGGCTAAAAATAAATGACCCGCTCTTTATTCCAAGGGTAGAAGAAAACAAAGCATCTATAACCACCTTCTACAAGAATGAAGGGTTTTATTTTGCCACAATAACCTATCAGATAAAGGGCCAGGAGCTTATCTTCACAATAAATGAGGGAAAGAGCTGTAAAATAAAGGAGGTAAGGTTTTCAGGCAACAAATCTATATCCTCATATAGACTCAGATGGAAACTGAAGACAGGAAAAGGGGATGCCTATATCCCAGAAAAGATTGAAGCAGATATAGAAGCACTTACAGATTTCTACTTAGAAGAGGGTTTTGCTAAGGTTGTTATTGACCCGCCAGTAGTATCGTATAATGAAAAGAAGAAGGGTCTGGTTGCTGAAATTACTATTCATGAAGGCTCTAAATATAAGGTTGGAAAGGTAGAGATAGCTGGGAACAGCCTTTTTTCAGAACCAGAGATTAGAAAGGTGATGACCATAAAAGAGGGCTGCGTTTTCAGCCGAGGGCTAATAGAAAGGGATTTCAGGGCTATAGGAAACCTCTATTATGAAAAGGGTTATATCTCTGCCCAGGTAGTTCCAATCCCTTCTTACAGGATACAAGCAAAGACAATAGACTACCGTATCCAGATAGAAGAAGGTGAGATATCTTATATAGAAAAGATTGAGCTGGCTGGAAACAAGAGGACAAAGGATAAGGTTATAAGGAGGGAGCTTTTGATAAAAGAGGGCGAGATTCTGTGCTGGGACAAGGTGAGTAAAAGCAGGCACAAATTGGCACTCTTAGGTTTCTTTAATAATGTGGATCTCTCTATCCTCTCTGGTTCAGAGAAAAACAAGAAGATAGTAAAGGTAGAGGTAGAAGAAGGAGGGAGGGGCACAGGGCTATTCGGCGTGAACTACTCAAATCAGACAGGTATTGCTGGCTCTGTTCAGTTGAATGTGATCAATCTTTTTGGGAAGGGCTACTCAGCCAACATCAAAAGTGATTTTGGAAAGAAGATATTGAACTATGAGGTGAGTTTTACTGACCCCTGGTTTTTGGACAAACCGCTCTCTTTGGGTCTTGGGCTATGGAATAATGAGCTTTCCAGGGATAACTACAAGGAGAGTAAGAGAGGTGGCTATATCTCTCTCTCAAAGCCTTTGCGGACATTCAACCGCATTTACCTGAAGTATAAACTTGACCAGAGCAGGTTCACGAACATAGAGGATTCTGCCCCTTATGATGTGAAGGAATGGGAGAAGAAGTGGAAGGATAGATACGCCACCACAAGCGGGATTGAGACGGGGCTAACTCGTGACACAAGGGCACCAAATGTATTTGAGCCAGAGAGGGGTGGAAAGCTATCCCTTTCCTGTGAGACAGCAGGCGGAATCTTGGGAGGCGACATTGACTTTTATAAGCCAATCTTTGAGGGAAGCTGGTATCACCCAAGCCTCTGGAAATTTATCCTATGTTTTCATACAAACTTTGGGTTTATAAACCCGATAAAAGAAGACAACATCCCTGATTATGAGAAGTTTTACCTGGGTGGGGCAAGGACAGTCAGGGGTTATAACGAAAGGTCTATCCATCCTGCAGCAGGCGGTGGCGACTCATTCTTTCAAGGAAATATTGAATATAGACTTCCTTTAGGAAAGGGGTTGACATTTGCTCTATTTGCAGATACAGGTCAGGTCTGGACGAAGGGGCAAGAGGAGCTATTGGACCTGAAATCTGGCTACGGTTTTGGCATAAGATTCAACTCACCTGTTGGCCCCCTACAGTTTGACTATGCCTGGCCTATGGAGGAAAAAGAGCAGCCACAATTCCACTTCAGCATAGGACCATCGTTTTAAGAGTGAAGGTAAGCGTTCAGGTAGTGTAAGAAAAGAAAAGGAGATATAGGGATTAGGGAGATGTGGAGATAATACAAGTATCTCCTTTTACATTTCTGATGCATAGACTGAACGGTTACGAGTGAAGATAACTACTCATAGCCACAAAGGTCAGAGGAGACGCACAGAAGAAAGAAAATATATAGTTAGTTACATAAACCTTCGCACAAATCATCTCAATCAGACAGAATTCAGGAGTCAGAATTCAGAATGTTTACTTAAATTATTTTTGCCCACACCTCAGTTACTTAGATAGCCATGGCATCATTTCACGAAGCTTTGCCCCAATCTTTTCAATCGGATGATTTTTGTCTGCATTAAGCAAGGCATTCAATATCGGTCTTTTCGCCTGGTTCTCCAATATCCACTCTTTGGCAAAAGCCCCTGTCTGAATCTGAGCTAAGATTATTGCCATCTCTCTTCTTGTATCATCATTGACCACCCTTCTTCCCCTGGTCACATCGCCATACTTTGCTGTATCAGAGATCTTCTCCCTCATCCCACTGATTCCTGAGGTATGAATGAGGTCGACTAAGAGCTTTAGTTCATGGCAACACTCAAAATAAGCAACCTCTGGCTGATACCCTGCAGCAACTAATGTATCAAAGCCTGCCTTGACAAGCTCTGAGACACCACCGCATAAAACAGCCTGCTCTCCAAATAGGTCTGTTTCTGTCTCTTCACAGAAGGTTGTCTCTAAAATTCCTGCCCGAGCACCACCAACTCCTGCTCCATAAGCCAAAGCAAGCTCCTTTGCCTTGCCTGAGGCATCCTGGGCAATAGCGATAAGACATGGAACTCCACCTCCTTCAGCAAAAACCTTCCTGACAAATGCCCCTGGTCCCTTTGGAGCAATCATTACTACATCAACATTCTTTGGCGGTGTTATCTGTCCAAAGTGGATGTTGAAGCCATGGGAGAATCCAAGCACCTTTCCAGATGCTAATCCTCCTTCAATCTCTTCGCTATAAACCTTTGTCTGCGTCTGGTCTGGAACAAGAAGCTGGATATAGTCGGAAGATTCTGCTGCCTCCTTAGCTGAGACAGGCTTAAAACCGTCTTGCACAGCCCTCTCATAATTTGGGCTTTGAACAACCTCAGATACAACTACATCTATCCCAGAATCCCTCAGATTCTGAGCCTGAGCATGCCCCTGGGCACCATATCCAATGATAGCCACCCTTTTTTCTTTCAGCAACTCAATGTTGCAGTCCTTTTCATAGTAGATTTTTGCCATATCTACACCTCCTTTTTTAGAAGAAGAAATTGTATAATTTTATCGGCAGTAATGTCAAGAGATTAACCATCTGTAACCATAAATAGAAATATCGGGTAACACTTTACTCATCTGAAGAAAAGATTAACCTTTAGGGGCGCAGAGGGCACAGAGAAATAAAATATCTACTTTGAATTTAACCTTATCCATAATTATCTCAGCGAACTCTGCGTTCTCTGCGGTGAATAATTCCCTT
>JAZDOR010000174.1:0-5164 GCA_043798435.1 bacterium
AAGATTAACCGCAGAGGTCGCAGAGGGCACAGAGAAATAAAATATCTACTTTGAATTTAACCTTATCCATAATTATCTCAGCGAACTCTGCGTTCTCTGCGGTGAATAATTCCCTTTTACTTCACTTGGGTAAATAGTTACGAAGTTTTTGACTTTATACTAAACGATTACTCACAAACTTAACAATCCTCACAAAAGATTCTACATCAAGGCTGGCACCACCAATCAAAGCTCCATCTATATTCGGTTGTGCCATAAGGCTGTCAATATTATCAGGTTTTACGCTTCCTCCGTACTGAATACAGACAGATTCTGCCAATCCCCTGTCTATCTTTTGTAAGCTCTCCCTGATAAATATGTGCATCTCTTCTGCGTCTTCTGGAGTTGCTGTCTTTCCTGTACCTATTGCCCAAATAGGCTCATAAGCTATCACTATCTTCTCTAAAGAAACACCAGAAAGCCCTTTTGTTAACTGTTGATAAACAACATTTTTCTGCCTCTCTTGCTCCCTTTCTGCTTCCTTTTCGCCAATACATAGAATGGGTATAAGCCCAACAGAAAGTGCCATTTTTACCTTCTTATTTATCATTTCATCATCTTCCTTAAAATACTCCCTCCTTTCAGAGTGTCCGATGATGACATACTCTACCCCAATACTTTTCAGCATATCAGCAGAGACCTCTCCTGTGTAAGCACCTTTTGATTCAAAGTAGATATTCTGACCACCAACCTTAATATTTGAACCTTGACAAGCATCTACTACGGAAGGAATGGCTATAAATGGAGGGCAGAGCAGAATATCCTTATCCCGAACATCCAAGAAGAGCTTCACCAACTCCTCAGCAAACCCTCTTGCCTCAGAGGGTGTTTTATTCATCTTCCAGTTTCCAGCAATAATTGGTCTTCTCATATTTTTAAGGCTTCAGGTATTTTATTGCCTGACACCTGAACCTTCTGCCTGATACCTTACTTTAATACAGCCGTGATTGCTCCTGCTGATGTTGGCACCTTAATCATCAGAGGAATCTTGCTCTCCTTTTCAAACCATATCTTTATTCCTTCTTTTTCTTTTTTTTCATAGAGGGCATCATCCGGCTCTTCTCCTACTTCATAAACATCGTAACTTTTCCCTTTTATGGTTACATTCTTTTCTTTTGCTATGATCGTTATCTCTTTCAACTCTCCTTTAACTATTAAGTAGAATTTTCCTAAACTACCTGAACAGAGGTCGATGTTCCGCAGGTAATGGATTAAAGAGATGATGTCATACGCCTTTTCTGATAGCTCTATCTCCTTCTCCTTGCCGTCTGAGGTTATGGTTATTATTTTCTTCCTTTGGTTGAACTTTACCTCAAATATACCGTGATACTTTCCTTCGTTTATCCTCTGCAGAAGATAAACTGGAAAATATTCAGGAAGAAAGGGCTTTTTATCTAATATCACCTCTATATAGTCATCAACCTTATAGAACTTTGAGAAGAACCCATTCGTCTTTGTCTCAGATATAAGCCGTATCTTGCCATCTTCCTCCTGAACTTGTGATATTTTCTGTGTTCCTGCCTTTATTCCAAGCATTTTTACATCATAGACAAGCTCTTCGGAAAACCCCAGACAGGATATTGCCAAAAACAGAAAGACTTTTTTCATTCTACTTTCTCTGCCTCATCTATAAGCATGATGGGAATATCATCCCTTATGGGATACTTGAGTTTGCAGGCGGAGCATAAAAGTTTATCCTCTTTCTCAAGATACTCAATATCTCCCTTGCACTTTGGGCAAGCCAAAATCTCTAAAAGCTCTTTGTCTATCATTTTACCTCCATAAATAGCTGTCAGCTATCAGCATTCAGCTATCAGTTATTGTTATTTTTGTAATTACTCACAAAATTGGGGAGGACTAAAGTTTTTTGACACAGATTACACGGATAAAATTTAATTTTTTTGACACTGATTAACACTGATTTTCACTGATAAAACTTAAAAATTATCAGTGTTCATCTGTGCAAATCAGTGTCTAAAATATTTCTTCATTTATAAACGGATAAAATTTAATTTTTTTGACACTGATTAACACTGATTTTCACTGATAAAACTTAAAAATTATGTAACTATTTACCCAAGTGAAGTAGAAGATAATTATTCACCGCAAAGCACGCTGAGAACGCAGAGAATTTAAAAAATTTTAAGTTTTTATTTCTCTGTGCCCTCTGCGACCTCTGCGGTTAATCTCTTCTTCAGATGGGTAAAGTGTTACAAAATTATCAGTGTTCATCTGTGCAAATCAGTGTCTAAAATATTTCTTCATTTATAATCAGTGTTTATCAGTGGCTAATTCCCCAAGATTTTGAGTAGTTACCTTATTTTTATAGCTGACCGCTGATTGCTATTTTTTATCTCATCTACCACTTCCTCAATCACCCAGGGTGGCGTAGATGTTCCGGCTGTGATTCCTATCTTTGCCGCTGCTGCAAACCACTTAAAGTTTATATCACCCTTTCCCTCAATATGATAGGTATTAGGGTTTATCTCCTTTGCCAATAGAAATAATCTCTTTGTATTTGCTGAACTTACCCCTCCAACTACTAAAAGTATATCAACCCTTTCTGCCAGTCTGCAAGAACTTTCTTGTAATCGTAAGACCGCTTTACATATAGTGTTATAAACCTTTATTTCAGAGGCAGTCTCCATAGCCTGACCGACAACAGCCTTTAGATTGGAGAGTGTCTGTGTAGTTTGAGCAATTATGCCCAGCTTCTTTCCTTTTATTCTCTTTACCTCATCTGGATTCTGGACAACAAAGGCAGGATTTGCTCTGCTCACAATCCCTTCTATCTCTGGATGATTTGGATCACCCACAATCACCACAGAGTAGCCCTCCTCTGTAAGCTCCTCTGCCAGCTTTTGAACCCTTGAGACTATAGGGCAGGTGCCATCAACTATCTTCAGGTGCTTCTCCTTTGCCTTGATGAAATCCTCTGGCTGGACACCATGCGACCTGAAGATTACTGTGCCTCGTGCAATTTTATTTATAGAATCTACTGCCTTTACCCCTCTCTCCTCTAAACTTTGGACAACCTGCAAATTATGGATAAGTGGACCCAATGTCCAAACCTCTTTATCGGTCTCTGCAGTAGTAAAGGCAAGCTTTATCGCCCTCTTTACACCTGAGCAGAACCCGCAACCTGAAGCTATTTCTATCTTCATCTAATTTGATAGATTCGTAAGCGTTCAGGTAGTGTCCGAAAAGGGGATATGGAGATTATGGAAATAAGGGGATAAATTCATTGTAAATTGCAAATTTAGCATTTAGCATTTCAAATTTGCATTTTGTAATTTGCAATAATAAATTTGCAATGAATAATCTCCATATCTTCCTTATCTCCTTATCCCCCTTCTTACACTTTTGATGTATAGACTGAACGGTTACATAGATTCTCTTATTCTGCCTCAAAATGGGTCATGGCTTTGAACTGGCAATATCTGTTCCTTACCTCCTCCCAGGTGAGGTCTTTAAGTCTATCTAAGCTGAACTTTTCAACTACAAAGGAGGCCATTGAACTTCCAAAGATAATCCCTCTTCTATAATCTTCTTCAGTCTTTCCGTGAACATCAGAGAGATAGCCGATTAAACCCCCAGCGAAGGTATCCCCGGCACCAGTCGGGTCAAAGATATCTTCTATGGGATATGCAGGTGCAGAAAAGAGACCGAATTCTGAAAACATCAAGGCACCGTGTTCACCCTTTTTGATAATCACCCTGCCTGGTCCCATTGAGCGAATCTTTGAGGCGGCTTTTATCAGATTAGACTCTTTAGTCAATTCCCTTGCTTCAGCATCATTTAAGACAAGGATATCAACCTTTTTGATTGTCTCTATCAAGGCATCTTTCTTATTCTCAATCCAGAAGTTCATTGTGTCTAAAAGGACTATTTCAGGTTTTTCTATCTGCTCTAAGACCTTAAGCTGTAACTCCGGGTCAATGTTGGCTAAGAAAACATGGCTTGATTTCTTCTGCTCATCAGAAAGAATCGGGTTAAAATCAGCAAAGACATTCAGACAGGTCTCGGTAGTGATTGCTTCATTCAGGTTATAAGTATAGTATCCCTTCCAACGGAAGGTCTTGCCCGGGGACCTTACCAGACCAGATAAGTCTATCTCAAAACCACTTAAAGGCTGGATATTCTCTTCGGCAAAGTCCTCACCAACCACAGCGACTAAGCTCACCGTATCAAAGAATGAAGCAGAGACTGAGGCATAAGTAGCCGAGCCTCCCAAAGCCTCCTCTCTCTCTCCAAAGGGTGTCTTTACAGAATCAAGGGCAACAGACCCAATAACTAAAACGCTCATATTTTTCCTCCTAATCTTATAAATAGTTACAAAAAGTTTATAAACAACAGACTTATTCCAAAAACAACTAAGGATATTGGCCACATCTTAAGAGAGACAGCAAATATAAAATAGAATGTTAAGAATAAAGCAATGAATAAGATGGATAGGTACAGAAAGATAATATTCTTAACAAAGATATTAGTGACCAAAAAACTTAAGCCTATGATTCCAAGGAATATAGGCCATAAAGTAGAAAGACTACTCCATGAGGAGCAGTTTAAGCAATAAAAAAGTATGGCAAGGAGGATGAGAAATGAACCAATCCAGATAATGGCTGGATCAGATTTCCTTTCAAAAAAGAGCATCGCAAAACCCGCACCGATTGTAAGGGGAAGAAGCGGCCAAAGCTTGATGGCACCGCTGATAAGTGAATAATTTTCCAGGATAATAGCTGTGCCTATGATAATAAAAAACCCAGCCAAAACACCCAATCTGCTTCTCTGCTTCATTTTGTAACTATTTGAGGGGTGTGCATAATTTACAATCCATCCATGATATATTTGACAATAGGTAACTATTTACTCAAGTGAAGTAGAAGAAGAAACACGAAAGCCCGAAAGGGAGAAAACCCGAAAGTGAGAAAGAGAGTTGAACCACAAAGCTCACAAAGAGCACAAAGATAGATATTAAAAATTAGTAACACTTTAGCCATCTGAAGTAAAGACTAACCACAGAGACACGGAGACACAGAGAATTACAGAAGTTAGATGTCAGAAGTCAGAAATTCTGTCATCTGTCTTCTCCGTGCCTCTGTGCCTCCGTGGTTTATATTCTTTT
>JAZDOR010000011.1:0-17320 GCA_043798435.1 bacterium
TCCTTTAGTAAAGGAGAAGTCAAATACTTGTGTGCCAGCCAAGATAACCCTCTTTAACTCATCCAATCCCTTGATTCTCAGGAGCCATTTCAGAATATAGCCAGGCCTCATATAAAAAGCCCTGTAAGCCTTTCGGATAGCCTTGTTCAGCTCTTCCTGGCTTAGTTTTGTGAAGACCTCATTGTAAAAACTCTTGGTATGAAGCATTGAAAGGTCTAAACTACTCCCATCCTTCAGCTCTGGATGGGCTTTTATTACCTCAGAAAATAGGGGTGTCCCTGGGTATGGGGTGCAGATGCCAAAGGTGGCTATGCTCGGGTCTATCTCTTTGACAAACCTTCTGGTCTCTTCTATTGTCTCCATAGTTTCGCCAGGCATTCCGACCATACAATGGGCATGGGTATCCAAGCCTATCTTATGCGTCCATTCAAAGGTTTGCCTTGTCTCGTCTAAGGTTATCCCTTTCTGGATGCTTCCAAGAATCTGCTGATTGCCTGATTCCACTCCGAATCTGATCATATGGCATCCAGCTTTTTTCATCAATCTCATCGTCTCTACATCAACAGAGCCAACGCGGGCTGAGCATATCCAGGTGAGGTCTATTTTTTTCTGGATAATACCCTCCGAGATATCTATTGTCCTTTTTTTATTCACTGTCCACATCTCATCCCTGAAGAAGACCTCTCTAAAACCTTGAAGGCGGATTATTTCAAGCTCTGCTAAAACAGCCTCTGCTGACCTGAACCGTATCTTTCTGCCATAGAAGGATGGAGAGGAGCAGTAGGTGCACTTACCAGGACACCCCCTGGCTGTAAAGGCTGTGGTAAAAGGCATCCTCTTCACCACAGGGTTAAAGTAGTGGATGTTCGGGTCAAGCATTGTTCTATCAGGGATTGGCAGTTCGTCAAGATTCTCAATAAAGGGGTAATCTGGGTTCGACACAGGGCTACCATTTTCCATAAAGGTAATCCCCTTTGCCTTCTTTTCTCTGCCTTTTTCCATTAAAGTAAGGAGGTCGCGGATTAGGAATTCAGGCTCTCTACGCACAGCAATATCTATGCCGGGCTTTACCACAGTATGCTCGGGCATAAAGGTTGGATGACTGCCATAGACCACAGTTTTGAGCCTTGGGTTTTCCTTCTTGAGCTCAGATAGAACCTCAGCATCCTCATTCACGGTCATAGTTGATGTTAGCATTATGCAGACATCGTGATCCTTTGTTGCCTCTTTTATGGATGAGATATTCATCTGCAAGCCTCCTGCATCCAAAAGGGTTGCATTATGCCCAGCATCCCTTAGAACAGTGGCTACCAAAAGCTGGGAGACAGGTGGAAATTGGATACCAGCAATCCTCTTTCCCTTGCACCAACAACCATATATTAGATCCCTGGCTACATTCTTAGAAAACTTAGATGGCGGAATCAAGACTATTACCTTCATTTTTTTACCCTAAAGAAGACCATTGTTCCACAGACTCTATCTAATATAGAACATATCTGCTTGGGCAAGTATCTGCTATAGGGAATAAACCTTATGGGAAAGTAGAAGAAGCGATAGCCTTCAATAATAAAACCTGCTTCCTTTAATTTATTCTCCCATACTTGCTTGGTGTAGGCCTTCCCCAAAGGATTATCTACGCCATCATATAGCCTGACCAATTCCTCGCTGCTAACCCTCCCCATAGCCTTTACCCCATGAGTTTTTACACCAAGGAGTCTCATAATAAACTTAGTCAAAGGAAAGATTGGAGAAGATAAGAGCAAGTTTTTATGATAAAAAGAGATGACTGCTTTTCCACCTTTCTTTAAGAGACGGTATATCTCAGCTATCCCTTTCTCTGTTCCTGGGGTATGATGTAAAACACCATCACAGCAGACAAAATCAAAGGATTCGTCAGCAAAAGGAAGCTCCTCTGCATCACCAACTGAAATTCTTCCTTTCAGCCCCTCTAAGCCAAGCCACCTTTTAGCCATTTTGACAGCATTCTCCGTAAGGTCTATAGAGAATATATCAGCCCCTACCCTGGCATAGTTGACTGTAATCCACCCTGGCCCACATCCTACATCTAAGACCCTTTTCCCCTTGCTATCCTTGAACCCATAGAAGTCCATGACAAACTTAGACGAAGACTCCCGTATCCTGCTCAATCCCTCAAAGTATTCCTTGCTCTGCTTTTGGGCAGAAATTTCATAGCTACCCAAGGGATGACTATTCCAAAACTCCCTGACTTTTTCCTTAAGCTCCATTGAATTTATAATTCTGACTCCTGAATTCTGACTCCTGAATTCTATATATCTGAATAGTTACCATAACTTTACCTTTCTAATATTGAGAACTCTTGCCTCTTTATTCAGCTCTTCAGAGAGGTCAACTGCGGGTTCTAAAGCCATCTCCTGGTTACAAAAATATCTTGATGTTGGAGAATAGAGATCACTTGCACTGGTCGTAATAGCAATGAAATCAACCCTCTTTCTGGTCTTCTTAATTATCTCGTCTTCAATGGTTATCTTGTTTTCATAGACAAGAATCCTTCTAAAGAGGGTTAGGGGTGCTTCTCTCTTCTTCTGAATCATTGCCTTTTTAAGCCAGGTGGCAAATAGCTTGGCTATGGCAGGAACCCTTCCTGCTACAAGCGTAAAAAGCCTGAATGGCAGTTGGAGGTTTGGAATATAATTAGAATAGGCAAAATGAGAGTCCTCAACCCTTATAATCAGGCTTTTCTCATCCATAAGGTTTACCTCTGTTTTATGATTCAGCCAGGCAGAGGTTATAACCCTTTTGCCAAGCCTGCCAAAGTATCCGCTGTCAGAGAGAACCAGTCTTTCTCCTGAAAATAGCCTCAAGACGCCATTCTTCTTGAGGCTACAAATTATATGGTATTCTCTGGTCTTTTTAGAGAAGAGCCCTGCAGAGGGAAAATGTTTAGTGAACTGATTGTATTCTTTAGTGTTAGCCTCAGCCTTTTTGAACTCAAGTCCTGCATTGCATTCTTCATGGTTAGCCTCAGCCTTTTTGAACTCAAGTCCTGCCTGGATATAGTCTGGAAGGAAGAAAAAGACAAGGTAGCGGTCATCATATCTTGAAAGGTCATCAATCAACCTCTTTTCAGTAAGGCTGCCGATATACCTTGCCTCTTTGAAGTCATTGGCTAAGATGAATAGACCGTGTGGCATAAGCCAGGTGGTATTCCTGCTTCCATACTCACCGCCTGAGCTTCCATCTGGATGGATAAAATATACCAGGAAATCTAATGCCTTTCCAATAGCCTCTTTTGCCCTGATATCTTTGGTCTTCTTATAGTATTTGGCTAAGTAGTCAATGGAAAGGGATAGATACCCAATATCTGCACCGCCATATTCAGGAAACCAGCCTTCTGAGTTCTGAAGTCTAACAAGCCTTTCTAATTTCTCCTCTGCTGCATCCTTAAATGACTTCTCGTTGGTTAAAAGATAGATGTTATAAAGGGCAATAATAGAACCTGCAGTGTGGTTTGCCACAAGCTCATCTCTATTTTTTGCCAACCACCTTCCAGCCTTAATTAAGGCGGACAGGACAGGGTCTGGTTTTTCGTCTAAGAGCAAAAGGGATTCGGAGACTCCATAGGCAGTAAAGGCTGTGGCCACATAGGAGTGCTCCCCTGGATACCATTCATTAAAGGAGCCGTCTTTATTCTGAAGATTTGCCCAGAATTTACAGCCTGCTCTTATCCATTCAAGGAGATTCGGGTTCTCAAAGTAGATATTTCCATCAAAGCTATGCCTATAAATCAGGGATAGGCTCAAAACCCCTTGCTGCCAGATAGCAGAGGGAAAGTCAGAGACCATTTTATAATGCCAGAAGTTTCTATCAAAACAGCCAAAGCTTTCAGAAAGCCTGTTTCTGTCTAAGAGGGATAGAAGACGGGGCAACATCTGAAAGGAGACCCTTTGATACTCATTCATTTCGTAATCCCTCAAGTTTTAATGTAAATTTTTCTTAAAGTCAAAAACTTCATTGCAAATTGCAAATTTAGCATTGCAAATTGCAAATTGAATTTTATTAAAATGCTAAATTTGAAATGCTAAATGCTAAATTTGAAATGATGTGTCTTGAGTGGTTAGTCTTTACTTATAGTTGTCTAAAGTGTTACCATTTCCTCTTCTTCCTTGAGCAACGATAAGGTCAGCAATAAGACCCAGGGTGACAACAACAACACCTGTCATAAGGATAACAATGTCTGCGAGCTGCATCCTGCCAATTCCAAAGAAGCGGTCATAAATGCTCTTTACAACACCTATAGCTAAAAGAAGAAGACTCATTGGCAAAAAGACCCTCAGAGGGTTGTAATACATTATCATTCTAATGACAGTTAAAATGTAGTTTGATGTGTCCTTGACTGGATGAAACTTTGATTTGCCAATCCTTGCTCTGTATTCAGTTGGAATCCATCGCACAGGGTGTCCATTACAGAGAAAGGATAGGGTCATAGAAGAGACGCAGGAGAATCCATCAGGTATTGCCCAGAGGTATTTTAGCATAGCACTCTTTTTGAAGGCTCTTAGGCCTGAGTTCAGGTCAGGAATCTTTCTCTTTGAAAGGTATGAGGCTAATGCCCTTATGAACCATTTAGCCGGTATTCTGAGAAACTTGAGACTCCCTTCCTCAGTTCTGCGAGCACCTATCACCTGGTCATATTCAGGAAAGAACTTGAGCATCTCCGGTATATCAGAGGCTGTATAGCTTCCATCAACATCTAACATAACGATGATCTCCCACAAGGCTTCCTGTATCCCTGTCTTTCTTGCCGCACCTGAGCCACCCCTCATAACCCTCCTGATAACCCGAACACACTTTTCTTTAGCTATCTCTGCTGTCCTATCAGTAGAGGCGTCATCAATAACTAAAATCTCATATTGAGTCTTTCCCATTGCTTCTTTAATCTCATCAATCACCTGACCAATGGCAGACTCTTCGTTGTATGCTGGTAAAAGAACACTAATCTTCATTTTTATTTCTCACAGACTACGATAATATATGCCCACCCTTCTTCACTAACAAGGATTTTGCTTAAGCGATTTATAAAGTCTAATAATCTTACAAATAACCCTATCTTTGCTAATTCAGGTATGCCAAACCCGTAATGCAATAGAACACGAAAGAGATTGGATGGCTCTTTCATTATAAAGTCTATTGGCTTTACAGCCTTACAGCCTTTCAGCAAACCTTCAATCTTTTTGGGCGTGGAATTCTTCATTCCAGATTCACCTGAAAAAAGTAAGCTGAAGACAAAATTTGTAAACTTCTTTCCGTTGCCTTCAATTATAATAACTTTTCCTTTTGGTTTTACCACCCGAACCATTTCATTAACGCACTTTTCTTTCTCTTTAACATGGTGCAACAAATCACGGCAAAAAACCATGTCAAAGGTATTTTCTAAAAAGGGAAGGCATAAAGCATCAGCACAGATAAAATTTGTTCCTTTTAAGCTATGGGATTTGCAAAACTCAATCTTACCTGGGGAAAAATCTACCCCAAAAAAACTTGCTTTATATCCCATGCTCTGAAGGTTAACCATATTGGCTCCCTCTCCACAACCTATCTCTAAAGCAACCCTTGCTTCCTGTTCTGCAATTACTGAAATCAGTTCTTTTTCTTTCTTAAGTATATATGAATTTTGGGTCTGCCAGTAAAACCTTTTTATTTCAGGTCTCATAAAGTGCTCTTTCTGGTTATCAACCCTTTTCATCAACATAACCCCTTATCTACCTTTCTCCCACTGATAATAAGTGAACCGGCTATTTCTCTTACAAGTGGCATCCTTTCTAAAAACAAACCTGCTTTCATTACAATTGGTATTAACGCTTTTGGTGTAGCTGGATGAAGGAAATCAAAGGGTTTAACCACTATCTCAACAAATCCATATTTTTTGAGGGTCTTTTTTATCTGCCATCGAAAAAAAGCTGTTTCGTCTGGTGAGTTCTGAAGTCTTCTACCGATAAAACCAACATTCTTCTCTAAAAATATCTGTGGGTTCAACATATTGGGTTCAGCAAAGAATATTCTACCACCCTCTTTAAGCACCCTTACAATCTCATGTAATCCCTTGTCTAAATTAAGATGGTGTAGAACAGCATTTCCAACTACAGCATTAAATGATTCGTCTTTATAATCTAATAATGAAATATTGCCAACTTCAAATCTCACATTGTCAGAACTTATCTTTTTTTTGGCCAGTTCAATCAACTCAGGCGAAATGTCAATGGCAGTAATCTTGACTTCATTTGTTACTTCAAGGAGTCTCTTTGTAAAATCTCCCTCTGAACAACCTATTTCTAAAATGGTATCTCCTTCATTAATCTGGGCACATCTGACAGCCAACTCTGCCCGCACCAATTGCCTTATCTGTCCAGCTTGGGTCAAATTGCCCCACCAATGAACCCCTTTTTCTTTAGCTAACCCATTAAAATACTCACGTTCCCTTACCTCTTCTTCATTTTTTATCAACATAACTTCTCATCCACTCTTCTAAGATGACTAATGCCATTATCTGTTTGTTCTCCAAAAGCTCCCCAGTCTTTATATTTATCCCTTGATAATTATAGTCAACCAAACGCCTTTTGGCAAGGCTATTCAAAGACTCTTTCGCATACTGATGAAAATCATCACCAAAGCATTTCTCTGTTGGAAGATAGAAGGCTTTCTTCTTTGCCCAGGCTATCTCTTTTGGCAGAATCCTTTCAGCTTGCCTTCGCAAGAGATATTTTTGACTAAACCCTCTAATCTTTAAGTTTCTCGGAAGCCTTGCACAAAGCTCAACCAAACGATGGTCAAGGAAAGGGACCCTTCCTTCAACTGAGCTTGCCATGGTCAGCCTGTCCTGCTTTAAGAGGGTGTAGTCAGGGAGCCAGTAATGGAGGTCGCAGTCTATGAAGCTGTTCAAAGGGTCTCCTTTTTGCTCTAAGTATCTGCCAAATAGCCCTCTTACTACCCCTCTATCAGGAAAGAGCTGGGCAAAGCTCAGGTATCTATCAGTATTGCTTTTAGCAGAAAGGTATGAGAGTAGCCTCTCCTTTCCCCTATCTCCAAGGGATGCAGGGTAGAAGAAGAACTTAGTCAAAAGACTTGCTGGAATAGCCTTCACAAGTGTCCATGGAATAAACCTTCTAAACTTCTCTAAGGAGATGGCAAGGTGATGGATATAGCCACCCAATATCTCATCCGCACCCTCACCAGTCAAAACAACCTTGACAGAGCTTGATGCCTCCCTTGCCAGAAGGTAAGTCGGTATTATTATCGCATCACCTATCGGCTCGTCCATGGAAGCGACAATCTTAGCTAAAAGGTTGTAAGACTGCTTTTCTATAATTATCTCCTGGTGGTCTGTCTCAAGAAGCTCACTCACCCTTCTTGCTGCATCTGTCTCATCAATATCCGTGCCAAAGCCTATAGAAAAGGTCTTGAGGGATAAGGACGAGTATTTTCTCATTATGGAAAGAATCATAGATGAGTCTACACCACCACTCAAAAAGCAGGCTATAGGAACATCAGAGACCATCCTAAGCCTGACAGAATCCTCCAAAAGAGCCGAGAACTCTTCTAAGAAATCTTTTCTAACTTCCTCTAAAACCTCAATCTTCCAATATCCATCAATCTTTGCTTTACCTCTGCTGAAAGTCAAGATAGATGCAGGTGGAAGTCTTCGTATCTCCGCAAACATTGTCCCATCTGCCGGGATATATCTTAAGGTGAGATAGGCATCCAAAGAAGAAGGGTCCAAATCCTTGCTCACCCCTGAATGGAGAAGGATTGGCTTTATTCCTGAAGCAAAGATGAGCATATCTTCCTTTTGCCAATAATACAGGGGTCTGATTCCAAGGCGGTCTCTGACCAAAAAGAGGCTTTCCTTCTTTATATCAAATAGACAGAAGGCAAACTCTCCGTTCAGCTTTCTGACACAGCCAATCCCTTCCTCTTCAAAGAGATGAACTATTACCTCAGTATCTGTCTGGGTGTAGAACCTATGACCATTATTTTCCAATTTGCTGCGCAGGTCTTTGTAGTTATAGATTTCCCCATTAAAAACAACGCAGATGGATTTATCTTCATTAAATATCGGCTGGCTTCCAGTCTTTAGGTCTATAATAGAAAGCCTCTTATGACCCAAAGAGATATTGCTCGTCTCATAAGAACCCTCCTCATCAGGTCCACGATGATGGAGTGCCTTCATCATTCTATCGAGTAATTCTCTATCAGAAAATCCAGCAAATCCACAGATGCCACACATTTTATCTGCTGTAACTATGTTACTGTAAGTGAAGTGTAATGAAGAATATAAACCACGGAGGCACAGAAAATAACTCATTGCAAAATACAAAATTAGCAATTAGCATTTCAAAATTAAATTCATTTTGCATTGTTAATTTTACATTGATAATTTTGCATTGAATTTCCTCCGTGTCTCTGTGGTTAGTCTTTGCTTCAAAAGCTGGAGTGTTACTATTTACCAAATGGCGTATCCCTTCTCATAACTGCTATGCTATGCCTCCCAAGCCAATCCCCCAGAAAGCCCCAATCTCCAAAGATCTTTGTTATCTTGTAATTCTTGTTAATATAATCCCATAATCTCTTCTCGTGGGTCTTTCCAAAGATACCCATTTCTTTCTGGCCTGTGAAGAAGGCTTCGTCTGAGATAAGGATATACCTCACCTTTTTGGCCTCAATATCTTTAATCACTCTATCATCATCCTCTTTGGACAGGTTGTCCATTTTAACAAAAGACCACGAACGGGTAGCACTTTCTCTCTCGCTCAAGAAGTAATAGAAAGGCATGTAAGGTATGGCCAGGATATACTCATCTTTTTTTGTCTCTTTCTGCAAGAAACTTGTGGTTGACATGACTGTTTGCAACCAGCCAGGCTCATTAAGGCTATATATCCTGGCTCTTGGAAATGGAAGGAAATATTTATCCCTTCTTTGTAGTCTGATATTGCCGTCAATCATATTATACAAAATGGCAAATACGAAAAATACTAAGAGGGGATACCTTGCTTTATTCTTCATAATAGCCAGTGGCAGGATCAAAAGTATAGCTATCATTGGAAGGCAAAAATAGTTTAGAGATTGAAGAGAAGAGGCAAGAAGATATTCGTGCGAAAGAAACAGGAAGGTGAGAAAAAAGAGCAAGAAAATTTTCCAAGAGCCACCTTTCTTAAGACTCATAATGATAGAGATACATAGAGAGAGAAAGCTCAAGAAAGGGGTGCAAGAGACCAGATTAAGTAATGTCCGAAAGAGGCTTGCCCTTTCTAAGAAAGGCCTGAAGGTGAAGAAAAAGATAGACCCAAAATGCTGATGTTGGGAAGAAGAGTAAGGAAATGATCTTGAAAGGCTATTTACTTGCCAGATAAATGGGGTGTAGATAATAAATGCCATAAGGATGGAGAGAAGAGAATAGGCAAGAAGGTTTTTCCATCTCTTCATTAACAAGAGATAGATAGAGAAGGCGACAACAAAGGCTACCCCAATGTTCAGCTTTATACCCATCAATACAGCCGTAGAGATCCCAGCAACCAAAAGATATATCGTCTTTTCAGACTTTATGAATCTCACTAAAAGATAGAGGGATAGAATGATAGCAAGTGTTCCGCCGATGTGGTTGTAAGTATGACGAATAGGTGTATAAACCCTTTTATCCACAACCATCAAATAGGTAGCAGTGTAAGAAAAGGTGAAATAGAGTGAAGATAGAAAGCTATATACAGGAGGCATTACCTCCCTTGATAGAAGATAGACCGATAGGATACTCCAGAATATCAGGAAGGATTCGCCAATCTTTACCGAAAGGATGCTGACACCTAAGGCTTTATACCAAAAGGCATAGTAATAAGGCATGAGTGGTCCATATATCCAGTCAAAATCCCTTATCGGCATTTGACCTTCTAAGACCTTCAAGAAGCAATAGAGGTCCCTTCCATGGTCGCCCTGGGCTATACCCTGAAGATTAATACGCAAGAGAATATTGACCAAACCAATAGCTATAACCCCTGCTATCAAGATTGATTCCCTGATCTTCATCTATAATACTTCATAAGCGTTCAGCCCATTCATCAAAGAGTGTAAGAAGGGGGATAAGGAGATATAGGGGATATGGAGATTATTCATTTTTAATTTTTAATTCAAAATTTTATCCCCGTATCTCTCTATAATAATCCCCTTATCCCCTCACATATCTCCTTTTGTTGCACTACCTGAGTAGTTACAATGCTTCTATAATTGCATCCCTCATCTTGGATAAAGAACCAATCCCACCTAAGTCTGGCGTAATAGCATCTTTATTCTTCAGGGTAATAGCTATTGCCTCTTCTATTCTCCCGGCTACATCCTGTTTTCCTATATGTTTCAGCATCATCACCGCAGAAAGGAGTGTTGCCAATGGGTTTGCCTTGTCTAAGCCTTTGTATTTTGGGCAGGAGCCATGGACTGGCTCAAAAAGGGCAATATCTTCTCCAAAGTTTGCACCCGCTGCTAAGCCTAAACCCCCAACAAGCCCGGCACACAGGTCCGAGAGGATGTCTCCAAAGAGGTTTGTGGCTACAATGACATCATAATCCTCTGGTTTCTTGACCAACTGCATACACATATTGTCTATAATTCTATCCTCAAAAAGAATTTCAGGATAATCAAGGGCTATTTTTCTCGCCACATCAAGGAATAGCCCGCAGGTGCACTTGAGTATGTTTGCCTTATGAATGGCAGTCACCTTCTTTCTGCCCTCTTTCCTGGCATATTCAAAAGCAAATCTAACTATCCTCTCTGAGGCTGACCTGGTTATGATTCTAATAGACTCAGCCGCATCCTTGCCGACAAAATGCTCTACACCTGAATATAGCCCCTCTGTATTCTCACGAATGATAACCAGGTCTATATTCTCATACCTTCCAGGCATCAAGGTCTTTGCAGGTCTGACCCCAGCGTATAGGTCAAGCCTCTGCCGCAAGGTAACATTTATTGACCTGAAACCCTTTCCAACAGGCGTGGTGATTGGTCCCTTTAAGCCAACCTTATTCCTTTTGAGCGAGTTAATAATCGGCTCAACATCAGGCGTTTCCTCATTCCAACTAATCTCCTCCCATTCTATCTCAGCACCTGCTTTTTCCAATATCTGGCAAGTAGCTTCAATGATTTCAGGACCTATCCCATCACCTTTAACTAATGTTATCTTCATTTTAATACTTCTTTGACACAGATTAACACTGATTTTCACTGATAAAACTTAAAAATTATCTGTGACCATCTGTGCAAATCAGTGTCTAAATATCTCTTCGGTGCTCATCTACAGTCCATCAGTGTCTAATAATTGAGACTATACTATGATTTTAGAGATGGCTTGTCAATCAATTTGTCAAGAGATCGGAGATCTCAGGGAGGATAGAGAGTGTAGCAGAGCTGGCTATTTTCTCTATTGTTTTCAGCTTTGAGAAACAAGCCCAGGAGCTTTCAGGGCAAAACTCTATTATAAACCTTCTGTAAAACTCAGGCTTTTTCCTATGGAGCAATATCCATCTTGCCCTGAGAATGGCTTCTTTCTTTGAGACAAAACCAGGCTTTGGCATACCTTTCGGCTCTATGGCAATAGACAAACTTACACCCTTCTCAAATAAGGTCTCTTCTCCTATTGGATCAACAAGCCTTCCATCAGCTAAGAGCTGATTTCCTTTTATCAGCGGGCTAAAAATTCCAGGGATGGAAAGTGTGGTCAGGATTGCACGAGAAAGGCTTCCATCCTCTATTACAATCCTATCTTGAGAGTTTATGTCTGTTACAGGAATGTACAGGGGAATGGAGAGAGAGGATATGGTTGCTGCGCCAAATACATCATCAAGCCACTTAGAAAGCCTGTTTTGAGAAAAGAAGATTCCTTTGGTTAATGAAGAAAGAACCTCCCGTATCTCTTCTGTTTTCAGTCCCATGGCTACCAAAGCTCCAACAATGGCAGAAGAGCCTGTGGCGGATATCATATCACAAGGAAACCCTTTTTCCTCCCAGACAGAGAAAAACCCTAATGCTCCCAATCCCCAGGCAAGGTCTCCACCCAAGCCTATGCCTATACCTACACCTGCTTTTATCCTGGCGACCCTGGCTATCCTCTCCCAATTTATATTTTTAGAAAATAGGGTATCAGCTAACTCTGTTGCCTCTTTTAAGCCATCCGCCTTGCTCTCATAAGACCTGACAATGATATAATCAAACCTTTCGGTGAGAGGAACAATAAGAGAAGCAACCTCTCTTTTAGAAAGCACAGCTATATCTTTTTGAATAACCTCCAATCCTTCCATCTGGAAAGGTTCTGGTTGGACTATGACTATCCTTTTACCTAAAATCCTTGAGAGGTTATCAGAAATAGCCTTTTTAAGAGATGCTTTACTCTCCAAAGTTACAACAACTGATGGTTTCTTTGGGCTGATATGCTTCTTTGTATAGCTTCTATAAAGCCTCTCCTTTAAGATATGGGTGAGGGATGTTTCTAATTTAGGGTCATCTTTGAGCAGAGAATCAAAGTTAGACTTTGAGAGGGAGAGAAGCTCTGCATCAACCACAGCCCTTACTGTAGCTGCCCTTTCCTGTTCAGTCAGAAGTGCCATTTCTCCAAAACAATCCCCTTTCTTCAGGCTTGCTAAAGGTCTTCCCCCTGAGACAACATCTACATTGCCTGATTTTATGATATAGAAGGAATCGCCTTTACTGCCTTCTGAGAAGATAAGGTCTCCTCTATCCACCTCTTCCTCTTTGAACCGCGAAGAAAGAGCCTTCAACTGACTCTCTGTCAGGTGAGAGAATAACGGTGTATCCTTTAACATTTCCCAGGTTTCCATATTTATACCCAATAAAAACTGGTTTGCAAAACTTAAGTCTTTAGAATTCAGAATTCAGGAGTCAGAATTCAGAATATTCTGGATTCTGGATTCTATATTCTGGATTCTAAAATTGCAAACCTAATTTGTTTGGGTATAGCTCCTCCTTTTTTTGACAAGTGATCTTATCCTCGCTATATTCCTGAGGTCATCCTCCTCCTCTTTCTTTGGTGTCTCAAGGATAAGGGGGAGTTTTGTAAGGAGAGGATGGTTTGCTACCCTCTCAAAACCACGAAGCCCAATTTTACCTTCTCCAATATGCTCATGTCTATCTAAATGTGAGCCACATTCTGCTTTGCAGTCGCTTCCATGCAAAATTTTTACCCTTGAAAGCCCGATTATATTATCAACTACCTCAAGTGTTTCATCTAACCTATCCCTGAGATCATAACCCGCCACATATAAATGGCAGAGGTCAAGGCAGACCCCTATTCTCTCTGATTGTTCGCACCCATCCATTATTGCTTTTAGTTCCTCTAATTTTGTTCCTATCTCTGTGCCTTGACCTGCGGTGTTTTCCAAAAGCAGTTGCACCTTATTCTTCACAGAAGAAAAGGCTATATCTATTGACTCTATGATTCTTTGGATTCCTGGGGCTATTCCAGAACCCATGTGCTTTCCTGGATGAATTACGAGGTATGATGCGGAAAGTTTCTCTGCCCAGTTCAAGTCAGAGATAAGCATATTGACGCTCTTTTCAATCAAGTCTGGATTGGGTGAGGCAAAGTTTGGAAGGTAGGAGATATGAATAACCAATGGCTCAAGTCTATTCTTCTTTAGCCCTTTCTTGAAGGCTGAAATATCCTCTTCTGAATAATCTTTTGGAGAACCCCAACTCCTTGGGTTTCTGGTAAATATCTGGAGGGTATCACAACCAAAAAAGACTGCCCTCTCTACAACATTTATCAAGGGCCCAGAAATGCCGATATGTAATCCAAATTTCATATTAGATTCGTCAACAGTAGTGGTAGTCTTTTTTACCTCAGAATAATTACAGATTCCACATTTCATTTTTTTCCTCCTTTGCCAGTCATCTTCCCATAATTCCTCATAAGGGAAAATAGACTGTATTGATTTGCAAATAGTCCTCGACTATTTTACATCCTGAACTAATCTTCTAATCGCTTTGATCATTTTATCCTTCTTCTTCCATTTTTAATTTTTAACGGTTAAATATCATATGAAAATGAGCAGCTAATTTTTAAATCTTCTTTGACTTGTCTGATAAAGTATATCTTAGGAATGAAGTTTTGCTTTGAGGTTCTACCGGATTTTGTGTGGAAAATAGATAATATTTTCATTGCAAAATTAGCATTGCAAAATTAGCAATTATCAATTGCAAAATTAGCAATTATCAATGGAAAGAGAGACAGAGAAGAAAACAGGCGACGATTTTTGGCAGAGCGATTACTTCATTTTATTGTAGAGTGCGAAGAGCTATGTGCAATCATTGCCAAAAGTATCATTGCAGCGAAAGAAAAATAATTTTGAAATGCTAATTGCTAATTTTACATTTTGCATTGAATTATTCAAAAATAATCATTTGATTCCACAAAAAACCCTGAAGAGCCTGCTTTGATAACTCGTTTAGCTCTGGTCTTTGATAATGACAATATTTTTCTAAGGTAGCGAGTCGCTCCTTTGTGCCTATCCTTTCTTCTTTTTTGTGAAAGACCTAAATCTGATAATATTCTACCAATAGCAATTAAGGGAGGTAAAGCTATATTTGAATATCTCTTTTGCCATTCATCAGCAAATAATAAAATCTACACTAATACAGTTAAAGAAAGTTACGGTTATAATAGCAGTAGAATAGGAGTCGGTATTCATTGTCTTTCCTCAGAGGTAGCTAATTTTATCTATAACAATATCTACAACAACCAAACCTATAATCTTCAGACTGATATATCACCAGGAAGCCAGACTGCTATATTAAACTGGTGGGGGACAGCGGTTGAGGCAGATATTAAGGCCAAGCTGTCTGGAAACATCATCTATAAACCTTATCTTGCGGGGACATTTACAGGGTCAAACATCTCTATTGTTCCAACATCAGGCATTACTGGTAATTCAGTCGCAGTAGAAAGAATAGCTTTTGGGTTGAATAAGGAAATATTCCTCTCTTTCGGCACTCACCTAACAATTACCACCACTCAATCAAGCAATAACGGCACCTTCTCAGCCACTTTCATCGTGGATACCCAAACCCAGGGACAAAGGTAATCACAGCCCAAGATTCATCAGGCAACCTTGCCACAATTACATTTATCCTCCTTCCACCAACATTCTTGAAGGTTGTTCCATCATATGATCTTATTGCCAGGAATCAGGAGTTTGATGTGGATGTAAGGATAGAGGATGTGAGGAATTTAGCTGCTGTTCAGGCATATCTCTTATTCAATCCCAATCTCCTTGAGGTAATAGGAATACAAAACGGCTCTTTTCCATCTGGTGCCTTTGTCTCTACCAAGACTACTGCGTCATAACATTCGTTTTTAGGAGTTCATCTGTTCTGTTCGTAGTAATCACATTTATGCGGTTGTGTTTATATTCAACTTGCTAAAGTAAATCACTATGAAAGGGTACACAAATTCAAATGGAGTGATGCACTACCTCTGGTCAAGTCTATTATTTTGCGGGTCTCTTTACTGGCTCTGCTACTGGCTCAGGGGTTCTTTGTTCTATCAGGTTCAAAGGAAAGAAAGGAGGATCATCTACCTTAGTTTTTGGCAACAACACCATCTTAGCTGATTCTCAAAGTGGTTCTATTCCCTTTAATAAAGAGGAAGGTTTATTCTATATCGCTACATCCTTGTCTGTATCTCCTGAGAACAAGACTATCCTTGCAGGAAATAGCCAGAGTTATTCTGTCTTTGCTATCTGTGAGGCAGGGAGTGTTAATGTTACTGGCTCAGCTACATTCTCTGCATCAGGAGGAGGATTATTTACCACCAATCTATTTGAGGCTCATTACATCGGCACATACACAATTTCTGCAGAATTCTTAGGTCTTGTTGGCACAACCTCTGTCTATATTACCCCAGGAACACCAACATCTCTTCTCTATGTAAGTGGTAATGACCAAACCTCAACCTGCACAACTACTTTATCTGAGCCTTTTGTAGTCAAGATAGAAGATGCCTATCACAACCCTTGTCCTAATGTTTCTGTCTCCTTTGCGGTTATCTCCTCTCCAGTAGAAGCAGAAGGCTATGGTCTTTCTTCCACAGAAACCCTGACAAACATAAATGGAACCACATCATCCTATCTTACCCTTGGTGATGAACCACCAGGCTCTTATACCATCAAAGCAAGCTCAGGCAGTCTCACACCCTTTAACTTTACTGCCTGGTCACTTAGAAGGTTTGGTAACATTGCTGGTCTCTGCCTGATAGACTATGGAACAGAAGGACAAAGGACAGCAAGCATCACTGTAATCTTGATTGAGACAGGTGCTACCACAACAACCAATTCTAACTCCTATTTTATCTTCAATAATATCCTTGTTGGAACATATAGCGTATCATTCTCATATCCTGGGGCAACACCAGCCACAAAGACCAATGCAGTTATAACTCAAACCCAATTCAATGACACAACGGATATTGGCACAATAACCCTGATTATGGGTGACTCAAATGGAGATGGACAGATAAACTTCTTAGACTGGCTACCCTTTTTCTTACACAGAGCTTTATTTTCTCACACAAAGCCACCAAGACACAAAGAAAGGCACAAAATTTTATTTTAATTCTTATTTCATTCCTTATTCTTTGTGTGCTCCGTGTCTTTGTGTGATCATTTATGTAAGATAAATAATATTTAGTGCGTGGATTTGTGGAAGATATTATAAAGGAGACTGGATATCCCAGCCACAGGAGCTTTGTAACAAAATAGACAACAGCTCTGGAAAGATAGACCTTGCCCTTGGTTTTATAAAGCCCATCACAAAAAGCTCAGGTCTATTTGCTGAGGTTAGCTTCAGGGTAAAGGCAGAGGGAGAGTCTCTTATCAGGTTTGAGTTTGACACTGAAGCAAACAGACAGACACTCTTTGTTGAGAAAGACTATGTTGTTCCAGAGATAACACCAGATGAAGGAAAGATAGAGGTTATACCAATAATAGCTATCAGCATTCAACTTTCAGTTATTTTTATTAGCTGACAGCTGATGGCTGACAGCTGACCGCTTACTAAGGACAGACACAATACTGTTCGGAATGATTTTTACTTATATTATTTTGTTAAAGGAAAAGGAATAAAATAGCAGATATATAGAATAGGATGACAACAATTCCTGTTCTTAAAATTTCATCAGTAAAGAAGAAAGGGCGTCCAAAGAAAGACCCCATTAAAGAGAAAGACCGGTAGCGCTCTTAAGCTTATTCATAAGTTTATTCCTCTGCTTGAACGCTTTCATCTGGTTCGTGAC
>JAZDOR010000056.1:0-14892 GCA_043798435.1 bacterium
CAATGTTATTGTTCCAATATCCGTGGTATCATTAGACTGGGTCTGGGTAATTATAGCTGTTCTTGTGGCTGGTGTTGCCCCTGGATAGGTAAAGCTCAGAGTGTATGTTCCAACAGGGATGTTTGAAAAGATAAAGTAGGAGTTAGAATTGGTTGTGGTTGTTGCTTGTGTTTCAACTAATGTGACGGTGATATTTGCTACCTTCTGTGATTCTGTCCCATAGTCTATCAGGCAGAGACCAGCAATATTGCCAAACCTTCTAAGGGACCAGGCAGTGAAGTCAAAAGGTGTGAGACTGCCGGAGCTTGCTCTGATTGTATAGCTTCCTGGTGGTTCATCACCAAGGGTAAGATAAGATGAGGCTGTTCCATTGATGTTGGTCAGGGTTTGTGTGGCAGAGCTATAACCTTCTGCACCTACTGGAGAGGAGATAACAGCAAAGATTACTAAAACATTAGGACAGGGGTTATGATAGGCATCCTCTACCTTGACTACAAAGGGGTTTGGTAATGTCCCTGTGCAGGTTTGAGATTTGGTCATTGCCACTCACATAGAGAAGAGATGTTGGTGTTCCTGGGGTAATATAGACAGAGGTTGTGCCAGTCAATCCTAAGAAGTCTGCAGAGATTGTATATGTTCCAATGTAATGAGCCTCAAATATGTTGGTTGTGAAAGAGCCTCCTCCATCTGCAGAGAATGTAGCAGAACCTGTAACATTGACCTTCCCTGCTTCACAGATAGCAAAGGCAGAGTAACTCTGGCTATTTCCGGAAAGGATAACCCTATTCTCTGGGGAACTAGATATGGATGAGACCACATAATATAAGCTCTCACACTTATTGAATGGGATAGAACTGCTCTGAGAGTCAGCTAAGATGGTGTTGTTGCCAAAGACTAAGGTAGATGAGCCTCCCTCCTTTCCTCTGAACCTTATTGAACACAATACCCCTGAGCCAGTAGCAGAGCCAGTAAAGAGACCAGCAAAGTAATAGACTTGACTAAAGGTAGTCTTGGTAGAGACAAAGGCACCAGATGGAAAAGAGCCGTTTTGTATTCCTATTACCTCAAGGAGATTGGGATTGAATAAGAAATATGCCTGAACAGCAGCTAAATTCCTCACATCCTCTATCCTTACATCCACATCAAACTCCTAATTCTTGGAAATGAGATTATAGGATGGGAGAATCTTCAGGAATGTTGGTGGAAGGAGGATAAATGTGGTTGTAGCAAGGTTGCCTTTGGTATCTTGGGCTGTGATTACCTTTGTGCCTGGGGTTTGGGTGTCAGCAATGAAGGTGGTTGAGAAGGTGTCGTTAGGCATTACTTGTGGTTGTGGCGATGGTGGGAGAGGTGCCGAAGGAGATGAAAATTTGGGTTTGGATGCAGAAAGAGCACCCTCTTCCGTATCAATAGGACCACTGGAAGGTATAATGAATGTAATCTCTGCTTTCCACGGCTGATAGTCAACCCAATCACTGAGCTACAGTCACAGTATCTGTAGTAATATATGGACTACCTGCCAAATTCCAAGTTGTATTGGCACTGAGCGTTCCGCTTACATAAGTCTCAGTCCAAAGCTCTTTGCCCATTATAAGCCCCAAAACTACCAAACCTACTGAAATTGTCTTTCTCATCATCTCCTCCTTACCTTAAATTTATGCAAAGAAAAAGCAGGCCAAACTTGACCTGCTCTGTTAGTTCTATATAAAAATTGCTTACAAGAGTTACTCTCTCTCTCTCTCTGGTTCTGTCTCCCCTTTAGATAAAATTATCATCTTCACTCCAAATATTTTAATAAGCTGAAGATATTCTTGGAAAAAAAATTTTCATAAGCCATTTTTCATTTTTTGTTCCTCATAGATTCGTTTGAGTAGAAGTTGGGCAGAGCTATAATTGGGGTCTATCTTTATAGCCTTTTTAAGTTCTAAAATAGCTTTTTCCCATTTGCGGAGGTTGTAATAGAGACGGCCGCGGTTAAAGTAAGAGACAGCTGTATTTGTAATACATACCTGAGCTGTATGGTCTATAAGGCTGGTCTGCTGAGATGTCCTGCATCTTACCAGACCCATTCTATTTTCATCAACTATCCCCAAGAGTTCTTCCTTTGGTATATCGTTTCTTGTTATCTTAGAGAAGATTCCCTCTGGAACAAACTCATATTCCGTCAATATGCCTGGTTCAGGGTAGATATAAAAAGGTCTTGTCTGAAGGTTTTTCTTAACCATATCCTCTATCCTTTGCCATTTTACCTCATCAAAAGACAGAATCTCCTTCTTAACAGGATAGAGCTCAAAGGGAATATCTGGATAAGCCTTCTTAAAGTTAGTTGCTGCCCATTCAAAGTGGAAATTATGAGGCTCAACCAAGACTACATCCTCTCTCAGCCTTTCCACATACCGAAAATACCAGATATTAAAGACATTCAGGTCGCTACCTGTAAGAATAAGCACAGCATTTTCTCTTAATGGTTTTAGTGTATTTAAGGCATAGTCATAAGTGAAATAGTATCTGCTTCTATCATTTATTTCATAGTTGAAAAGGGCTGGGAGAAAAGGGATTGAAAGGAAAATGATGCCAAGCAAACGAAGCCGTATCTTAGACAAGGCACAGATTATCCCCCATACCCCAAAACCAATCCAGATAGAGCCAATAAGAAATGGAATCATGTAGTAAAGCTCTATGCTTGGATGTCTGTAATGAACTGAAACCAGGATGTCTGTCAGAAATATTATGGCTAATAGAAGGAAACAAGGGAACCTTTTTATAGCCATAACCACTATTCCGAGAAAGCCAAAGAGAAGGGGATAGAAGGTGAATTGGGAGATAAAGAAGGAGCGGGTTTGCTTGATTGCCTCAAGGAGCATCTCAGCCACAGAAAGATTTGCAAAGAGAAAGCTGTATCTTTCTCCATTTATCGTCTCAAGGAATCGGGTCAAGGTGTTGGGGTTGCTCCAGTTGATAGGTGGGTTAGAAGAGGCGGCAATTGGAAGATAGATGTATAAGGTGAGGGGAAGGAGGAATAATAAAATGTAAAATGAAAAATGTAAAATGAAAAATGCAAATTTCTGGACAATCTGCGAAATCTGTGGATTCTTTCTTTGTGTCTTTGTGCCTTTGTGCCTTTGTGATTCTATTGTTTTCTGGTTCCATAAGGTAGCCAAAATAAAGATGAATGTACCTGGCAAAAGAAAAAGTGTCTGTCTGTGATGGCTTAAGGAGAGACCAAAACAGAAAAAGAGGAGATAAAGATACTTTTGACTTTTAACCTTTAACCTTTGACCTTCTTGCCATTTTAGAAGGAGAAAGATGATAAGGCTGGCAAAGGTGAGATTGGGTAGATACTGACCAGCAAAAGTAGCTTGTTGCCAGAAGGTAGCAGAGAAAGCAAGAACTAACGATGCAACAATAGAAGGGATGAGGGATGAGGGATGAGGGATCAGTTTTAAGGTAATGAAGTAGGTGAGCATTACTGCCAGAGAGCCAAATAAGGCAGAGAGCATGTTAATCCGCAAAGCCAGATTTCCAATGGGAATCACGGTCATCCAGAGCTTGCCTACCAGACAATAAAAGGGATAGCCTGGTGGATGAGGAATGCCCAATACCCATGCTGCAGCCGTCATATCTGCTCCATCATAGAGACCAACGGTAGGCATCAGGGTATAAAGATAAACCCCAAAAGATATAAACAAGACCAGAAGCCCGCATAGATAATCTACCTTACCAAAAGGCTCTGAGCTTATTGGCTCATCCCCTGGCAGCCACCTTGCAGACCATCCTTTCTTCACACCCCCAATTATATCGCGGAAGGTTTGTCTTTGTCAATACTTGGCAGATGGAGACAAATCAGGTTAAGTTCAAAGGCATAATTCAACTAAATTTGCAAAATTGCCAAAATCCAGTTGTCAATTATATACTTACAAAAAATGAAGATATTGACCTGCTATGTAGCTAAAGGGATAGTGAAACCTTTTTTTCTCTCCTTTATCCTTATTCAAGGCCTCCTTCTCATAGGTCAAACTGCCTCCTCTATGGACAGGTTTTTAGAAGGACAGGCAAGCCTCTTTCTGATAGCAAAATTCCTTCTCTTGCAAGTCCCTGAGAATACACTCATTACCACACCCATCTCTATACTTTTGGCTGTCCTCTCTTTTTCAGGAAGGATGTCTGCCAATAACGAGCTTACTGCGATGGGTAGTTCTGGCATCTCGCCTATGCCGATAATAGCCGTAGTTTCAGCCATTTCTCTCTTCCTGAGTCTAAGTCTGCTCTATCTTAACCAGACTCTTCTTCCAAAAGCCCAGTTGGAATATAAAAAGGCAAAACAGCTAATGTGTGGTGGTCAGCCGACAGAAGAGGATAATAAGCTCACCCTCAAGCTAAAGGAACGTTTTGTCTCCATAGGTAAGCTGAATGGAAACTCTGTATCTTCCATCAGGATTCAAACAAGCGAAAAAGAGCTTTATGCAGAAGAGGGTAAGTATCATCAGGGGAAAAAACAGAACACCAGAGCACCAGAGCACCAGGGCACCAGAGAAGAGGATGGGTATCAGAATAAGTGGTTGCTTTCAAATGGTGTAGAGAGGAAGATAGAAAAGGGAGAGGTGGTCGCAGAAGAAAGGTTTGCTAAAAAAGCTGTCTTCCTTCCAAGTCCAGAGGCTCTCGCTTTGATGCTAAAATCTGAAAAGACAGAAGAGATGAGCTTAACAGAGCTTTTTAGATTGATGAGATTGACTGAAAGCTATGGCCTGGCTGGGAGAAAAGCAAGACAAGAGTTTCATTTTCGGACATCCTTCAGTCTCTCCCCATTTATTTTAGCTTTACTTGGTTTAGCCATCATTATTAGGGGTTTTAAGGTCGGCTTGTATGCCAGTTTTGGCTTAGCCTTACTTCTCTCCTTCTTTTATTGGGAGATGAACCTGTTTTTGAGGTCATTGAGTCTTATCTGCTCACCGATACTTTCTGGATGGGGTGCAAATCTGATGGGGTTAGCTGTGGCGGTAAAATTGATATGGAGATAGAGCCGATATCTTGTCTGAGACTGAAGTTAGAAGAAGCGGCTGGACTTACACCCGATAAAATCGTACATAGCTACCCATCATTGAATCGTAAGATGGTGCAGGCAGTTATTGCTTATGCAGCAGAATTGGGTCGTGAACGAGTTGTTGTTATATCACATATAGTGGCGGCATGAAATTTAAGGTTGACGAAAACTTACCTTTGGTTTCCAAAATTTAGAAAAATAGTTGTTGCCACAGTTAGTAGAATATTCTCATAATAACTCAAATGGAAACAGAACTATATAATTGGTTAAAGGTTCACTATCGTAATTGGCTCAGATTTATTGAGGCATCTTCTGCTCTGGCTAAGAAAGAAGACCTGGCCAGGAAAGAAGTAGTCTTTCCTTTTACCAGCTTTTTGAAGCTACCAGCCCTTGCTTTTTGCTGTTTTATGCGGAGGTTGCTTTTAGATAACTTTGGAAAGGACGCCTCAATGCTCACTGTTTTGGTAGAGGATGAGACAGGCAGAACACCCTATATTCTATACGAGGAAATAAGCGATGGATTTTTCAGGTCTTACAAGCTCTTCAACGACAAAACAGAGAACGAGGTGAAGGGAATTTTAGCCAATGAGGGGAAGGTTGTAGCCTATGTGAAGAAGGTGCACATATCCCTCCTCAAAGAGATAATGGAGAAGGAAAAGGCTTTCTCTCATCACGACTCAAGGGCAAGGTTTTTGATAGATTTAATCTTCCTTGCCTTAGAAAATTTAGGTCAGAGGTTCAGGATAGAGCCAACACCCCCATTTCTACAAAACCTCATCAAGATACTCAAAGACGACATCCAGCTTTCTTGGCTTGTCTTTACCGAGTTAGCCAAAAACAGGCTGAAATCCGCCATCTCCTCTAACCTCCCGTCTATAAAGATTATCACAGAAAAGGGGAATCTTGGAATTCTAATCCCAAAGAGGTCTATCTCTATCACGATGAATGACTCCTTTCTCTTTGGGCTTATTGATTGCCTCTCTTCTTCTGAAAACCTGAAAGGACTTTATGGCAGGCTGATTACCTTTGTTTGGGAAGGGGTAAAGGATGGCGAGATAAGCTGGAAATGGGGATGGCTAAAGAGCCGCTTGATTGATTGGTGGATACGAAAGAAGGTGAGGAGGTTGCCAGAGAAGCTCTATGTCCTGGCAAGGATTATGGCTGACCCCTTTAGATTGATGGTTGTTTCAGGTGAGCGGGCACTTCTCTTTCAGTTTGATGAAGGCTTACTTTCTAAGGTTTGGTGGTATAAGATAGAAGACCCAAATATGCCATTAAAAGAGGTCTGGCTTGACTATTGCAAAAATCACCAGTTTATCCACTTAAGTTTTTATATACCCATTAATGACTTACAGAGGATTGAAGAGGGTTTGAGCCTTGGTCGTATCAGCCTGAAGATGAGAGAGCCGATTGAGTTCTATCCAAAGAATCAGTTTGTCCAGTATCTGAGCCTATTGGACCCTGTCTCCATTGCCCAACTCCTTCTTCCATTTGCTGTGGAATGAAGATACATCAAATAAAAAAATGAAAAGTGGTTTTTAACTATATTTTGGCAAATTTACAAATCTCTAAAGGAAAAGGAATAAAATGCCGATATATATAAAGGGATGTTTTCGCCAAAAAACAATTTCTGGTTATTAAGTTCATTGAAAATTAAATCTTTAGTCTGAAGTCTACTGTATGGTTTAGTGCGAAGATTTATGGAATTAACTATAAAGCTGTCGTTAAAATTGCCATTTGACAAAAGCTAAATCTATGGTTATACTGATTTGACAATAAGTCTTGTTATTAAAATTACCTGTAGTAGATTTTGCCCACTTAATAAAAAAAGAAAATGCAGATAAAATTAAAATTTAACAAGAGAAAATTTGAGGCATGGGCCGATATAAATGATATAAAAGGAAAAAATTTTGAAAAAATAATAAACGAATTAGAGAAGCATGGAATTAAAAACAAGTTTATCGAACATCAGAAAATCCTAAATGGAATTAAAGGGATATTTGAGCAAAAGAAGGACGGTAGTAAATTGGTTAAAGTTGCCAAAGGAATACCTCCAGTAGATAAATATGATAAATACTATGAACTTTACGAAGCTTTGGAGCCAACAATTAACGGTTGTATTAATCTTAAAGAAATTAAAAAAGATGACAAAATAGCCAAATTAAAACCAGGAAATGAGGAAAGGGTTGGAATGACAGTGACAGGGGAGACGATTCTGCCCATACGATGCCAACCAAAGAACAGAGCAGTTGAAGGAACTAATGTGATTAAAGAGGGTGATTACTTGGTTGCAATTTCAGATGGACTTATCGAAATAGATAATGATAGAAAGGTAAATATAACTACCAATCGTACAATAAGCGATGATATTCATCAGACAAATACTCCACAAGCGGAGGAAAAATACCAGCAAAAAGGCTTAAAAACCCAATATTCTTTAACTGTCACTGGAAACATAGGAGATTTTATTAAAATTGAGGTTGGGGATAGCATTTATATTGGGGGAATTATTGAAAATGGATCAATGATAGAGGGAAATAATATTCATGCTAATGGTGGAGTTGAAGGCTCCGTTAGAATAAAAGCAAAAGGTGAATTTAGAACAAAATTTATAGAAAGTGCCATCATAGAAAGCGGCGGGAAAATAGTTGTTGAAAGAAATATTTTAGAGACTGAAATAATCGCAGAAAAAGATGTAGAAGTCAAAGGGACAATTAAGGGCGCGATAATCAAAACAAAAGGAAATGTTATGGCGAATATGATTGTAGGGGATGGAGCAGGCAAGAGCGTTATAAAGTGTTCCCAAATAAAAGTGAATGAAGGAGTGTACCCTGTTTTCAAAATGATATTATTGGGAGATGGTAATCCTGAGATTGAAGGTATTAAAGAAATAACAGAGGCTGAAGAAGGAAAAGCAACTTATAGATATAAAAGTGTGCGTGAAGTAGAAAGGATTATTTAACGAGGAGGTAAAAAAATGAGATTGGAAGAATTGGTAAAAGAATTAAAGCCAATTAGTGAGGTGACCACTACATTGGAATGGATCCAATTGTTAGCAAATCATATTGGTATGGCTGAAAAAAACGATAGGATTAGAATTACAGGGGGAGAACTTTGTTGTAAAATTTATGATAGTCCAGAAGTTATTAATGCTTTTGTTGTGGCTAATAGGAAAGGAGCTAAAATTCAGATAATATCTGGGCCAATTCTCTCTGTTTGGATGAAAAAAATACCACCAAAAAGCAAAATGGAATCTGTACCTAAAAATAGAATAATTGAGTTAGTGAAAGATGGAATAGTTGAATTGTATTATAGAGAAAGCCGTGCTGAAATTCATTATAGGGTAGTTGGAAATGGGACAGCAAAGATTGTCCATGTAGAAAGCCCTCATTCTCCACTTGCACCTGCAATAAATAGGCAAAAATTAGACATTTCTGCTCAAAAACAAAAGGAATTGTATAAAGTCGCGAAAGAAGAATTTGATGCCCTTATAGCAGATGGAAAGGTAATGCTTTCTTCTAATCCCGAAAAGGATTTTTTAGTCCTTTCTGTTGACCAAATTAAGGAACTAAATAAGAAGGCTCAAGAGAGAGAGATAGACTTAAATTCATTAAGTCACTCTGAAATAAAATGCTTTCTTAAAATATAATCTCTTAAATAAAGTTCTTCTGATACAAACTCCAAACACATCGTTGTTTAGAGTTTGTCCACAATAATTTCTGAAGAGTCCATAATTTTACCTTCATCTCACCTTTTATCCCTTGAATCCTTATACCAATTTAGGTTTTTGTCAAAGTTCAGCATTAAGTAGCTTGGGAAGGGGTAAAGGATGGCGAGATAAGCTGGAGATGGGGCTGGCTAAAGAGCCGCTTGATTGACTGGTGGATAAGAAAGAGGGTGAGGAGGTTGCCAGAGAAGCTATATGTCCTGGCAAGGATTATGGCTGACCCCTTTAGATTGATGGTTGTTTCAGGTGAGCGTTCCCTTTTCTTTCAGTTTGATGAGGGTTTACTCTCTAAGGTTTGGTGGCAAAGAATAGATAATCCCAATATGCCGTTAAAAGAAGTCTGGCTTGACTATTGCAAAAATCACCAGTTTATCCACCTGAGTTTTTATATACCCATTAATGACTTACAGAGGATTGAAGAGGGTTTGAGCCTTGGGCGGGTATCCCTGAAGATGAGAGAGCCGATTGAGTTTTATCCAAAGAATCAGTTTGTCCAGTATCTAAGCCTATTGGACCCTATCTCCATTGCCCAACTTCTCCTTCCATTTGCTGTTGAATGACAATTCTGAACGTAAGCGCTGCGGTAGTGTAAGAAAAGGGGATGTGGAGATAAAGGGGATATAGAGATATATTCATTGCAAATTGTAAATTTAGCATTTCAAATTTGAAATTTGCATTTTGCTTTTGTTAGATTTGTAACGATTTATCCCCCTATCTCTCATATCTCCTTATCCCCCTTCTTACACTCTTGATATATAACCTGAACGGTTACTTCTGAACACGAATGGCACGAATAAGCGAAGGACACGAATAAAAAATAAAAGATTCGCAATTCACTATTAAAAAAGTCATAGACAAAAACAGCTTATATTTATATAATAAATTGTAAGTCAGTCTATTGCTTATTTAGAGAGGACTAATAATGAAGAAGAAGGAAGAAAAGAATGAGCCAGGTGATGAGATAGAAAACCTGGCAGATAAGTTTTTAAGGGATATGGGCATTGGCGAAAAAGAAGAAGGGGTAGAGACGCCAGAAGAGCTGATGAGTATCCTAAAATCAGGGGAAGAAGAACCTTCTTATAAAAAAGAGGCAAAGGAGAAAGAGCCTCTTTCATTTTCTGAATATTCGTTTGAGGAAGAACCCCTTCCTTCAGAAACCCCATTCTCTTTCTCTACTGAAGCAGAGCCAACGGATGGAGAGGTCTCATCCTTAAAGGAGCCTTCATTTGCACCAGAACCTACGGCTTTTTCAGAATTTTCTTTTCCCGAAGAAAAACAGGAGGAAGCAGAGCTTACAGAAAAGCCTATATCTGAGGATACTTCCTTTTTCAAAGAGCCATTAGAACCACTTTCATCTGCTGATAGCTCTTCTTCAGAAATGTTTTCTTTTCCAGAAGAAGACCTCTTGCCAGAAGAACCCTTGAAGCCCAAGCCTTCATTTGCTCAAGAAACTGCTCCTTCGCCAGATGCATTCTCATTTCCAGAAGAAGACCTTTTACCAGAAGAACCCTTGAAGCCCAAGCCTACATTTGCTAAAGAAACTACCCCTACGCCAGATGCATTCTCTTTTCCAGAAGAAGACCTCTTGCCAGAAGAACCCTTGAAGCCTGAGCCTTCATTTGCTCAAGAAACTACCCCTTCGCCAGATGCATTTTCCTTTCCAGAAGAAGACCTTTTACCAGAAGAGCCCTTGAAGCCCAAGCCTTCATTTGCTCAAGAAACTGCTCCTTCGCCAGATGCATTCTCCTTTCCAGAAGAAGACCTCTTGCCAGAAGAACCCTTGAAGCCCAAGCCTTCATTTGCTCAAGAAACTGCTCCTTCGCCAGATGCATTCTCCTTTCTGGAAAGAGAAGAAGAGACAGCAAAGTCTTATGAAGAAACCCCATTTATAGAAGAGCCTTTAGAGCTACCTCTTCCAAGCCAAAAAATACCCGAAGAAGAGACTTCTGTTCCTTCTACTGGAAAGATATCCGAGATAATGGCCTCCTTAGAGGAAGGAGAAAAACAAGAGGGTCTTTCTGATTTAGAAGAGGCTTTTGAGGAGCATCCGGAAGATGTGCATCATGAAGAAGAGGAGGAATACATAGTAGAGAAGCCACCATCAAAAAGAAAGAAGGGCAATATCTTAAAGTTTGCTGTCATTGGTTCAATCGTAGGAATAGTTCTTATGGGTGGCGGATATCTTGGATATAAGTATCTTTCACCAAAGGTAATGGATTTTCTGCCAAAGGTGATGGGAGGGTTATTAAAAGGGAGCATTGAAATCAGCTCTGAGCCTTCGTCTGCGGATATATTTTTAGATGATGTATCGAAAGGAAAGACGCCGTTATCTGTTTCAAGCCTTTCTCTTTCCAACCATAAAATTAGAATAACAAAGGAAGGCTACCTTGAGTGGAATGGAGATGTTGAGCTTTCTATAAAGAAGAGAAAGGAGCAGATTACAGCCAATCTTTCCCTTATTCCAGTACCCGTAGAGGTAGCTATAATAACCACCATAGGAACAGGAACGCTATCTGTAAAGACCTCACCTGTTGCAGCGGTCTATCTTGATGGCAAGGCAATAAGGAGAATGCCTGTTGTTCTTGATGAAGGAATCTACACTATCACAGTCAACAAGGCTGGATATTACACCTTCCGAAGACAGGTAGAGATAAAGCCTGGTGGAAAACTCCAGATTGTAGCCAAACTTTCTCTAAAAGAAGGGAGCCTTTTTATTGATTCGGTCCCAAGGTTTGCTGAGGTTATCTTTGAAGGCCAGAGCAAGGGCAAAACACCTCTCTTAATCCCTGGCCTCCCCTCTTTTCAACCCTTTCGGATAAAGATAAAAAAAGAAGGCTTTGCCCAGTGGCGAGGAATGACCTTTACTGAGCCTGGAGAAAGAACAAAGATAATGGCGCTTCTTGGAAAACAAGAAGGGGAGAAAAAAGAACCAGAAAAGGTGCATTATATTATGCCTAAGAGGACAGAGCCAAAGAGAATAGAAGAAAGGCAAGAGCAGAGACCATCCCTGACTGAACTTCAGAAACAGATTACAGGATTTGAAAAGGGGCTGAAGTTTCCGCAAATTAAGGTAGAAGAGAAGATAAAACCAGAGGAGACCAAATTTCCTGAATGGACGATGGATGAAATCATTCCGCCGTATTCATACCCTGAGCCTGAGCTTTTTAAGATGCCAGAGCCGCCTGTGCTAATAAAGGAGAGAACCCGTCTTCCAGAGACAGACCAGGGTCCTGGTTACTGCTTTATTACCTCTATTCCTGCAGGGGCTGAGATTTTGGTAGATGGAAAATCTATAGGCAAGACACCCATTCGTTCTGCCCTTATTGGAGCAGGAAAGCATCTCCTGACTGCACGAAAAGAAGGATTTCCTGATGTGAAAAAAGAGGTTACAGTCAGTGGAGAGGCCACAAACTTTTTTAATCTTCTCCTTCCAAAATGAGCTGGTTCAGAAGACCAAAATATACTACGCTCACCCCATCAACCCAGAAAAGAGAAAAGCTCCCACAGGGTGGAATCTGGATAAAGTGTGAGGAATGCAATGAGCTTATCTACAAAAAAGAGTGGATTCGGCTTTTTAAGATCTGTCCAAAATGCGGTTTCCATTTTCAGATAAACCCGGAGGAGAGGGTTAAAATTATCTTTGATAAAGGAAGTTGGAAAGAGGCGTTTTCTGAGATACAGCCTGTTGATTTCTTGGTGTTTAAGGATATAAAGGGATACAAAGAGAGGCTTTTCGAGTATCAGAAAAAAGTGGGTTCGAAAGATGCGATAACATGTGGCAAGGGAAAGATAGGAGGGGCTATGGTTGCATCCTGTCTGCTTGACTTTTCCTTTATGGGCGGAAGTATGGGCTCTGTTGTAGGCGAGAAGATAGCCTTAACTGCTGAGATGGCACAGGCAGAGAAGATCCCCCTCCTTATCTTTTCTGCTTCAGGTGGTGCCAGAATGCAGGAGGGTATTGTCTCCCTTCTCCAAATGGCAAAGACAGTCTCAGCCATCAACTCCCTAAAAAAAGAAGGTGGCTTCTATCTATCTGTGCTTTGCAATCCTACCACAGGAGGGGTGGCGGCAAGCTTTGCCTTTCTGGGAGATGTTGTTATTGCTGAACCAAAAGCCCTTATTGGATTTGCGGGTCCACGCGTTATTGAGCAGACCATCAAAGAAAAATTGCCCCCTGGTTTTCAGCGAGCAGAATTTCTTTCTGAACATGGAATGGTGGATATGATTGTCCAAAGAAAAGACCTGAAAAAGAAGATTACAGAGCTTCTTCAGTTCTTTGTTTCCACTAATAAATATCCCTTGACGACTCAGGAGAAAACCCATTAAAATAGTGTATAGTTAGTCCTTATGATTAAATACTATTCGTAACCGTTCAGGCTATACACCAAAAGTGTAATAGAAAGGGGATAAGAAGATATAGGAGATATGGAGATAGAAGATATTATTATATTATCCCCCATCCCCTTCCATAATCTCCATATCTCCTTTTTCTTACACTACCTGAACGATTACCACTATTCACCATTTATTTACTTAAAATGGTACACAGTAAAAAAGAATTTGAGGAAAAAGAAGCACTTCTCAGTAAGATTTGGGAGAAGCTCCTGCCAACATTGGGTTCTATAACCCTGGCTGCCCTCTTTCGCCGCATCTTACGCAAAGTAAGCAGTCTCTACCCTGCCTTTTCTTCTATTACAGTAACAGAGAATGGATTCTCCTTTGCTGAAATAGAAAAAAGCAAAAAGGAGGAGTTGGAGAAGGGATTCCCTTTATTTATCTCTGAACTCACCACCTTTCTCTCAGAGATGACAGGCGAGATACTCCTTTCTGAAATAGAAGATGTGGTCAAGGGTTCAAGGTAAGTGTTTAGTGTATAGTTAATAGTGTATAGTTGTAGCACTTACTATCCAAAAGTTCTCATAGAATAGATAGATTGGACGAGGCAAGGACGATTTATGTAGTGCCTCATTTCATTTAATTTTAGTTATTTAGTAGGGGAAATAGGGGACAATCTCAATACTGTTCGGAATGATAATTTTATAATGTTTTTAGATATTAAATTTACCAAAAGTAAGTCAATAATAGCAAGGAATTTTTTGTTTATGGGGTGTATTTATAGAAATGCTATGGAGGTGAACTGTTACATTAGTAGTTTTTGGCTTAAAAAAGGGCAGACCAATCCCTTGTATTGTAAAAGGCAAAATATCCCTGTCTCACTTTTAAGCTTTGAGTCTTTTGATGTGTTGAGCTAATTCTTCTTCACTATCCCAACCCATGAAGCAAAAGCACAACATCTCAAAGGTAGAGTTTATTAGGCTTACAACCAGTCCAAAGGGTAATTAACATACAGGCTTACAGGGCACAGTAACTTTCATAGAGACACCGTTTTTTGAAAGAGAAATAAGATGAGTACAACCCAGAATACATTTGAACCCCGTTAGAGAATCCAATTTCTATTTAGAGAACTCAAATTTTCTCAATAAATTCTTATTCCATAATTCTCTAACGGGGTGAACCAACGAAAGAAAAGCTCTATCTGCCATCTGTAACGATAGATCCTGTTGAAGGTTTTTAAGTTTAGGGTCTTTTTCTAAAGGGATAGACTTCTTAGCCAGTTCTTTGATTAAAGGGGCAACGAGGTCAGCATCAAAAACACTGCTTGCCTCAGAAAGGAAGCCTTGTGCTTGTGTTTTTAACACCAAGCATTTTCTTAACCTTCTCAAGGTGAGAAACCTGTTGAATTCCACGAAGACTACTTAGGAAGGAAAAGAAGAAGTAGAATAAAATAAGGGAAATATATTGGTTAAGGTGGAGCTCTCTGTTATGGTGGTCACGAACCAGATGAAAGCGTTCAAGCAAAGGAATAAATTTATGAATAAGCTTAAAGCGTTGCAGGTCTTTTTCTTTAATGGGTTCTTTCTTTGGACGCCCTTTCTTTACTGATGAAATTTTAAGAACAGGAATTGTTGTCATCCTATTCTATATATACCGAAAAGAAATTGGTTTACAAAAAAGTAACTACTCAGGTTCAGGGGTTAAAGGGTTCAAGGTTCACGGTTAATCCTCTTATTCTCTAACCTTGAACCGTGAACCTCAGAACCATAAACGAACACAATTTTTGCAA
>JAZDOR010000062.1:0-13414 GCA_043798435.1 bacterium
GACTGTGACTTGTCCTGACCCGCCTGTAAGACCTGTGATTGTTGTCTCTGTGGCCTGGGTTGTTCCTGAGGCTATGGTTAATGTTAGAGTTGCAGGATATAATTCAGTGTAGGTGTAGTAAATGGTCAGGTTGTCTGTGCCACATCTATAGAGGATAGCCGAAGAACCTGAATAGACCTCAAGGATAGGTAGGATATTGTCAATAATCAAGGAATTTGGTGAGGTGCAGGTACCAAAAGAGTTTGCCCCATCCTCCATTACAACCCTGACTGTGTAAGTGCCATCAGTAAGCCCTGTAAAGTTTAAGGTGGCAGAGCCGCTGCGGTTTGTTCCTAATGGAAGGAATGTAGAAGGCAGGGTGGTGGTAGTTGAAAATGCAGTTCCCACCAT
The DNA here is from genome assembly GCA_043798435.1 of bacterium. GTDB lineage: Bacteria > UBA9089 > UBA9088 > UBA9088 > JAGUXG01 > JAGUXG01. The sequence continues at coordinate 391 of JAZDOR010000062.1, forward strand.
AGAGACTGTGCAGGTTTTTGGGGTCATCTCTGTGTAAGTAAATTGGACAATAAGTGTGTCTGTGCCTTGTCTGTAGGCTATATTGCCTGATGTTGGGTAGATGTTAAATATATCTGGAGCGTGGTTGTCAAAAAGAATCAGGTCTTTGGTGTCTGAGCCTACATTGCCTACCTTGTCTCCTACATAGACGGTGACAGCAAGGGTGCCATCAGAACCTGCTGTAGAAAGGGTAATAGTGGTTGTGACATAGTTTGTTGTGCCAGAGCCTGAGATATTTACTGTTGTTGAGCCGTAGGTTGTTCCATCTGTGCCAATGGTTACTGTAGCTGTATTTGGATTTAGTTCATCATAGGTGAAGACGACCTCAACTGTGCTGTTGAGCTTGGTGTATGTTGGTAATGCTGAGATGACAGTTACTGTTGCCTTGGTGGAGTCTATGATGACAGAAGAGGCAGAGGTGCAGGTGTTAAGGTTTCCTGACTTGTCAAGGATGGATACAGTAACGGTACAGACACCATCAGAGACACCTGAGAAGATTAGTGTGGCAGAGCCATCAAGATTTGTTCCACCAGTAATAGTGTTATTTGGAGAAGTGGTTGTGGTGGAGACCAATGGATTACCTGATGAATCCCAGAGGGTTACGGTTGTTGTTTGAGGATAGGTTTCTGTGTAGGTGAATTGGACTATAATCTGGTCACTTGCCTTTCTGTAAGCTATATCTCCCGCTAATGGGTAGGTGTTGGTAATATCTGGCGCTGTTGTGTCAATAATCAAGGAATTTGGTGAGGTGCAGGTACCAAAAGAGTTTGCCCCATCCTCCATCACAACCTGGACGGTGTAAGTGCCATCTGGAAGTGTATCAAAGATCAGCGTGGCAGAGCCGCTGCTGTTTATTCCTGATGGAAGGAATATAGAGGGCTGTGTGGTTGTGGTTGAAAATGCAATTGTCAGGATAGAGACGGTGCAAGTTCTTGGGGTCATCTCTGTATAGGTGAATAGGACAACAAGAGAGTCTGTCCCTTGCTTATAGGCTATGTTGCTTGAGGTTGGATATGTGTTGAATATATCTGGAGCGGTATTGTCAACTGTTACTGGATAGGGGATTGTTGATGTTGCCTGGTTTCCTGCCTTATCAATAACCACACCATAAAGGTCGTAAATGCCGTCACCAGAAAGGATTGTGTTCCAAGAACCAAATTCTGAATGCGTCTCTCCTGGTGCAGTATCTGTTCCCCAAGAATCTAAGTAGCCATTCCAATAGCAAGTTGCTGTATCAACACCTGTTTCGTTGTCCATAAATTGACCACCAAAGGTGATTGTTCCCTTCACAACTGTATTTGAACCTGGCTCTAATATGGTAGCCGTGGCTGGAGGCGTAGAGTCTATCCAGAGGTAACCTATTTTTGTGTCTGAGCCTACATTAGAGGATTTATCAAGAATCTCCACCTTGACAGTGTAGGTGCCATCATGGGCATTAATAAAGGTGATGGTGGCGGCAACCCCCTCAGCATAGGGAAGGGTAAGTGAGCCTGGTGAGAATGTATATGAGCCAATGATGGTTGTCTCTGTGCCTGGGCCATAAATGGTTGCTGTTCCCCAGTTTGCATTTGGCTCTGTGTATGAAAACTGGACAATAAATGGATTGGTTGTTCGGGTGCCGTAACTGTAGGTTATGGTTGCTGGGTTTGTAATTTGAATAACTGGGGCTGTCCAGTCAGCCAAAATGGTACAGTCATTAGAGAGGGGGGATGTTACCAAGGTTGTTAGGTCATAAACGACAACTGCATAGGAGTATTTATAGCTTCCTTGAACACCTGTTGTGTCTAAAAAATTAAGGATTGAAGTATCACCAATATAATATGCAGAGGTAAGAGAGCCCTGGGTCAATGTTCCCTCTCCAGTAACGGTCATTGTTGCCCGATATATCTTAAAATAATAACCTGCGCCAAAGGTCTCTGTGGAGGCAGACCAGGTAAGGTTAATGCCCTGATTGATGACAGCAGAGGCAGAGAGGTTGTTAATGGATGTAATGAGCATCACCTGGTTTGAGGGTATGCTTTCATCTATGCTAGCTTGATTGCCTGAGGCATTAGAACCTGTACCTATGGGATGGTAGGCAGATTTATCTATTGCCCAACTGCCAGCGAGTGTCCAAACATAGGCTGGATCTACTGTCTTTACAGCATAGGCGTATTGGGTAGCAGGTGCAAGAAGGTTATTATCTGCCCATTCGTAGTTGCTCCATGAAGGGTTACGAATAGATTTGGAGGCAGTAGTTGTACCATCAACGCATTCAAAAGAGTCACCTGAATCATACGAGTTTGTAGTTGTAGCCACAGCTATAAGATTAGAATCTGAGATGAAAACATTAGTAAACTTTTCTTTGTCCTTTTTGCGATATACCTTAAACCTGTATTGCCCACCGTTTTTATCTATTTGGGAACCACCATAAGGTGTTGTCCATGTAATAGTGGCATATCTAGACTGAGGCATTGGAGCAACAGAAAGGTCATTTATCGCAATAGCTGCCTCTCCATCAGCATAGCCTATCGGCTCGTTGGTAGAATAACCTACTCCAACCTCTTCTACCTTATACTGATAGTTATCATTGGCGGATAATGATGTATCCTTCCAGGGAGGAGTAGCATTAGAGTCTCGCAGAAACCAAGCAGGAGACCCACTACTAGCGTTTCTATAGACCTTATATGTCCCAGTGCTCGTAGCCCAATCAAGCTCCATCACCCTGTTGGGTTTTATCCGCAAAGTTACAGTGCCAATTGCCCAGGACTTAGATGCTAAGCCCAACCCAAACCCCACTGCCATCAAAAATACCAATCCCCATTTTAATCCTTTCAATTTTACCCCCTTGTTATGTTCTTTCAATTTTTCCTCCTTTATTTAATATATCTATTATAAGTTTTGCCTTGCTAAAACCTTCCTTTATCATCGCAACCCCTACCCCTCCCCTGTAATAGCCAAAGATATGGAGGTTTTCATAGACTGTGCCTAATGCTGACATCAGCTTTCCATTGTGAGGAATCTTTCTTGTTGCCTTTTCGTATTCCTCAATAGAGGTGGGCAGTTTATCTTTTGATGTGCCAGCAGATAGGAGCCAGCCGTCTATAGCAGAAAGGGCGGCTAAGTATCCCATAGCACAACCCTCTTTAACGAATTTTTTGTCCTTGTATCTGTCATATTCTATTGGAGATTGGGATAGATTCTCCTTTGCATTAGCAAGATATCTTTCGGCTTCTGAAAATGCCTCTGTTTGGGTTTCAAATCTTACCTGCTTCTTTTTAGACATTGACTGCTCCTTTTGATAGGGTGTCTATTATAATCTTTGCTTTGCTAAAACCTGACTTTATCATCTCAACATCCACGCCTCCCCTGTAATAGCCAAGGAGATGGAGGTTTTCATAAACTGTATAAAATGACTGCCTGAGTTTTCCGTTGTGGACTAAGCACTTCTTCAAAAGTATTTCATACCCTTCGGTTGAATCAGGAAGTTTATCCTTTAAGATGCCTTGTTCTAAAAAATAGCCATCCAAAGCCAAAAGGACCCCAAGATAACCTATACCACAGGCTTCTCGGACAGGTTTTGCGTCCTGATAGCGATTGTATTCTATTGCTGGCTTCTTCAGATGCTCCTTTGCGTTATTAAAATACCTTTCTGATTCCTGGTAATAATCGCTTGGTTCTAAAAGAATATCCCTTGCCTTTAGGTGCTTTTTCTCAAATTTACTCATTTTCTATATATTATAACAACAATTTAAGATGTTGTCAAATTATTTTTTTAATATGATTACCAAGATTCTACTTCAAAGGCTGGAATATTACTACACCAAATACTCCTTTCTCTCAGCAAACTCCTGCTGTTTTCCGTCATTCCATTGCTGGACTGGTCTGTAATAGCCAACAATTCTTGAATATACCTCGCACTTCATGCCGCAGGGACCATTTCCAGCAGAAACCGGGCAGTCAAAGTGCTCACCCTTTACATAGCCGTGGATGGGGCAGATGCTGAAGGTTGGGGTGATGGTGAAATATGGAAGGGAGAAGTTCTCGGCAATCTTCTTGACCAGAACCTTGCACATCTTTGCATCATCTATCTTCTCTCCAATAAACCCATGTAGAACCGTTCCTCCTGTATAGAGGGATTGAAGCTCATCCTGGTGAGATAGGGCAAAGAAGAGGTCGTCAGTGAAATTCACTGGTAGGTGGGTGGAATTTGTATAATAGGGCTTTCCATTACCAGAGGCGATAATATCAGGGTATCTCTCCTTGTCTTGTTTGGCTAATCTATAGGCTGCACCCTCTGCTGGTGTTGCCTCAATATTATAAAGGTTGCCTGTCTCTTCCTGATACTTTTTGATTCTATCCCGCATAAAAGTCAGGGTGGAGATAGCCAATTCTTTTCCCTCTGGAGTTGATATATCCTTTCCCAAAAGGTTTAGACATGCCTCATTCATCCCTACAATGCCAATCGTTGAAAAGTGGTTCTTCCAATAAGCACCAAAACCCTCTTTTATGTGGGAAAGGTAGTGCCTGGCATAAGGATACAGCCCATCTTCTGTAAATCTTTCTAAGACCTTTCTTTTTATCTCAAGGCTTTGCCTGGCAATATCCATAATCTCTCCTATCCTTTGCCTGAATCCCTCTTCATTCTTTTGGGTATATGCAGCGGCTGGAAGGTTAATGGTGACCACACCGATTGAGCCTGTTAAAGGATTTGAACCAAAGAGCCCACCACCCCTCTTTCTAAGCTCCCTGTTGTCTAATCTCAGCCGACAACACATACTTCTGGCATCCTCCGGGTCCATATCAGAGTTTATAAAGTTTGAAAAGTAGGGAATCCCATACCTTGCCGTCATTTCCCATAGCGGCGAGAGATTCTCGTTCTCCCAGTCAAAATCCTTGGTTATATTGTATGTGGGTATAGGAAAGGTGAAGACCCTGCCCTTGGCATCTCCCTCCATCATCACCTCACAGAAGGCTTTGTTTATCATCATCATCTCTTTCCTGAACTCAGAGTAAGTTGCAGCCTGGGGCATACCGTGAATGATTACTGCCTCTTGTGCCAATGTTCTGGGAGGTGTAATATCCATCGTAATGTTGGTAAAAGGCGTTTGAAATCCTACCCTTGTGGGAATGTTCATATTAAAGATAAACTCCTGCATCGCCTGCTTCACATCCTTGTAAGACAGGCTATCATAGCGGATAAAGGGGGCAAGCAAGGTGTCAAAATTAGAGAATGCCTGGGCACCTGCTGCCTCTCCCTGAAGGGTGTAAAAGAAATTGACAATCTGACCCAAAGCGGTGCGAAAGTGTTTGGGAGGGGATGCCTCCACCTTACCCATAGCCCCGGCATATCCACGGGTAAGAAGGTCTTTCAGGTCCCATCCACAGCAATAGACAGAGAGCACGCCAATGTCATGAATATGAAAATCGCAAGATACATGGGCATCTTTTACCACTTTAGGATAGAGCTTAGAGAGCCAGTAGCTTGAGGTTATCAGAGAGAAGATATGGTTGTTCAAGCCTTGAAGGGAGTAGCTCATATTGGAGTTCTCCCTCACCCTCCAGTCCTCTCTGCCTAAGTATTTATCCACCATACCCACAGCATCAGACAAGAGTGCCTTTGTCTCCCGAAGGCCTGCGTGCTGGTCCCTGTAGAGGATGTATGCCTTGGCTACCTCAGTAAAACCGTCCTCAATGAGCATTCTCTCCACTAAGTCTTGAATATTCTCAACAGTGGGCGTTCGATCATCTTTATAAATGACAGAGATGGCACCCACCACCTGTCGGCTGACCTTTTCTGCCTTCTTTCTATCCGGGTCATGGCTGGCAGACAATGCCTTAAAGACAACCTCAGTTATCTTTTCCTTATTAAATGGGACTATCCTCCCGTCCCTTTTTCTAATAGATTTTGGTTGACTCATATTTTTTCCTCCTTATGAATTCTTTTTCAGTCGCTTAACCTCTAATAGCACTCGCACATCTTCCTGGTGCCTTGGATTGTCAATACTTTGCTTGGCAAGAATCAGACTATCTATATCTATCCAGTTGGATTTGGTCTGACCATAATGACCGCATATCTTCTTTTCCCACGCAGTTTGAAAAGATACACCCGGCACATGGAGAATTAAATCAATCCTGTCTGGTGCTATTCCTATTTGGACAATTTGCTCAAGTTCATTCTGTGAAAGGAGTGTGGGACTGCCGAATTCTACCAGGGCTTGATTTGCCAGTTCGATGTTTTCAGGCCATGGACCAATCCACAAGTCCATATCCTTTGTATAACGAGGTTTAGCATGGTAAATGAAAGCCAGCCCTCCAATAATAAGGTATTGCACCTTATGCTCATCCAAAAGGATAAGCATATCCTCGAAATCTTGAATTGTTTCCACTATGCCTTCTCTTTGTGCTGAGATTCCCGACTACCAATAACCTTAAGGACATCGTTTCTGATGGCTACGAGTGCAGATAGACGAACCTCGGGTGATTGATTTTGCCAGAATTTTAAATCCCAATGTTCAGCATCGGCAAAATCCCGGGCACGGTAACTCACCATCCTCTTTTTTCGTAATTCGCTGCGTTCTTTCATATCCATAATGACTAAGAATTTCTCTTTACGGTTTATACAAAATTACCTTGTTCCGTCCGGGAATAATATAGGGGACAGTAAACCTATTTTCTTGTACTATTAAATGTAACTGTCCCAATTATTCAATCAGCACTCAGCTATTTACTGACTGCTGACCGCTGATAGCTATTTTTACGGTTTATATAAAATTACCTTGTTCCGTCCAGCCTCTTTTGCGGCATAGAGGCATTTATCTGCCTTGGCAAAGATGTCCTTCTCATTATCTATCCCTTGATTGGGATAACCAGAGACACCAAGGCTTGCTGTGGCTTGATGGGGCTTGCCACCAAAAGTCATAGGATGAGCGGCAATATTTGCCCGAATCTTTTCGGCAAACTGAAAGGCTATATTCTGGTCTGTCTCTGGAAGGACGACAGCAAACTCATCGCCACCAAACCTGGCAATCAAGCCCTTTCCATCCATCGTCTTCTTGATGATATTACTGATGGTGACAATGAGCTTGTTTCCATCCTGATGGCCAAAGGTGTCGTTCACATACTTCAGCCTGTCAAAGTCAATCATAATCAAGGAAAGTGGCTTTTTATAGCTGGTTGCATAAGCAAACTCTCTGGATAGGAAATCCTCCAGATACCTGTAGTTATAAGTCTTGGTCAGCTCATCCTTCTCTGCTAACTCCGTTATCTTGACAAATAAAGCCACCCTCTCCAGCGTCTCTGATATCTGATGGGAGATGATTCGCAATAATCTCCTCTGGAGTGGAGGGAATGGCTCCTTGTTGAAGGAATAGACAGAGATTAAGCCCGTAGTCTTTTCTCCGTGAACTATAGGAAAGGTAAGGTCTGTCTGGAACTCCTTCAGTCCTACCCAAAATAGACCCGACTCTGCCTCTTTCTTCTCTGTAAAAAACTCTGGAGGTCTCTCTGAGCCCTCTGGATTATGCTTCTTCCAGGCAGCAGTCATCTTTCCCTCTACAGACCTCAGGCAGTCTTCATTCACAAAGCAAGCCTGCCGTATCTCACCGATAAGCCTCTCTCCATCAAGGTACAAATAAGCTGAGGCATGGTAATTAAAGAAGGGCTGAACCTTATCTAAAATCCAGGTGAGTATCTCCTTTGGCTTGCTCATCTTTGGTGTCTCAGAGGAGATAGAATAAAGGACACCAAGCTCCTCTGTCTGAGCCTCAAGCTCCTCCTTTTCTTTGATTGCCTCCTCCAGCCTTTTCTCTAAATCCTCCTTTTTATGGATAAGCTCCTCGCTCTCTTGTATCTTCTTTTTGAGGTCATCCCTCTCCTTCTCCAATTGATTTATAGCTTCAGAAAATTTCTTCTTTTCTTCCTCAATCCTCTCCTTGGTTAAGAACTCCATTTTTATCTGCAATGCCTCTTCCTTCGCCTTGAGTTCTGCCTCAAAGTCTATCTTCTTCTCTAAGAGTTCTTCCTTCTCTATGGCTACCTTCTCCTTCTCCTCATGGCTTTCAATGAGATCTTTAGCTGCTTTTTCTTTCTCCACACTCCAGGAGCCCTTAGCATTCTTTATGGTAATAGCGGCATGTCCTGCAATGATAGAGAGGAGCTTCAGGTCTGTCTCATTGAATGGGGCACGGGAGGCCTTATTATTCATATTTATTATCCCAAAGACCTCATCCCCTACCTTTAGAGGCACAGAGATAAGGGATTTGGTGTAATACTTTGGTGAGCTCCTCTTAACATTAAACCTTGGGTCATTGGTAATATCGCCGACAAGCAAGGGCTTTCCTGTCTGGGCAACATACCCTACAATCCCAACCCCTTTTTTGAACCTGGCCTCTTCCATCACCCTCTTGTCTAAACCAACACCAGCCTTTATAGTCAACTCCTCCTTCTTCTGGTCAAAGAGCATCAGAGAGCATATCTCGGCATTCATCGCCTTACTGGCTAAGCTGACCACAAGGGAATAGAGCTTTGCTGGCTCTAAGATAAGAAGAAGCTGTTTTGATTTCTCAAAGAGATCATAAAATCTGGTAATCACATCTGTCTCTTGCTCCTTGGTCAAGCCAAAGATTTTTTCCCTGATGAGTGCGATGGAGTTATTGAGAAGAGAGGAGATAAGCTCTATGTCTGTCTCAAGAGAGCTTACAGTTACTTTGCTTGCCTGGTTTATGGCATAGCTGAATGCTTGTGGGTCGAGATGAAGCTTTGTGGCAACTCCGGTATATGAATTGGAGTCTTTATTGGCATCGGCAAGACCGCAGCAGTAGAGCATCCCTAAAAGCTCCCTCTTCATAAAAAGAGGGACAGCATACCCCAAGAAGCCGGCATGACAGGTAAAAACAATAGGCTGTTCCTTAGTTGTTGCCTGTTCGAAGATAGAGGAAAAGGTAGCAGAGCAGTCCTTTTGCCCATCCGAACTGCCTTTAATCATTTGGCAGAAGGGCTGTTCTTTCTCCTGCTTCCCAAGAATCTTTCCGTCATTGGCTATAATTGAGACAGGCCCTCCTCCAAACTTTTTGGAGAAGAGCTCCATTGTCCTCTTATACTCGTTAGTCTCTATAAACCTGGTTAATAACTCTATTGATTCCATATTAAAGTAAGTGTAGAGTTTAGAGTTTAGAGTTTAGAGTTTAGAGTTTAGAAAAGTTTAGAGTTTAGAGTTTAGAGTTTAGAAAAGTTTAGAGTTTAGAGTTTTAATACTCATAACTCATAACTCATAACTCATAACTCATAACTCATAACTCATAACTCATAACTCAAAAGAGTTTAGAGTTTAGAGTTTAGAGTTTAGAGTTTAGAGTTTAGAGTTTAGAGTTTAGAGTTTAATAAAATAACTCATAACTCATAACTCATAACTCAAAAGAGTTTAGAGTGTAGAGTTTAGAGTTTAGAGTTTAGAGTTTAGAGTGTAGAGTTTAGAGTTTAATAAAATAACTCAAAACTCATAACTCAAAACTCATAACTCAAAACTCATAACTCATAACTCATAACTCAAAACTCATAACTCAAAACTCATAACTCAAAACTCATAACTCATAACTCAAAACTCATAACTCAAAACTCATAACTCAAAACTCATAACTCATAACAGGAGGTAGAAAGATGATTAGATCATTATGGTCTGCAACAACAGGGATGAGCGCCCAGCAGTTTCACTTGGATGTTATATCCAACAACCTGGCAAATGTGAATACTACTGGGTATAAAAGGGATAGAGCGGAGTTTGAGGACCTGCTTTACGCCACATTAAGGCTTCCTGGAACACCCATTGGTGGTGGAGGAAGCGTTCCAACAGGTGTGCAGGTAGGTCATGGGACAAAGATAGTAGGGACACAGAAGATTTATTCTGCAGGTCCCTTAGAAGAGACCCAGAATCCTTATGATTTAGCTATAGGAGGTCAGGGATTCTTTCAGGTTCTCCTTCCAGATGGAGAGGTAGGTTATACCAGAGCAGGAACATTCAGCAAGGATGCAGATGGAAAGATAGTCACTCAGAATGGCTATATCCTTCAGCCTGAGATAGTTGTCCCGGAGAATGCCACAGAGATATCAGTAACAGAGGATGGAACAGTCTTTGCCACACTCGCCGGGAATGTAAAGTCCACAGAGGAGCTTGGAAAGATTGAGTTGGCCAGGTTTACAAACCCAGCCGGGCTCTCTGCTATTGGCAAGAATGTCGTCAAAGAGACAGCTGCATCTGGTCAACCACAGACAGGTACGCCTGGCACTGAAGGCTTTGGCGGCATCTCCCAGAACTTTATTGAGAAGTCCAATGTGAATGTGGTGGAAGAAATGGTCAATATGATTGTTGTCCAGAGGGCTTATGAGTTCAGTGCCAAAGCTATCCAGACAGCAGATGCCATTTTGGGTGCGGCAAACACGGTTAAGAGGTAAAAAATGAGATTAGAAGTCAGGAGTCAGAATTCAGGAGTCAGAATTCAGGAGTCAGAATTCAGGAGTCAGGGGTCAGGGGTCAGGAGTCAGGAGTCAGGAGTCAGGGGTCAGGGGTCAGGAGTCAGGGGTCAGGGGTCAGGAGTCAGGAGTCAGAAATTCTGTATTCTGTATTCTGTATTCTGTATTCTGTCATCTGTCATCTGTGTTCTCTGTGCCTCTTCTGCAAACAGTTTCTCTGCCACCTTTACTTTGAAGGAGGAGGCAGAGATAGCTGGTAAGGAGATACTTCTCTCGGATATCTCGGATTCTAAAGAGTTGATAAAGATAGGTGTGGCACCCCTGCCTGGAAGGTCTCGGGTTTTGAAAGGGCAGTATATAAAATTGGTTGTAAAGAGAAGAATTCCTGAGATAGAAATAGCAGGGGATGAAGTAAGGGTAACAAGAGCCTGCCAGAGTTTGCCAAAAGAGAAGGTTATAGAAGAGATTACAAAGGCTATTCCAGAGAAGGTAGAGGTTGTTATAGGAAAGATACCAGAGATTATGCTGCCAAAGGGTGAGCTAAGTTTTGAGGTAGAGCCAATAATCAAGGGTGATAAGGCAACCTGCAAGGTGCAGATTAAGATAGATGGTACAGAGTATAAAAGGATACGGGTGAATTGCAAGATACGAAGGTTCGCAGATGTTATGGTGACAAAGAGGGATATACAAGCAGGCTCTCTGATAAAAGCGGATGATATTGAAGTGGCTCACAGGGAGATACAGAAAGGGGTTGAATTCTCTGAGCCTGTTGGAAAGGAGACAAGGGTTTTGATAAAGGCTGGAGAGGTTATCACAGAAGATAAGGTTAGAGAGCAGGTTCTGGTGAGGTTTGGTGATACAGTTACTATCATAAAGAATGGGGATGGATTTACTATCAGGGCAGAGGGAAAAGCAGCCAGCGAGGGATTTTTGGGAAAGAGAATAATGGTCAGGAATCTGTCGTCAAATAAACTGATTGAGGCAATGGTGGTAGATAGTAATACTGTGGAGGTGAAATGATGAAATACAGAAGACAGAATTCAGAATTCAGAATTCAGAATCCAGAATTCAGAACCTTGAACATAGAACATAGAACCTTGAACTTAAAAAAGGCATTGGTCATTCTGTTCTTGGCATCCAATTTGTGGGCAAAGAGCCTCTGGATGGAGGGTGATGAAAGGGGACTGTTTTCTGACCGTAAGGCTGGCAAGATTGGGGATATTGTGACTGTGATAATTGTGGAGGAGGCAAAGGCATCTAATATGAACTCCTCTAAAAGGGATAAGAACCTTGAGGTGACGACAGAAGCCTCTGGTGCCCTTGATTTCTTGCCAAAAATAGGTGGAAAGGGTGAGAGCAAATTCAAAAGAGGAGGGGCTATAACCAGGGCAGGAAGCCTTCAAGCAAAGGTGACAGCTCAGGTAATCTCTGTCCTGCCCAATGGAAACCTGAGGATAGAGGGAGAAAGAAAGGTAAAGATAGATAATGAAGAGGAGACAATCTATGTTTCAGGCATAGCCAGGCCAGATGATATTCAGGCTAAGAATGTGATTATGTCAACATACCTTGCTGAGGCAAAAATAGAGTATAGGGGCGGGGTCAGCTTATCAAGCAAGGAGAAGCCGAATGTTGGGGTAAGGGTGCTTCAAAAGTTGATCGGGTGGGTGTTTTAATAGGAAATAGTTAGCATTTAGCATTTATCATTTAGCATTTATCATTTCAAATTGACGGAGATTAAATGAAAAAAATAGGACTTCTCATAGTTTTGGTGGCGACAATGGGTTTTTCTGTGCCAAGTGTGAAGATTGGGGATGTGGTGGATGTTCAGGGTATGAGACCGAATCACTTGATAGGCTATGGCTTGATTATTGGTCTTGATGGCACAGGCGATAGCAAAGGCACATTCTTTACAGCCCAGTCTATTGTCAATCTCCTGGCACATTTTGGCGTGGCTGTGGAGAAGGATAAGATGAAGGTGAAGAATATTGCGGCTGTCTTAGTTACAGCCGAGATTCCAGCCTTTGCCAGAGCTGGAATGAAGGTTGATGTGACTTGTTCCTCCATTGGCGATTCAAAAAACCTGCAGGGCGGCATTCTCCTTCAGACACCCTTGCTTGGTGCAGATGGATTGGTCTATGTCACGGCCCAGGGACCTATCTCATTAGGTAGTCCTATCACGGCTGGAGGAAGGATGGCTCACCCTACAGTAGCCAGGATAACGCAGGGTGGCATTATTGAAAGGGAGGTGGTCTCAGAGCTTTCTGATCAGACTATTTCTCTATGTTTGAAAGAGCCTTCATTCTCGGAGGCAACTAATATTGCCCAAGCTATCAATACATACTTTGAGAAGGATATTGCCAAACCCCTTGACCCATCCCTTGTCCAGATACAGATTCCTAATGGATTTAAGGACAACCCAGTCTCCTTCTTCTCTGCCATAGAGAGCATTTATATTGCCCCGGAGCAAAAGGCAAAGGTGGTCATCAATGAAAGGACAGGGACGATTGTCATGGGCGAGAGCATCAAGGTCTCTGCCTGT
>JAZDOR010000096.1:0-5954 GCA_043798435.1 bacterium
AACACGAAAAATTAAAGGACAAATCTTTTTCAAATTCAATTTCCATATTTTCTTTCGGGCTTTCATCCTTTCGGGCTTTCGTGTTTCTCCTTCTTAAGTAAACTCTGTGCTTCTGTGGTTTATATTCTTCATTGCACTTCAAATGGGTAAATAGTTACGATTTATAATATAATTCATTTTCATTCATTCTTCTCTGTCCTTTGTGCCTCCTTTGAGAACTTTGTGGTTAAATATTTCCGAAAAGATTTTGAGTAATTATCAATTTTACAAGGGTTTCTGGTAAAAAGTCAATAATTGTTGCAAGCTAACTTTAGTAATCTTATACTTTTTGAGTGGAAGAAAACCTTCTATTTGCTCAAGCATCTATTTCGCCTCACATCTACACTGTCTCTGAGATTACAAGAGAGATAAAAGCTCTGCTTTCTGAAGCCTTTCCCTTTCTCTGGATAAAGGGAGAGGTCTCAAACATAACTACATCTAAGGCAGGCCATACCTATTTCACCTTAAAGGATAAGGATAGCCAGATAAACTGTGTCCTTTTTGGCAGGGCAAGGCTCAAGATTCCAGTTCTTCCACAGTCAGGAGAGGAGATCTCGGTTGGCGGACTTCTCACTGTATATGAAAAGAGTGGCGGATACCAGATAGTGGTAGAAGAGGTTCTCTCTTTAAGTAAAAAAGGAAGGCTATGGCTGGAATTTGAGAAGCTAAAAGAGAGGCTCAAGAAGGAAGGGCTCTTTGACCCAGCCTACAAAAAACCTATTCCTGCACTTATCTCTAAGGTTGCTGTAGTGACCTCTCCAACGGGTGCGGCAATTCAGGATATACTGAAACACTTGCCGGATATAGAGATACTGATATTTGGCGTCTCTGTTCAAGGAGAGGCATCTGCCAGAGAGATAGCCTCTGCCCTTGCGAGGATAAATAGATTGAAAGAGAAGCCCGATGTCATTATTGTCGGAAGGGGTGGTGGTGCGATAGAAGACCTCTGGTCATTCAATGAGGAGATTACTGCCAGAGCGATATTCTCTTCTGTCATTCCAGTAATCTCTGCTGTAGGACACGAGACAGATATAACCATCTCTGATATGGTGGCAGATTACAGGGCACCGACACCTACTGCAGCAGGTCAGATGATTAGAAAAGTAAGGGAGGATGCAATAATAAACCTGAAAGACCTCTCTAACAGACTCACAAGGCAATTAGAACACCTGACAAAGAGAGAGGGGATAAAACTTAAATCTCTCGCAGATTCCCTTGTCTTTACCCGACCATATCTTATAACTACAAAATGGCAACAAAGGTTGGATGACCTGTATCTTTCTTGCGAGCGGGCAGGTAAAGTAATGGTGAGCAGGGAAGGAGAAAGGCTCAAAAATCTTTCTGAAATTTATAAAAGGGTAGAAAGAAGGGTTTTGGATAGCCAAAAGGAGAGGCTCGTAGTCTTTGAGTTTGAGCTTTCAGCAAGAATAAACAAGATTATCTCAAGGGCAAAGGTAAGATTAGCCTCTGCCTCGGCCATCTCCTCTTTGGACCCAAAAGCACCTCTTAAGCGAGGATACAGTATAACCTATAAAAAGGATGGCTCAATTGTAAGGGCGTCAGATGACATAAGGGAAAAGGAAGGATTGGAGATAAAACTTGGCAAGGGAAGAATAGAGACTGAGGTGACAAGAATATGTGCAACACTTTAGCCATCTGAAGTGGAGCTTTGGTGTTGAGCACCAGTCACCAGATTATTGGTATAGGATTAAGAGCTTATCTCGGTACACGAACGCTTACTTATTTTTTTCTTATCAGGATTAGAACGACACCAACGCATATTCCAATATCCGCTATGTTGAATGTTGGCCATCTGAGGTCTCCTATTCCTATGGAGATAAAGTCTATGACACCCTTTCCTGCCCTATCAAAGAGGTTTCCCAGGGCACCACCAATAAAAAGCCCAACGCCTGCTTGAAATATCCTGCTCTTTTCCTTTTTTGTGACAACATAACCGATTATTAAGATTATAATGAGGAGTGTCAGCCAGAAGATAAGGCTCAAGTGACCAGAAAATAGTCCAAAGCACAAACCCTCATTCCTTGTCAGACTAAAAACGACAAAATCACCCAAAACCTTAATCTTTCCTTCGGCTTGAAGGGCAAGCATCTTTGTGAGCCTATCTGCTATAAAAAGAGCTATAGAAATAATAAAGATTAGCATAGTACACTCAAGTTAATGGGACGCAGATTTTCGCAGATTTACAGGATAATATTTTATAAATCTTAAAAATCTAAAGTTCATCTAAAGTCCAAAAAAAGGAAATTCCTATACTATAAATTTAGAGCACCAGTACACCAGCATAAGATAAGAAAGATTAGCATAGTAGCCTCACTAAATGCAGGATGCAACATCCCAAAACCCCTGCGGCTACATCATCTATCATTATTCCAAGCCCTCCTTTCAGTCTTTGCAATCCCCTTATGGGAGGAGGTTTTATAATGTCCAATAGCCTGAAGAGGATAAATCCTGCCACCAACCAATTTATCTCCCTCGGTAGCCCAATCATCGTAATTAAGAAACCGGCTATCTCATCAACGACTATACTTCTGTCATCTTTCATCCCGCTCTCCTTCTCAGCTATATCAGCCAGGAATGTGCCTCCTATCGTAACCACAAAAAGGGTGGCTATGTAGCAAAAAGGGGAGTTGAATGTCAACCAGAGTACCACTCCCCATAAACTCCCAAAGGTTGCGGGAATAAAAGGCAATCTTCCGAGGCCTGTTCCTTGAGCAAGAAATACGGCAATCTTCTTTAGCTGCTTCATAAAATACATTAAAGTAAGTAACTGTTCAGAATTCAGAATTCAGGAGTCAGAATTCAGAATAGCTCCAGAGTAATCTTCTAATAACTTGCTGACCTCTTGCCACACGATTAAGTCTTGAAAACTGTATCCAGGTGTTCTCGTACTGTTCAGAATTCAGAATTCAGGAGTCAGAATTCAGAATAGCTCCAGAGTAAGCTTCTAATAACTTGCTGACCTCTTGCCACACGATTAAGTCTTGAAAACTGTATCCATGTGTTCTCGTACTGTTCAGAATTCAGAATTCAGGAGTCAGAATTCAGAATAGCTCCAGAGTAATCTTCTAATAACTTGCTGACCTCTTGCCACACGATTAAGTCTTGAAAACTGTATCCATGTGTTCTCGTTCTGTATTCTGTATTCTGAATTCTGTATTCTGAATTCTGTATTCTGTATTCTGTATTCTATTATTACTCATACCTCAAAGCCTCAACAGGGTCAAGATTTGCTGCCCAGAGGCTTGGCGGAAGGGATGAGAGAAGACAAAAGATTGGGGTTAATATGGAAACAAGACCAATCTTTAAGGGGTCAATCTCTACGGGAATCTTGGTGATGTAATAAACAGAGCCAGGCAAGGTAAGGGTAGATGAGATAGCCCAACTGATAAATAAACCAAGCAAAACTCCAGCTACACAGGAAAAGATAGAGATTATACCCGCCTCTATCAAGAATATGGAAGCTACTGACCCAGAGCCTGCACCCAATGCCCTTAATATCCCAATCTCCCTCCTCCTTCTTAAGCATGAGGTAGTTAAACTGGAAAAGAGTGTCACTGAGGCAAGGGCTAAGACCATGATCAAGATGGCTCCTGTAGCCAGCCTTTCAGTCTTTAGTGCCTCAAAGAGGTTTTTGTTCACATCAATCCAGCTCTTTACCCAATACCCTGAGCCTATTCTTCCTGCAATCTCATCCCTTATCTTTTTGACCTTGTATATATTAGATGTCTTGATTCCTATGCCAGAAACCCCCTCTATTCCAAAAAGTTTCTTTGCCATCATAGCGGAAAGATAGACAGTTGTTGCATCTTGCAGGTATAGCCCTGTGGTTACTATGCCGCTTACAACAAACTCATCCATCCTTGACCCTCCTTTTGATACGGTATAAATAATGAGCTTATCTTGTGGAAATATGCCTAATATAGCAGAAAGCTCTCTGCCGACCAGAACCTCTCTATCTGAAAGCTTCATCTGGCCATCTACAAGCTCCACATCCGGGAGGTCAATTCCCTGAACTATTCCACCATAGCTTTTGCTCTCTGATGTAAAGATAGCCTGACCCTCAACGAATGGTTGAATAGATGTGATTCCCTTTATATCCCGTATCTTTTCAGTCAACTCATCTGCGTTTGATAGCTCCCTGTCAAAACCTATCCAGAGGTGAAAGCCTGAGCCAGCTATCTTTCTCTTCAATTCCTTGTCAAACCCATCCATGACAGAGATAGTAACAATAACCGTAGCTACGCTTATGGTCACAGCAATAAAGGAGATGAGTGTGGGTAAACCTAAAATTCTGGCTTTTTCCGCTCCAAAGAGGTGGCTACCTGCTATCCGTATCCTAAAATCCATACTTTTCCCTCAACCTTTTCTCCACAGGTGCTGGGACAAACTCTTTTAGACGCTTTCCAAACCTGGCCAGCTCTTTTACCACAGAGGATGAGAAGTAAAAATGCTTTTCATCTGTCATCAAAAAGACTGTCTCTGCCTCTGGATATAGCCTTTTGTTTGTAAGTGCCATTTGAAACTCATACTCAAAATCAGAGACAGCCCGCAGACCCCTTATTATCACTTTTATCTCATTTTTTGCAAGCCAGTCAACAAGAAGTCCGTTTAAGGAGCCAATCTCCACCCCGGAAAGGTCTGTGATTGACTCTCTCAGCATCTCCATCCTTTCTTTGCAGGAAAAGACCACATTCTTCTCTGGCTCTTCTGCACAGAGGACAATTAAACCAGAAAAAATCTCTCTTGCCCTCTTTATCACAGCCAAGTGTCCATAAGTTACCGGGTCAAACCTTCCAGGGTAAACTGCTTTCATAGTATACTAAAATAAATGTAAATTGCAAATCGTAAAATGACAGAATTCAGAATCCAGAATAAACAAGTTAATAGGACGCAGATCTTCGCAGATTTACAGGATAATATTTTATAAATCTTAAAAATCTGCGTTCATCTGCGTCCAAAAAAAAGGAAATTCCTATACAATCAAGTTCTTTCATTCTGACTCCTGAATTCTGACTCCTGAATTCTATTTAGTTTTTTGGAAACCTGATTTATTTGAGTATAAATAGTCTATAGTCTATCTAAAAATTTGTAAACCAATTTTCATTTAAAAAATACCTGCCACGGCGAGGCACCCAAAATTCTTGCCTTCTCCTCTAATCTGATGTTAACCTTGCGAAATCCATCAGCCGCAGAATGAATCAGAAAGGGTAGGCTCACAAAGAACATAGCTACCACTATTCCAGGCACCTCAGAAGATATGGAAAGACCAAAGATAGAGGCGAACCTGCCAAATATAGCCCTTTGGGAAAATAGATAGAGCAAGGCAACACCCGCCGCAGTATGAGGAACAACTATAGGTATATCAATCAAGCCTTCAACTATATTTTTTCCAAAGAAGTCCTGTCTGGCTAAGATATATGCCCCGGGAACACCGAATAAAAGCCCTATCCCTGTAGCCAACAACCCAGTGCATATTGACAAAAATAATGGCCAGAATAGACCTCTGGACTGGCGGTCTCAAGGAGCTTTATAGGGTTTGTGCTTAATAGAAGGAGAAATAATGGAAGTATAAGAAAGAGGAGGATGAAACCACCTGCGATAGAGAATAGAATAAAGAGGCTATCTTTGCAACGCATTCTTTACCTCCCAAAATCTAAAATCTGAAATCTAAAATTGATAGAAAGGCTATCTTTGCAACGCATTCCTTACCTCCTTCGGAACATCCTTGAAGGTTGATTGTATCTTTATATCTAAACTTTTGCGTTTTTTAGAGAGTTGTCAACTTTGGATTCGATGGGCTTTCTCATTTTTCCCTGTTGCCAACTCCAGATTAAAAGCTCTTTGAAAAGCTGCCTTATCTTGTTCCACAGGTCTGACCGATAGTCTTGGAAGAA
>JAZDOR010000109.1:0-5692 GCA_043798435.1 bacterium
CTTTGTGTTCTTCGTGTTCTTTGTGGTTAAAAATATTTTTTTCTGGTTTTCATTCTTTCGTGTTTTCGTGATTATATTTTATTTCTCCGTGTCTCAGTGTCTCTGTGGTTAGTCTTTACTTCAGATGGCTAAAGTGTTACCAAATTTCTTTTTCCTTGTAAATTTTTCATCTCTTATCCACAAAGGTCTGATGCCATAATTCTAACATAATGAGAGAGAAGATACGATAAGAATGGTTGACCCTGCCCGATATATGTTCCTCAAGCAGATTCTTTATCTCCTTTTGTTCAAAGTATCCCCTATCTGCTTTTTTACAGAGGAGAAGTTCTCGAGCATAATCCTTTAGCTCCTCTCTAAACCAGAAGCTGAGTGGCACACCAAAACCCATCTTACCCCGATTTAGAATCTTTTCTGGAAGGATTCCAGACAGTGCCTTTTTTAAGATATACTTTGTCTTTTTTCCTTTGAGCTTCAGGTTGGAGGGAATAGATGCGGCGAACTCAACTAATTTATGGTCTAAAAATGGGCTTCTGCATTCAAGTGAATGAGCCATTGAGGCAATATCTACCTTTACCATCAATACCTCTGGAAGGTAATTCATCGTGTCAACAAACAAGAGTGTATCCAAAAGGTCATTCGTTCCTGATCTTTTAAAACTTTCAGCAACTATTTCTACAGAATCAATACTTTTCATTCTCTCCTTCATCTCCTCAGAGTATATTTTATCTTTCAGGCCATTAGAGAATATGGAGAGCCATCTTATGTATCTCCTCTCAGACGGTTCAGCCATCACTTCGGCAAACCTCTTTGCCCCACGGATAAAATCTCGCCTGGATGAAGATTCAGGGAATGCCTTGAGAAAAGCAAATATTCCATCCCTGATAAATTTAGGCACCTTTTCATAGCAAGAAGTTAATTTGTAGGCGAGATACCTTTCATATCCTGCAAATGTCTCATCCCCTCCATCTCCATTAAGAGCAACAGTCACATGCTGCTTTGTCAACTGGGAGAGGTAGTATGTAGGAATACAAGATGAGTCAGAGTATGGCTCATCGTAATGCCAGACAATCTTTGGTAAAATGTCTAAAGCATCTGGCTTGACAATAAACTCATAATGTTCTGTCTTAAAGCGGTCAGCTACAACCCTGGCAAAGGAAAGCTCATTAAAGGAAGCCTCAGGAAATCCGATGGAGAATGTCTTCACGGGCTTATCCATCAACTGCGACATCATTGCCACAGTGGCAGAAGAGTCTATTCCACCTGAGAGAAAAGCACCTAAGGGGACATCGGATATAAGCCGTATCCTTGTCGCCTCCTTCAGAATTTCCAGGATATGCTCTATTATCTCCGGCTCTTTTAAGCTGGTCTTTGGTATATATTCTGGTCTCCAGTATCTTTCAAGCTCCATCTTTCCATCCTCAATAACCATAATATGAGCGGGCGGGAGCTTCTTTATCTGGGCGAATATGGTCATAGGGGAGGGAACGCACTGGTAGGTGAGATAATGGTGGATTGCCTCTAAGTTTATCTGCCTATCTATATCACTATCCTCTAAAATTGCCTTCAGCTCTGAAGCAAAGATAAATGAATTCTTGGTGAAGGCATAACAGAGAGGCTTCTTTCCTATCCTATCCCTGGCCAAGAACAGCCTTTTCTTCTTTTCATCCCAGATAGCAAAAGCGAACATTCCCCTTAAATGCTGGACACACTGGACACCATACTCTTCATAGAGATGGATTACCGTCTCTGTGTCAGTCTTTGTTTTGAATCTATGTCCACGGTTAGTAAGGTTGGGGCGGAGTTCTAAGAAGTTATATATCTCACCGTTGAAGACTATCCAGATGGTTCCGTCTTCATTAGATAGAGGCTGATGGCCAGTTGAAAGGTCAATAATGGAGAGCCTTCTGTGTCCAAGCCCGATATTCTTTCCGATATAGACGCCTTCATCGTCTGGTCCCCTGTGCCTCAGGGTATCACACATTCTAAGAAGCAGGTCTTTTTGGGGAGGGGTTCCATCAAGGGTAAGCTTTCCGCATATTCCACACATTTTTTTAAATGTTAGAGAGAATTCTATGTTCTATGTTCAAAGAAGGGGAAATAAAGAAAGCTATCCCTATATCTTTTGTTTCACGGCATCACTTAAGGTTTTTGCCTTAGTCTGCTTATCCTTATGTGGGGTATAAAAGCTCCTTACGGAGTAGATTCTATGGACTATCTCATCGTAGGCATCCTTTGCCAGTTTATAATCGCCTTTTTTTTCTGCGTCTTTGCCAATCTCAAAGAGTCGCTCAATACTCTTATTTACCCAGGGGGACCACGGCGTATAAAAAGAGATAACCGTGCCATACCAGAGAATAGCCATAGGCATGTCCCCTTCTTTTTCAGCCTTTTTCGCCTCTTTGAACTCCCGCCAGGCTCTATGCATCGTCTCTGCCCAAAACATAGCTATCATCACAAGTATTACACCTGTAATTGTCGCCGTCCATCTCAAAACAGGATTTTTTAACATAGTATTATATTACTGTAAAAGTTCCCTTTTTGGCAAATAAAAATTATAAAGGTCTGAACTTTGTAACTGTTCAGGCTATATATCAAGAGTGTAAGAAGGGGGATAAGGAGATATAGGAGATATGGGGATAAATCATTACAAATCCAACAAAAGCAAAATGCAAATTTCAAAAATTAATCCTGATAATCTGCGAAGATCTGCGTCCAATTAACTTGACAATTTGCAATGAATATTTCTATATCCCCATAATCTCCATATCCCCTTTTCTTACACTACCTGAACGCTTACGAACTTTTGCAAATTTATGCAAATTGACTGTGAGTTGTTTCTGAAAGATAGTATACCGAAAAGAAATTGGTCTACCAAAAAAGTAACTACTCAGGTTCAAGGTTCACGGTTAATCCTCTTATTCTCTAACCTTGAACTTTGGTAACTATTTACCCAAGTGAAGTAAAAGGAGAAACACGAAAGCCCGAAAGGATGAAAGCCCGAAAAGGAAAAAAGTAAATTGAACTATAAAATTAAGAATATCATCCTTTAGTTTTTCGTGTTTTCATTTTTTCGGGGTTTCGTGATTATATTTTATTTCTCCAAAGTCTCCAAAGGCTAATTTTACTTCAGATGAGTAAAGTGTTACGAACTTTGAACCTCAAAATATAAGGTTCTGGCAGAACCAGAACAAAAAGGAAATTCCTACTATTTATTTATTCCTCTGCAAACTCTAAGTGGTTGCCATTAAAAGGAGATGGCTAAATCCTATCTTGATCTCTCTATCAGAAGGAGCATCTCCCTTGCATTCTCCGCCCTCTCATAAGTTGGACAGAGCTTGATTAACCTGCTCAAGTGCTCCTTTGACTTCTTATGCTCCGCCTTTTGGAACTCTATTTGACCTGCATAATAAAGAGAGCGTGGTTCTGTCTCCTCAAAAGATAAGACCTTCATAAAATACTTGTATGCCTCGTCGGTCTTTCCTTGACTGAGTCTAATCTGCCCAATATTTGTGTAGGCATCTATCAAGTATGGCTCACGGAGGACAGTCTGCTTGTAGGCAGCAACTGCCTCATCCCTTCTGTCCTTTCCAGTAGCTGCACCATCTAAATAGTATGCACCCCCTAAGAAGTTCCAGCTAACGCTATCCTGAGGGAAGAGCTTTACAGCCCTTTCTGCCCAAAAGACTGCTTCTTTTGTATAATCAGGATTTGGGTATCTCCTGGCCAGGGTGAGATATGTATTTAACAAAGAATCTGAGTAATCCTTCTGCCAGGGATTGAGCTTCAAGACCTCTTTATACCTCGGAATAGCATCGGAAAGACTCCCTGATTTTTCAAGCCTGCCTGCCTGACTGAAGATTGTGTCCGCACAATACATATTCTTCACCCAAACAAGACCAACTATAGAAAGGGCAAAAATTACACCTAAGACAACCCACTTCATACCGCCGAGCAGAAGCCTCCTTTCGTAAACCTTTGGTTTTCCAGCTAAGACCGCACCTATTCCTGAAAGTGCCCAGAACATAGAGTTGACGCAGGGTGTTCCAAAAGAAAGGAGTCCGTTCAGGTGATAGGCAGCCCAAGCAGAGGCTACTCCAGCTAACATTACCCTCTCTCTTCCTTTAGATTTATAAACCGCTCTCAAAATTATAATCAGGAAGGTTATATGAAGAAAAAGAAAAGAGCAAAGTCCGAGTATGCCTGTCATGGCAACTACATCTATCACATCGTTGTGTGCCCTGTCTGTTCTTGAATATTGACCCTCTGCCTTTGCATCAGCAAGGGTTCTATATCTTGGATAGATAGAGAACATAGTCTCCTGTCCTATTCCAAAGAGGGGATAATCTTTTACAATCCTAAGACAACCACGCCAGATATGAAGCCTTACGGCAGTTGTGGTAAATTTTTCGCTTGAACCAAGAAGACCCTCTGTCTTTGCCATGACCTTTACCTCATTTGCTGTTCGCACGAAGATACCCCTTCCTCCTGTAAACCCATAATAGATAACTGTTGGAACAAATATCAAGAGAAGAGCCATTATCTCTTTTTTATACTCCCTTCTCACCTTAAATCCAAGAATAATTAAAAAGAAAAGGCTTGCAAAAAAACCAGCGATAAAGATAGACCTTACCCTCATAACAAAGACAGCAATAAATATGAGCAGGAGGGAAAGACCAGAGAGGCAGAGAAAGGTATATCTTTTGTAATCAACTACCTTCTTTTTAGATTTCTCCTTCAAGAACAGTCCAAGAAAGACAGAGATAGCGAGAAAAAGACTGACTAAGCCGTAGTGTGAAAAGAAGGTCATATTTCCAAAGGTTGTGCAATCAAGAGCTGTATCCCATTGAACAAAGTCATTGCCACTTCGTTGATATAGCAAGTAAAGACCAGAGAGCAGGGCGACAAAGATAAATACCTTTGGCAAGGAATAGGCATCTTTGATGAAAGAGAGAATAAGGTAAAAAGACCCAATGTAAAAAAGGAGAAATAAAAGTCCGTCACTGTATGCCCAGCCCAAGCTGAAGTCTGGTCTTGTGGGAAAGAAGCAAGCCAGAATATTTGCCAGAATAAAGGCTATAGCAAGTTTAATCTGCCACTTGGGACTGGAGTCGCTTGACATATTTGTAACGGAAAAGAAGATAAGGATGTAGCAGGCTATAGTAATAAAACCCTGTTGAGACTTGTATCCACCAAAGATGGACTGGATAGGGGATGTTGATGTTATTACAGAAACAATGTTTGTCAAAAGAAAGATGAGGACGGGTATATCTAAGGGTGTTCTCCTGAAGGAGAGCTTCTCATAATATACGCTTTTAGCTAAGCTGGCAGAAAGAAGCAAGATAGAGAAGAGATAGAGAACCACCATCTTACTTACCCCGAATGTATCTGCTACCCTCAGGTCAAAATAGAGTGGCATAAGAAAGAGGGGAAGACCCAGTAATACTTTTATAAGATATGAAAACATAGGGTAAGTTTATTGGCAAATACCTATTGTGTCAAGATATAAGCGTTCAGGTATCAGGCGTCATGTGTCAGGTGTCAGGTTAGTAAAATACCTGAAGTCTGAGAAGGTATCAGGTATCAGGCGTCAGGTGTCAGGTTAGTAAAATACCTGAAGTCTGAGAAGGTATCAGGTATCAGGCGTCAGGTGTCAGGTTAGTAAAATACCTGAAGTCTGAGAAGGTATCAGGTA